>JAEUJS010000378.1 GCA_016792935.1 Archangium sp. | reverse complement strand
GAGACCGTGCTGGAGCCGCGCGGCCGCTGCTTCGATCTGCAGGCGCTCTTCGACACCATCAATGCCGAGCACTTCGCCGGCGAAATCGTCGCGCGCATCGGGTGGGGAAGGCTGCCCGGCAAGCGACGTCGCAAGTCGATTCGCCTCGGCGTGTACGACCACAAGGGCAGAGAGATCCGCATTCACCCCGCGCTCGATCGCCCCGACGTGCCGCGCTACTTCGTGGAGTTCATCGTCTTCCACGAGATGCTGCATCAGCTCTTCCCGAGCGATCGCGACACCGGGCGGCACGTGCACCACCCGCGGGCGTTCCGCGATCGCGAGCGGAAGTGGCCGAAGTACGCCGCCGCCATCGCGTGGGAAAAAGAGCACCTGCAGGAACTGCTCAGGCGCTAACGCTTGCTCAGTTCCAGGTACTTCTTCCCGCGCGGCGAAATTTCGTAACCGACCTCGAAGCTCTGCGTGAGGCCGAGCTTCTTGAGCTTGCGCACGTCGATCTTGAACGGCTCGGTCTCACGCCCGACCTTCGCGGCGAGCTGAGACGCGGCGACGCGAGGGTGCTTCGCAATCAGGGCGAAGGTCTGTTTCGTCCACGGCTTCTTGCCGTCCCACTTCGTCAGGCGCGCGTCGAGCGCCGCGACGTCTTCAGCGCTCATGTTCTCGTCGAGCGCGATGGTGACGCGATCTCCGTCGCCGCCGTGGTGGAACGCGACGCGAAAGACCCTCGTCGTGGCCCGCAGCGGCTTCTTCGCCACTGGCTTCATGTAGTCGATCATCTCGGCCCGGCTCACGAAGCCGCCGGCCTTCGCGTCGGCCTCGGAGATGTCCTTGAGCTTCACCAGCTCGACCGCATCGACCTCGACGACGCCGATGGGGTGCACGCGGTACCTCCCGCCGACTTTGACGTGGGGCTTGTCCCACAGCCGGAAGGTGAGACGCACTGCGCCATCGACGATGCCTGCCTGAAAGCGCTTCTGGAAGAGCAACACAGCGGTCCGTATAACGCCCGCCATGCGACGCGCGAAGATCGTGTGTACCCTCGGACCTGCAACCAACTCGCAAGAGATGCTCGAGAAGCTCATCCACGCCGGTATGGACGTGGCTCGGCTCAACTTCAGCCACGGCACGCACGCCGACCACATGTTGACGGTCGAGCGCCTGCGCGCCGCCCAGCTCAAGGTGCGCAAGGCGGTCGGCATTCTGGGAGATCTCCAGGGCCCCAAGATCCGCACCGGCAAGCTCGAGAAGGGCAGCATCGAGCTCGTCGAGGGCAAGGAGCTCTCGATCACCACCGACGAGTCGGTGCTCGGCACCCAGGAACTCGTCAGCACCACCTACCCGCACCTCGCGGCCGACGTGAACGTGGGTGACCGCATTCTCGTCGACGACGGCTTGTTGGAACTGCGTGTGTTGCAGACCGACAAGAAGCAGCTGATCCGCTGCGAGATCATTCACGGCGGCACGCTCAAGAACAACAAGGGCATCAACCTGCCGGGCGTCGCGCTGCGAGCCGACGCGCTCACGCCCAAGGACAAGGAAGACCTCATCTTCGGCTTGAAGGCCGGAGTCGACATGGTGGCGCTCTCGTTCGTGCGCAACCCACAGGACATCGATCTCTGCCGCCAGGCGATGCAGGAAGCGGGCAGGGTGGTGCCCATCATCGCCAAGCTCGAGAAGCCCGAGGCCATCGCGCGGCTCGACGCGATCCTGGACAAGACCGACGGCGTGATGGTGGCGCGCGGTGACCTCGGCGTGGAAATTCCGCCTGAAGAAGTGCCGGCGATTCAGAAAGACATCATCCGTCGCGCGAATCAGCGCGGCCTGCCGGTGATCGTCGCCACCCAGATGCTCAACTCGATGATCGATCACCCGCGCCCCACGCGCGCCGAGGCAAGCGACGTCGCCAACGCGATCTTCGACAACACCGACGCGGTGATGCTCTCGGGCGAATCGGCCAGCGGTCGCTACCCCATCGAGTCGGTCGAGATGATGAACCGCATCGTCGAGGCGGCCGAGTCGGCGATGCGTCAGAGCTTCCCGCGCATCGGCACGGGCGAGCCGGTGAAGATTCCCGCCGAGTTCCCCGACGTGACGTGCGGAGTCGCCTGCCGCGCCGCCCGCGAAGCCGGAGCGGCGATCATCGTCGCCTTCACGCTGACTGGCACCACGGCGCGTCTCTTGTCGCGTTACCGGCCGCAGGTGCCGATCATCGCCTTCTCCCCGAACCAGGAAGTGCGCCGTCGCCTCTCGCTGTTGTGGGGTGTGATGCCGCGCGTGCTCGAGCCGGTGCAGGAGACCGAAGAGATGGTGAAGCGCGTCGAGGAAGAACTGCTCGCGCGTGGTCTCGCCAGGCGCGGTGATCGCGTGGTGATCGTCTTCGGAGCGCCCGTTGGTCAGGCCGGCCGCATCAACTCGCTGCGGCTCCACACCATCGAGAGGTGAGCCCGGCCGAACACCTCCGTGAGTCGCTCGCCGATCGCGAGCGGTGGCTGGTCTACGCCGATTGGCTGCAGACGCGCGGAGATCCGACCGGCGAGCTGTGCCTCCTCGAGCTGCAGGATCCGAAGTCGCCGCGCATCGAAGCGCTCCGTCAGGCACGGCGCAGCGGCGCAACCGGCTTCGACTCGCTCGACACGGCGCTCGACCGGTGGAGCACGGACGGCTCATTCGACGCGAACTGGTTCGCCGGTCACCTGCGCGCCGTCGATCTCGAGCGCCCGTGGACCGACGACGGAGTGGATCGCCGCGATGTCCTCCGAGCCCTGCTGACCGCGCCTTGCGCGCAGTTCCTCACGCAGCTCTCGCTCTCTCAGGAATACCCGGACAACGTCGGCATGGGCACGCTGGGCAAGCGCGGGGAATTCGAGTGGGCGCTGGAAATGCTCGCTGGGCAGTCGCTCCCCGCGCTGACCGAATTGCGCGTAGGCGATCGGAGCCGCAAGCGTGTCGAGTTGAAGGTCGATTCGTCGAACTGGATGATCACCACCGACCCTCCGGGAACGCCGGGAGCGCGCATCTACCGTCCGCCGCGTTGGGTCGGTGACCTGCAGCCGCTCTTCGCCGCCACGCCGCGCCTCGAACGTCTCACGGTGCACGGCGAAGGCATCTCCTTCACCACGCTGCCTCCGACGCTGAAGCAGGTCTCGTTGCGCAGCCGCTTTCTGCGCGCGTCGACGCTGCGGGCGATTGCAGCCTATCCGCTCCCGAAGCTCGAGAAGTTGACGCTGTGGCCGGGGCAGTGGCCTGACAGCGCTCCGGAGTTCGAGCCGCCGGAGCCCGAGCAGTTCGTTGGCCGCGCCCCGGTCGCCACCGATCTCCGCGCCCTGCTCGACGCGAAGAACGTCCCCGCGCTCAAACACCTCGAGGTGGGTCACACCACGTGGACGGCGGATTTCCTCATCGAGCTGGCGAACGCTCCGCTGGTGAAACAGCTCGAGACGCTCGATGTGCGGGGTGGGGTGATCGACGTTCGCGACGCGATCGCGGTGGGGCGGCTCGCGCCAGCGTTCGCGCACCTGAAGTCGTTCAAGAAGTGACGTCGCGCTTCAGAACGCGATCTTCTTCACCGTCGTCTCGTTCGGCTGGATCTTGACCTCGATGACGGTGTCGATGTGTTCGGCTTCGTTCACCAGCCGCAGCCGGTGTGTCCCGCTGGGGATCGCGACACCGATCAGCGGCGTGTCGCCGAGTGCTTTCTTGCCGAGGAAGACCCGCGTCCACGGTTCGGTGTTGAGAGACAACGAGCCGGCCTTCGGTGCGCGTGGCTGAGGAGATCCCGTGGGTGGTGTTTGGACGACTGGCTCGGGCCGAGCGGGCGGTGGCGGTGTCTGCTCGACTGCCGCCTCAGGCCGCATGGGTGGGTGTGCCGGCGGATCAACGTTGGGTGCCTTCGCGGCGAGGGCAGGCGGGCCGGCGTCGATCAAATCAGCCGACGAGTCGGCTGGGCGAATGGCCGCTGGCGGCGAGACTGACGGAAGCGAAGCGCGTGGCCACGCGACGAAGCCCACGGCGACGACTGCAGCGATGATGAGCCCGGTGAGAAGTGCGCCGACCAGCGGCGTCTTCGTCGGCCTCGGCGCGGGCACATTGGGCCGACGCGGCTCCGGCGCGCGCTCGGCCACTGGCTGCGAGGGCCTCGTGACGAGGCTCGGCGGCCGGCGGTCTTCGGCAATCGGCGAGGTGTCGGTGACGAGGCTCGGCGGCCGGCGGTCTTCGGCAATCGGCGAGGTGTCGGTGACGAGACTCGGCGGGCGCCGTTCCTCGGGGACTGACGGCAGCGGCGAAGTGTTGGTGCCGAGACCTGGTCGCCGCTCTGCCGGGAGCGGGTGCGCGCGCGTGTCGGCAGACTTGTCGGCCGGGGTGCTGACGCGGTCAGGCATCGACGGGTTGCTTGCGATCGCGGGCGTCGCTGCGGCCTGTCGGTGGAACTCTCCGAGCGCGCCCACTTCCGGTGCGAAGAGCTGATGCATGGTCGCGCGGAGCGTCGGCTCGTGCACCGCGGGCGGGTTGGCGCGCAGCCAGGCGTCGAGAGATTCCGAGAACGCCTGACCATCGACGAAACGATCGGCGGGCTCGGGGGCGAGCGCGCGCATGATCAAGGCCTCGAGCGCGGTCTCCACCGGCACGCCACGGCTCGAGGGCCGGGGTGCTTCAGCGGAGATCGCCAGCCGGCGCAGCACGCCGAGATCATCGAGCTCGCGATAGAAGCGGGTGCCGGTGACGAGCTCGAAGAGGATGATGCCGAGCGCGTAGACGTCAGCGGCGCCGGTGATCTCGACGCCTCCCCCGGCGGCCTGTTCCGGGCTCATGTACGCCACCTTGCCCTTCACCACGCCCGTCATCGTCTTGCCGAGTCGGCCGGCGGCGCGCGCGATTCCGAAGTCGAGCACCTTCACTTCGCCGTCGTAGGTGACGAAGAGGTTCTGCGGCGACACGTCGCGGTGAACGATGTGGAGCGGCTTGCCTTCGAGGTCGACGCGCCGGTGTGCGTAGCCGAGCCCGCGCGCCGCGGCGGCGATGAGTGTCACCGCGAGAGATGGCGGCACGCGCCCCGCGGTCTCGATCATCTTGCGCGCGAAGCGGCTGAGCGTTTGACCGGTGAGGTATTCCATCACCAGGAACACCGAGCCCCCATCACGACCGAGCTCGAACACCTGAACCACGTTGGGGTGGCTCAGCTTCGAGGCGATGCGAGCCTCGTCGAGGAACATCGTCATCGCCGACGAATCATCGCCGCTGCTGCCGATGACGCGCTTGAGCACGACGAGCCGATCGAATTCCGGAGTCGAGGCCTGACGCGCGAGCCAGATCTCACCCATGCCGCCGCGTGCCAGCTCACGGGCGAGCACGTAGCTGCCGACGGTGAGCCCGGGAACCCAGGTCTGGAGGTGTGCGGTCATCGAGTCTGGGTGGTGCACACGCCGTTGCCGCCTTCGAACGCCAGCCCGAGCTCGAGCCGTGTCGAGGGAGCGCAGAGCGTGAAGGTGACACCGACCTGCCCACCGTCGTTGAAGACCGTGTATCGGGTTTGCAGCAGGCGAGGCTTGAGCTCGGTCGGTGTGCCGAGCGAGCCGTACGAGCGCAGCGCGGGCAGCGCGTTGACGTCAGTGGGGAACGAGACGAAGGTCGAGTACGCGTACACGGTCATCGTGAAGGCGTTGTCGCTCGCGCAATCGGCTGCGACGTCGACCTCATCGATGACGTTGAAGATCACGGGCCCCGTCGAGGTCGAGGTCCACGGCGAGCGCATCGACATGAAGGTGTTCCCGATGTGCGTGCACTGGCCCTCGGTGATCGCCTGGCAGGAGTTCGCGCTGGTGCACACCGACCCGTAGCCGCAGCCGCCTGGCTGGGTCTCAGATCGGCACGTCCCCGGGGGGCGCGCCCCGTAGTCGCAGCGCCCCGTCTCGCAGATCTGGCCCGTTGGGCAGTTGTCGTCAGAGGCGCACGGAGCTCCAGTGTACGACGGAACGCACGCCATCAGCGCGAGCGTCAGCGTGAGGGCCCCTCGCTTCACGAGCCCTCCACGAAGAACAGGATCACGCCAGCGACGAGGAAGGCGCCCGCCGCGATCCACGAGACGTTGGTGAGGGTGGATTCCGTTCTCAGTCTTTCGACGAGGTAGTTCGCGGTGCTGCTGTCGTGCATCGAGGAGATCAACGACAGCTGCGTATCGCGCGCGAAGAAGCCGAGGGCGACCGCGGCGCCCGCGCTGAGCACCGACAGGCCGCCGCTGATCCACGTGAAGACGCGTCGGCGCGGAGGCGGTGCAGTCGGCCCGAGCTGCGGCTGCGCCACGTTCCTCGGCAGATAGGTCGCGACGGGTGGTAGCGAGGGCTTCGGCGCCACCCGCGGCTCGAGCGCGACCGGGCCACCCTCGCTCAGCGTCCACCCGCGCGTGTCGCGCACCTTCCACGTCACGCGAGTCGAGGTGTCGGCGGGAACTTCGAGCTTCCCGGCCTGAGCGATCGGCAGCTCGACCTCGCGCGTGCCCGTTCCGTCGGTCAGCGCGAAGAGCACGTTGTTGGTGAACTCGGTTTCAGCCGGAGGCACGGTGAACACCAGGGTCCACGTCGCGCCGGTGTCTCGTTTGTCGCTCAGGGTCAGGTCGGGTGGCGCGTGTTCTTTCGCCCACGCCTTCGCCTCGAGGAATGGAGTGCTGACGCGCGGCGCTGGCTTCCCCGCGAGCTTGAACTGCGGGTCGAGCAACAGCGCGAAGCCGAAACTCTTCCGCGCGCCGGCAGTGTCGTTGAGACCTGCCTTGCACAAGCCATCGGTCGTGTAGAACTCGAGCGCCTCGGCGCGCGTGAGGTTGGGGCGCTGCGCGACGTCGGCCAGCGTTCGGGCCGCCTCTTTGTATTTGAGATCGCTGAGCTCGCGCCGGGCGTCATCGAGGCGGACGCGCGTCGGAGGACCAGAGACCTGAGCGAGCAGCAGCAAGAGCGCCAGACTCATCGCGACCTCACTTCGCGCGCAGCGCCTTCTTGCTGACCTCGGCCTCGACGAAGATCGTGAAGAGTTCCTTGTCGAGCTGCCCGCTCTCCGATTCCTTCTTGAGGATGTCGAGCGCCAGCTCGTGAGGCACGGCCTTCTTGTACGGACGATCGCTCGCGGTGAGCGCGTCGTAGATGTCGCTGATGGCCATCATCTTCGACTGCACGGGGATCTGATCTCCCGGCACCGCGCGCGGGTAGCCCTTGCCGTCGAGCTTCTCGTGGTGGGCGTAGGCGATCTCCGGCACGCGCTTGAGCGTTCGCGTCCACGGGATCTGCGCGAGGAAGCGGAAGGTGTGCGTGACGTGCGACTCGATCTCGCGGCGCTCGGTGGCCGACAGCGAGCCGCGCGGAATCGACAACACCTGCACCTCGTTGGGTGTCAGCAGCATCTGCGGCCGTTCGCGCGAGTCGTTGAACGACAGCCCCGCGAGGCCGGTGAGTCGCTCGAAGCCGCCCTGCGCGAGCACCGTCGGCCGGTTGCACTGCAAGATGAAGTCGAGCGCGTCGTCGATCTCCTTGAGCTCGCGCGTCAGTCGCTCGTTCTCTTCGCCGACCACCTCGTCGATGGCGCGGTCTCCGCGAAGCTTGATGCCGTCGAGCCGGCGCACGTAGCTCGCGAGTTGGCGATCTTTGCGCGCCAACTCGAAGCGCTGCTTCAGCACCTCGAGCTCGTGCGGATACAGCTTCTCGGCCTTCACCAGCACCGGCTCGCGCACGCCGATCTTCCCGAAGTCGTGGAGGAGCGACGCGTACCGGATCTCCTGAATCTGATCCGTCGTGAACTTGAGATCTCTGTACGGCCCACCGATCGCGAGCTCAGCGGCCTGGGCGAGCCCGACGGTGAGCGACGCCACGCGGCCCGAGTGACCTGCCGTCGTCGGATCGCGCGACTCGATGGCCATCACCGAGGCCTGCACGAAGCCTTCGAAGAGGCGGTTGATTTCCTCGTGCAGCATCGCGTTTTCGATCGCCTGCGCCGCCTGACCACCGAGCGCGATGAGCAGCTCGACGTCTTCGTCATCGAACGCGCCATCGGCCGCGTTGAGCGCCTGAATCACGCCGGTCACGTCGCCGCGCGTGTCGCGCATCGGCACACAGAGCACGCTCTTGGTGCGGTAGTTGGTCTTGATGTCCCAGTCGCGCTGGAAGCGGGGATCGTCGTACGCGTCGATGAGGTTCACCACGTCGCCGGTCTGCGCGACGGAACCGGCGATGCCCTGACCCAACGGCACGCGAATCTCGGTCTTGGCGCCCTGGGCGACGCGGCTCCACAGCTCGTTGCGCTGGCGATCGAGGATGAAGAGCGAGCAGCGATCGGCTTCCACCACGCGCGCGGCCTCGCGAAGAATCAGCGGGAGCAGCTCATCGAGGTTGTGCTGCGCCGCCATCACCTTGGCGATGTCGAGGATCGCCTGGAGCTTGTCGGCTCTCCGCAGCGCCTGACGCAGGGGGGACATCGACGGCGAGGTGTTCTCTTCGAGCTCGTTCGCCACGGTGGCGATGTTCCTCCCTAAGCACCCGAGCTTCAACAACCGCCGCGAGTTCGTGACGGAATGGGGGCGCTGCGGTACCAACGCGACATGGCCCGCGTGCGTGTCGCTCCCTCGATTCTCTCTGCTGATTTTGGGCGACTCGCTGAAGAGGTGAAGGCCATCGAGGCCGCGGGCGCCGACTACGTGCACGTCGACGTGATGGATGGCCGCTTCGTGCCCAACATCACCATCGGGCCGCTGGTGGTCGAGGCGGTGAAGCGGGCCACCACGCTGCCGCTCGACGTGCACCTGATGATCGTCGAGCCCGAGAAGTACATCGACGACTTCGCGAAGGCTGGCGCCAACATCATCACCGTGCACCAGGAGACGTGCCCGCATCTCCACCGCACGCTCCAGCAGATCCGCAACGCGGGAGCGAAGCCGAGCGTGGTGTTGAACCCGTCGACGCCGCTGTCGGCGATCGAAGAGATCCTTCCCGAGGTCACGCAGGTGTTGTTGATGTCGGTGAATCCCGGCTTCGGAGGCCAGGCCTTCATTCCTTCCACCGTCGACAAGGTGCGGCGCCTGCGCGCCATACTCGACGCGCGAAAGCTCGCCGTGGACATCGAAGTGGATGGCGGCATCAACCCGACGACGGCGAAGGAAGTCGTCGCGGCGGGAGCGAACGTGCTCGTCGCAGGAAACGCGGTCTTCAAGTCGAAGGACTACCGCGCGGCGATCGAAGCGTTGCGGTGAGCTGACGAGGCGATGACGAAGGTCGAGTGAAAGTGTCACCGATGCAGTCGTTGCCCCAGCCGCTCGAAGCGCCCGTCGTCGACAAGCCGCTGTTGCGCGGCGTCTCGCACCAGGTCTCGTTCTTCTTTGCGCTGGCCGCCGGAGCGTGGCTCGTCGCGATGGCGCGCGCCGAATTGAAGTGGGCGTGCGCGGTGTACCTCGCGGCGTTGTGCGGTCAGTTCCTCGTGAGCGCGCTGTACCACCGGCCGAACTGGAAGCCCGAAGCGCGCCAGTGGTGGAGGCGCCTCGATCACGCCTTCATCATGATCCTCATCGCGGGCACGGGAACGCCGCTCGCCGTCTCGCTGCAGGGTGATGCGAGCCGCACGTTGCTGCTCCTCCTGTGGGTCGGCGCGTCACTCGGTGTGCTGCGCGCGCTGTTCTGGATCAACGCGCCCAAGCCGGTGGCGGCGGGTCTCGCGTTGGCGCTCGCGTGGTTCATGTCGCCATTCTTGCCAGAGCTGCGCTTGGTGCTCGGTGGAGCCGGGACGACGTGGCTCCTCGTCGGCGGTGTCCTCTATTCCATCGGAGCGATCGCCTACGCCACGAAGCGGCCGGCGCTCTGGCCGCGAGTGTTCGGGTACCACGAGGTGTTTCACGCGTTCGTGATTCTCGCGGCGGCGTGTCACTTCGTCGCCGTGGCAATCGTCGCGCGCTGAGTCGGCGTCACAGCCCAAACCGCGCGAGGAACTTCCGGAAACCGCTCACCGGTTTCGCCGCCCCGGCCACCGCGCCGGTCTCGATCAACTTGCTCCCTGACGCCATGAGGCGGCCCTCAGCGAGCATCTGCGCGCGTGGGCTGGCGAAGCGGCCGGCCTCGAGCGTGATCTCCTTCGTGCCACCTTTGCGCACGCCGATGACGCCGCCGCGCAGCCCGTTGCCGAACTGGTAGCCGACCTTCAGCGTCGTGTTCGGCCCCAGGGTGTCGCCGAGCGAACGCAGCGCCGACGTCGCGCGATCGTCGTTCCACGGGTCGCCGGCCTCGTATTCACTTTCCACCGTGAACCAGAACTCGACGGTCTCGAGGCGATCCCACCCGGCGAGGGACGACCACTGGCGCGTGGTCTTCTCCGGCCAACCTTTCGCCAGAATGGCCTCGGTGTTGGCGGCGTTGGTCACGATGAGCCGCTTCACCTGGCTCGCGGTCGCAGCCCACAGCTCGCCGGGAGGACAACTCTCGACGAGTCCGAGCGTCGCGATGGGTGCCTTCAACTCGGCAGCGGCCAGTCGCCGAAAACCTTCAGAATTGAGGCCGAGCACCTCGGTGAGCCCAGTCATGTGTTTGCTGAAGAAGCGATCGAGCCCGACGAACTCGATCGACTCGACGAGCGCCCACTCTTCGATCTCATGAACACGCGAGTTGTCGCGATCGAGCTTCAGCGCGGCTGACACGCGCTGCGCAAACGGACCGCGACCGAACGTCGCCCCACCAAATCCGACGACCTGCTGCAGCGGCCCCAGCCATGCGCGGCCGTGTTCCTGTTCGAGCTCGAAACGACGCCTGCGATCTTTCGAGGTCTTCGGGGTCTCGAACGAGAGCGCTCCGAACTCTCCGCGCACGTCGCCGCGCTCGAGCCAGAAGTCGACCATCACCCGGCGCGGGCCGTCATCGCGTGGGTTGGCCAACACCGCTTCGAAGAGCTTCCGTTCTTCGCCTGTCCATGGAGCACGCACCGGCTCCGGCTTCGGAGGCAGCGCCTCTTCGTCCCAGAACTCTTCGTCGCGCGAATCACCGACTGAGTTGTCGTCGAGTTCCGCGCGAACGGTCTGATGCACCAGCTCGAGGTCGAACCCGCCGTCTTCGGCGCGCCGCACCACTGCGATCGGATCGACGAGGCTCGAGCTCCCTTCGCCGCCGCCCCACTCGGTGCAGAACGCGCTCCACGCGAGCACGGCCTCGGTGTTCGAGTCGAGAAAGCCCCACGGCAGCTCGCGCTCGCCGTTCGTGCGCTCGTCACACATGCTGCAGCGTGAGCCGTCTTGCGGTGGCGCCTCTCCGTAGCTGCAGACGTGCGGCCACGTCGGCTCCCGGTGGGGAAAGGCGACGATCTTCTCGTGAACGGCGTCTCCGGCTTCGTCGGCGAAGTACTGACTCACCCCGAGCACCATGGAGTTCATGTGCGGGTGCGTCGTCAGGTACTTCTCGGCCGCCTCGCGGAATTGCTTCAGCGAATCGGCGCGCAGGGCCAACACGTCGGTGAGCTGCGGTGTCTCGTCGCTCATGCTCG
>JAEUJS010000213.1 GCA_016792935.1 Archangium sp. | reverse complement strand
GCCGCCACCCAGCGCGGTGCCGCCGCCCCTCGCGGAGCCGCCGCCCATCGCGGTGCCGCCGCCCATCGCGGAGCCGCCGCCCATCGCGGTGCCGCCGCCCGTCGCGGTGCCGCCACCCATCGCGGTGCCGCCGCCCATCGCGGAGCCGCCGCCCATCGCGGTGCCGCCGCCCATCGCGGAGCCGCCGCCCATCGCGGTGCCGCCGCCCATCGCAGCGCCACCGCCGATGACGGGTCCACTCCCGCCCATCGGAACGCCGCCGCCTCCACCTCCGCCCGTCGCAGTGCCGCCACCCATCATCGAGCTGCACTGACTCGCGATGCAGGCGCTGCCCGCGCTGCATGAAGTGAAGCAGTCACCACAGAACGAAGGGTCCGAGCTCGTGTCGCGGCACGCGCCTGCGCAGAACTCGAAGCCCACCGCGCAGCTCCCTCCGCCACCACCTCCGTTGGCGCCGCCGGTGCCGCCGCCGATTCCACCACCCGTTCCACCGCCGTTCGTGCCGCCGCCCACGCCGCCGTCCATGCCCGCAGGACCACCACAGCCTGCACTGATGCCGACGACTGCGACCGCGACGAGAAATGAGGAGCGCATGCAAAAGACCGTAGATCCGGCGCTTTTCGGCTCCCTGAGTAATCAATCGAGGACGCGCGCGTTTTCGGTGACAGCTTTTTCGAGGCGCGGTGTTCCACGCGCACCATGAACAAACTGCTCATCATCGTCGCGTCGTTGTCCCTCTGCTTCAGCGCCTGCCTCGGCGGCGTCGGCAGCGGCAAAGTCGTCACCGAGGAGCGCTCCATCGGCAGCTTCCGCAAGGTGTCGGTCGGCTCGGGCTTGCACCTCGAGGCCACCGCCGGCGCGCGCAAGCTCACCCTCACCACCGACGACAACGTGATGCCCATCGTGCAGACCTTCGTCGCCAACGACACGCTCTTCATCCAGCTGCCGCCGAGCTCGATTCCTCCGCTCGCGACCGTCTTCACCGCGGAATTGAGCAACGACGTGTTCGAAGGCATCGACGCTTCCGGCGGCTGCGACGTGCGCCTGGTCGCCACCGGCACCGCGAAGTTCCCCATCTCGGCCTCGGGCGGAAGCGACGTCTTCGTCGACGGGCTGTCGGCGAGTGAGGTCACGATGGACGCGAGCGGAGGCAGCACCATCACCATCGCCGGTGCGTCGCAGACTGCTGAGGCGAGCGCGTCGGGTGGGAGTGAACTCAAGCTCCGCGCGTTCCCGGTCGAGACGATGCGCGTCGATGCGTCGGGCGGCAGCACCGTGACCGCGCGCGTGTCGTCGTCGTTGACGGGGAGCGCGTCGGGTGGGAGCACCGTGTCCGTGATTGGCACGCCCACCAACCGCGTGGACACGAGCGGCGGCTCGCGCGTGAACGTCAACGTCGAGTGACCCGGAAAGAAACGGATGAGCGTCGCCGTCGAGAAGCTGTACGAGCGATACGGCCCGATGGTGTTGCGACGCTGCCGTCAGCTGCTCCGCGATGACGCGAGGGCGCTCGACGCGATGCACGACGTGTTCGTCCTCGTGCTTCGTCACCAGGAACGAATCGACGAGAAGTCTGGCAGCTCGTTTCTCCACCGCCTCGCCACCAACGTGTGCCTCAACGCACTCCGCGGCTCGAGGCGCAAAGCAGAAGACAGCGATGACGAAGTGGTGCTCGCCATCGCGCAGGAACTGGACCTCGAAGCGCGCACCCAGGCCCGCAGCTTCCTCGCGCGCCTGTTCGCTGATGAGCCCGAGACGACCGCGACCATCGCGGTGCTGCACTGGGTCGACGGCATGACGTGGGACGAAGTCGCAGCAGAAATGAAGATGTCGGTGTCCGGGGTTCGCAAACGCGCCCGCGGCATCACCGAGCGAGTCGGGAAACTGAAGGAGATGCAGCCGTGAACGTGCCCAACTGGAAACTCGAGCGATACCGCCTCGGCGAGTTGAGCGAGGCCGATACGAAGCAGGTCGCGGCCGCGTTGGCGGGTGATGCGACGTTGCGTGAGCGGCTCGCGGCGCTCGAGAGCGATGACGTGGCGACGCTGCGTGCGCACCCCGCGTCGCGTGTCGCTGAGCGCGTGCGTCTCACCGCGCGTGATGCGGGCTCGCTCACTCCGAAGCGCGCGCCGTGGATGATGCCGGCCTTCGCGCTCGCCGCCGCTGCGCTCGTCGGAGTCGTGGTGTGGCAGCTCCAGCCGCCGCCTTCGACCGAAGACGTGGTGACGATGAAGGGCGATGCGCTGCGCTTGTTCCGTCTGACGAACTCCGAGCCGGAACGACTCGAAGATGGAGCGCGCGTGAAGCCCCACGACGTCGTGCAAGTCGCGCTCGAGCTCGAAGGGGCGAAGTACGCGGTGGTGGTGAGCGTCGATGGTGCGGGTGGCGCCACGCTGCACTGGCCGCACGGCCCCGACGCGCGCACGCCGCCCAACTTCAAGAAGCTGCCTGAATCGTTCGAGCTCGACGAAGCGCCTGGCTTCGAACGCTTCTTCCTCATCACTTCCAATGAACCGCTCTCACCCGAGCAGCTGTACGCCGCGGTGAAGCAAGCAGGGCGCACTGGGACCCTGTCCATCCCCGCTGCGGCCACGCAGCGCTCGCTGTTGCTCCAGAAAGTGGTCACGCCATGATGCTCGCTCTCGTTCTGTCTCTCGCGGTGACGCAGGCTCCGCCGACGACGTTGCGCCGCTTCGCGCTCATCGCCGGCGCGAACGATGGTGGCAGCGCGCGCGTGACGTTGCGCTACGCCAACTCCGATGCGCGCGCGATGACGCGAGTGCTCACGCAACTGGGCGGCGTCGACGCGCGCGACATCGTGACGGTGGAAGACCCATCACCCACGCAGCTCACGGTCGCGCTCGAGCAACTCGGGGCTCGACTCGCCGCGGCGAAGTCAGGAACCGCCCGCCTCGAGGTGTTCTTCTATTACTCAGGTCACAGCGACGAAGAGGGCCTGCTGCTCAAGGGCGACAAGTACTCGTACGCGGACCTGCGGACTCGCCTCGACGGTCTGCCCGCGGAAGTGCGCATCGCGGTGCTCGACTCCTGCGCGTCGGGAGCGATGACCATGCTCAAGGGCGGCTCCGCGCGTCCGGCGTTTCTCGTCGATGCGGCGACGTCGTTGAGTGGTCACGCGTTCCTCACCAGCGCTTCTGCTGACGAAGCGGCGCAAGAATCAGAGCGGCTCAAGGCGAGCATCTTCACGCACTATTTCTTGTCTGGTTTGCGCGGCGCCGCCGACGTCAGCCGCGACGGCCGCGTGACGCTCGCCGAGGCGTACCAGTACGCGTTCGCTGAGACGCTGAGCCGCACCACTTCGACGCGCGCCGGCCCGCAGCGTCCAGGGTGGGACATTCAGCTCGTCGGCACGGGAGACCTCGTGCTCACCGACCTGCGCGCTGCCGATGCGAAGCTGGTGCTCGACGCAGAGCTCGGCGGTCGCGTGCACGTGCTCGGTGTGAACGGTGGCCTCGTCGTCGAAGTCGCGAAGCCGCCCGGCAAGCCAGTCGAGCTCGGTCTCGAAGCGGGTGAGTACCGCGTGGTCGTCGATGACGGTGCGGGTCACGTTGGAGAGACGCGCGTCTCGCTCGCGGCGCAGGGCAGCAGCACACTCGCTTCGTCGCAGCTGCAGAGCACCACCCTCGAGGCGACGCTGCGTCGCGGTGACGAGCCGCGCCCCTGGTTGCCGGTGGACGTGGCGTTCCTTCCTCCGCTGAGCATCTCGGGCTTCTCGGGAACTCCGCCGCGCGTGAACGTCGGCTTCGGCATCCTCGCGGTGCGCGTCGGCGCGGTGGACGGCGTGTTGCTCGGCAGCGTCGGCGCATGGAGCGACAGCCGCGTGAACGGCGTCGGCATCGCGGGTGTGTTGCTCAAGACGGGCTCGCTGACGGGCATCGGCATCAGCGGTGTGCTCCACGTCGCGAACGGTGACGTCACCGGTTGGTCGGCCGGCACCGTGAGCATCGTGAGCGGGAATCTGCGTGGTGTGCAGAGTTCGCTGCTCAACATCGCGGGCGGCAACGTCGTCGGCGCGCAGCTCGGTCTGGCCAACGTCGCTCCCGTCGGTGGAGTCGGTACGCAGCTC
>JAEUJS010000327.1 GCA_016792935.1 Archangium sp. | reverse complement strand
GCGCAGCAGGAGCCGAGACGTGGCTCGTGAACCAGGATCGACCCGCCAACGCCGAAGCCTTCGCACACGTCGTGCTCGGACAGAGTGGCGAGCTTCTCCCGGCGCTGCTTCAGCGGTGACCGGCCAGCGCGTTTGCCGCTGCTTCAGGCCCACCGCGTACAGCAGCTCCCGCCAACTACTGGCAGGAGCCTCCGCTGGTCGTCGCCGGGCTCGACGCCACGCACATCTGCGAGCCCGGGCACTGCACGCAGAACGCGCCGTCGCGCCCACACTTGCTCGTGTCTCGACCGGAGCGGCAGGTGTTGGTGCCCATCTCGCAGCAGCCATCACACGTCGAGGTGCTGCACGGAGGACCACCACAGCCGCTGATCAACCCCGTCACCACCGCCATCGCGAAGAAGAGAGTGCGCATGGCCGTGACCTACACTCAGGCCTCGAGACCTTCCAGCAACACCCGCCTTCGAGGCTGGTCAGCCATGTCGAACGTGGCTCGGGGACCGCGTTTCTCGGTGCGGCGCGCGGGCGGTGCTCTTGCATCGTCACGCGCATGCTCTTCGGCATCCAACCCGCGCGCTGGCACCCTGCCCTCTACGCGCTCTCGGTCTGGCAGAAGCGAGCGCTGCGCAAGCTCGAGTGGCGCTTCGGCGCGCACACCTTCGCGCAGGAACGCGTCGCCGAGCCGCTCGACTTCCGCATCTACAAACACAGCTCGAAGTTGATTCGAGGCGGGTGCACTGGCGTCGACCTCGCGCTCCAACACGGCAAGGTGCAGAACCTCCGCGCCGCGATTCCCCACCTCACGGGCCTGGTGGTGAAACCCGGAGAGACGTTCTCGTTCTGCAAGACGGTGGGCCAGCCCACGCGCGCACGCGGCTTCACCGACGGCATGGAGCTCTCGCACGGCGTCGCGCGCTCAGGCGTCGGTGGCGGGCTGTGCCAGCTGTCGAATCTCATTCACTGGCTGGTGCTCCACAGTCCGCTCACGGTCGTCGAGCGCCACCACCACAGCTTCGACCCGTTCCCCGACGATGGCCGCGTGTTGCCCTTCGGGAGCGGCGCGACGGTCTTCTTCAACTACCGCGACTTCCGCTTTCGCAACGACACCGCGCACCCCGTGCAGCTGCGCGTCTGGCTCACCGAGAAACTGGTCGAGGGTGAGCTGCGCACTACGGTCGCGCTCGAGCACTCGTACACGGTGATGGAACGCGAGCACCGCTTCGTGCGTCGCGGTGACACCCTGTTTCGAAGCAACGAGATTTGGCGCGAGGTGCGCAGCAAGACCAACGACGCGCGCCTGGTGAAGACCGAGCGGCTCTTCTCGAACTTCGCCGAGGTGAAGTACGCGCCGCCTCCCGGCACGCCGATTCACGACGAGACCGTCAGACCAGGTCGCCCGCGTTGAAGCGACGGTCGACCTCGGCCTTGATGAAGCGCTCGATTTCCTCGGCGGAGCTGAACTTCATCGCCTGCTCGAGAATGGTCACCGCGTCTTCCTTGGTCATCTGGCGAATCACGTTCTTCACCATCGGAATCTGGCCGGCGGTCATCGAGAACTCCTCGAGCCCGAGCGCCAACAACACGATGGTCAAGGCCGCGTCGCCCGCCATCTCGCCGCACATCGCCACGGGGATGTTCGCGTTGCGCCCCGCGCGAATGATGTTCTCGAGCGAACGCAGAATCGCCAGATGGAGCGGCCGGTACAGATACGCGACGTCGCGGTTCTGCCGGTCGATGGCCAACGAGTACTGAATCAGGTCGTTGGTGCCGATGCTGAAGAAGTCCGCTTCGAGCGCGAGGCGGTCGGCGATCCACGCGGCGCTCGGCGTCTCGACCATGATGCCGATGGGGAAGCGCTTGCCGACCGGAACGCCCTGACGCGAGAGCTCACTGCGGCACGCCTCGAGCTCCGAGCGCGCTTCACGCAGTTCCGAAATCGAAGACACCAGCGGGAACATCACGCGAATGTTGCCGAAGGCCGACGCCCGCAAGAGCGCGCGCAGCTGCACGCGGAACAACTCGCGGTGCGACAAGCAGTAGCGAATCGCGCGCAACCCCATCGCCGGGTTGATTTCCTTGTCGTGCTTCTTGCCCGGCACCTTGTCGCCGCCGAGGTCGAGCGTGCGAATGGTGACGGGCCGACTGCCCATCGCCTGCAGCACCTGCTTGTAGGACTCGAAGTGCTCTTCTTCGGTCGGCGGATGTGAGCGATTGAGAAACAGGAATTCGGTTCGATACAGCCCGATGCCCTCGGCGCCGTGCGCGAGGAGCGACGGAATCTCCTCGGGGAATTCCATGTTGCCGTTCAAGCGAACGCGCACACCATCGAGCGTGACGGCGGGCAGCTCGGCGGTCTGCAGCGCGGCCTGCTCGCTCTGGAGCTGACGGCGCATCGTCTCGCGGAAGAGCGAGAGCTGTTCTTCGGTCGGGTTGACGAGCACCAGGCCGCGGCGCCCGTCGACGGCCACCATGTCACCGCTGCGAATCGACTCGCACGCCTTTCCCAGACCGACGACCGCCGGCACTTCGCGCGCGCGCGCGACGATGGCGGTGTGGCTCGTCTGTCCACCGAGGTCGGTGACGAACGCGCCGATGCTGCCCGAGCGAACCAACATCGCGGCGTCGGCCGGAGAGATGTCGTGCGCGCACACGATGGCGTGCGGCGGCACTTCGAGCTCCTGATCGACCACCTCGCCCATCAGGTTCCGCACCAGCCGGTCGGCGACGAACTCGATGTCGCTCTTTCGCTCGCGGAAATATTCGTCTTCGAGGTTGTCGAACTGGTGACGCAGCCGCTTGCACACGCGGCGCACGGCCCACTCGGCGTTGATGGTGTCTTCTTTGATGAGCCGCGAGACCTCCACGATGAACATGGGGTCGTGCAGCATCATGCGGTGCGCTTCGAGGATGAGGCCGTGTTCCTCACCGTCATCGCCGAGCTTCTTCTTCAGTTCTTCGAGCTGACGGTCCGAGAGGTCGATGGCCGTCTTGAAGCGCAGCACCTCGGCTTCGGTCTCGGGCTTGTTGAGCTTGATCTTCGGAGTGCGAACGCGCTTCGCGTCGAGGACGTACGCGTGCCCGACGGCGACGCCGGGACTTGCTCCGATGCCCTGGAAGGAGACTGTGGCGCTCAAAGAACCGGCCGGAAGTGAGGCGAAAATCTACCGTGAAACCCCGCGCCGCGCACGACGCAGTCGCTTGCCGATGGGACGTGACGGATCAGCAACGAGAAACGGTGGCGACAGAACGTGCGGCTGTCAGAGTGCGCCGCCATGACCAACCCACTTCGCGCCGTCCTCGCCGGTGTGACCGTCGTGGTCCTCATGGGCTGCCCTGATCCAGTTGCGGGGACGGACGCCGGCGGCGGCGAAGGTGGAGGCGCAGCCACTGGCGGTGGCACCGGCGGCGGAGATCCAACGGGCGGTGGAGCCGCGACGGGTGGCGGCACAGCCGGCGGTGGTGCAGCGACCGGTGGAGGCGGCACGACGGGTGGCGGAACGACCGGGGGCGGCACGACGGGCGGAGGAGGAACAACCGGCGGTGGCGCCACAGGTGGCGGCGGTGCGACGGGCGGCGGTGCGACTGGCGGCGGCGGAGCGACGGGCGGTGGCGGCGGCTCACTCCCGCTCGCGATGTTCTGTGACGCGTGGGCGACGGCGTACTGCGACCGCGAGGCGCGCTGCATGAACCTCGACTCCGCGCAGAACACCACGTGCCTCGCGCGCGTGCGGAACAGCTGCGACGACTGGCAGCGCTCGCAGATGGCAGGCGTCTTCGCGTACGACGCGGCAGTCGGCGCAGCGTGCGTGGCGGCGACGAGCGCGTTCGTCTGCTCCGCGGGCCGCGGCTTCACGGGCGGCAACTTGAACTTCGCGTTCGGCTCGGGCCCGGGCGTGTGCGACACGCTCCTCACCGGAGCAGGCACCGCGATGACGCCCTGCACCGGCACCGCTGATTGCGCGGCGGGCTTCACGTGTCCCCCGGTTCCGAACGGCGGCGTGTGTCGTGCGTGCGCTGCAATTCCGACCACCGGTCAGGCGTGCCCGGGCAACACCTGCTTCAACTCGTTCTGCGCGAACGCCGGAGACGGAGGCAACGAGTGCTTCGCGTACATCGCGGCGGATCAACCGTGCGCAGGTGGTGGCCAGTGCGACGCGACGACGACGCGCGGCTGCGGCCCGCTCCCGATGGACGGTGGCGTGCGTCGCTGCGTGCCCAGAGACCCCGACGGCACGGTGTGCGCGATGGGCGGCGCGTGCCTGAGCAACTACTGCAACCAGGGCGGCCGCACCGACGCGGGCGTGCGTACGTGTGGGCCCATCGCTGACGGTCGGCCGTGCGGCGGACCGAACGACTGCGTGGCGACGTCGTTCTGCGCGGGCCTGACCCTCACCGCCATCGGCACCTGCACGCCGCGCATCGCGCCTGGAATGGCGTGTACCGCGCAGGTCTTCGACGCGACCGACGGTTGTCTCGACGGCATCTGCCTCGGTGGCTTCTGCAGACTGCGCAACAACACGCAGCAAGCGGGTCAGCCCTGCCAGAGCACCACCGAAGACTGCGCCGAGGGCACCTTCTGCTCGGGCCAACCCAACGACGGCGGAGTTCCGGTGTGCACGACTCAGTTCCCCATCGGAGCGCCGTGTCAGGCTTCAGCGCAATGCGCGGCCGGTTCGCGCTGCAATGCGAACGTGTGCACCGCGCTCGGCACGGCGGGAATGCCGTGCACCGCGACGCTCAACTGCAAGGCCACGCTCTCGTGCCCGGCCATCGACGCGGGCACCGGCATGTTCGTCTGCACACCGCTCGCTTCGCCCGGAACGTCGTGCGTCAACGCGGGTCCACAGTGCGCGAGTGGAATGGACAACGGCGACTTCGGCTTCTGCGTCATCGATGCAGGCACCGGTTCTCCGACAGGCACCTGTACGGCCCCGTACATGCTCGGCGCGGAGTGCACGCTCAACCAGCAGTGCGCATCGGGCCGGTGCCTGCTCCCTGACGGCGGCGCGTTGAATGGTGTCGGCGCACGCGGAAACTGCCAGGCGTCCTGCATTCCGTGATCAAGCGGTTGGAGTGGTTGATGAAGGTCTGCCTCGCGATGGCCATGGCCGTCGTGTGGTGGAGGCCCCGTCGCACGGTGAAGTCGTCTTCCACGAAGCAGCGCGTCCTGCTGGTGCGCATCGACAACCGCGTCGGTGAAGCGCTGCTCACCACTCCGCTCATCGACGTGCTCGCCGCTGCGGGACACGAAGTGCACCTGCTGACGCACCCGAAGATGCGGCGCGTGCTCGATGGACATCCGCGGCTGACGAAGCTGCACGACTACGAGGCGAAATGGTCGGTGATGCGCGCGATGCGGCGCGAGCAGTTCGACGTGGTCATCAACTGCGGCAACTGGGACCTGGAGTCGGTGACGTCGGCGCTCGTCGCGCGCGCCTGCGGAGGAACGGCGAAGTCGGTCGTCGCCGGTCCAGCGAACTTCCCCTCGGGCTGGTTGATGGACGTGAGCGTCGAAGCGCTCGCAGGCGAACGGTCGGAAGCGGTGCAGCGCCGACAGCTCGGCTCGCCGCTGGTCGCGATGAGCGGGCCCGCGAAGCTCTCGTTTCGCGACACGGCCGAGTTCAAAGTCGTCGAGGGCGCGTACGCCGTCATCAATCCCGGTGGGCGGCTCGGCTTTCGGCGGGTCGCTCCAGAACGTTTCGCCGCGGGCGCGCGCGTGTTGCTCGAGCGCGCCATCACGCCAGTCGTGACGTGGGGCCCGGGTGAAGAGTCGCTGGTCGATGAGGTGATGAAGCTCGCGCCCGGAGCCGTGCGCGCTCCGGCGACGACGATTGATCAGCTCGCGTCGTTGATGCGCGGAGCGAAGGTCACGCTCTGCAACAACACGGGGCCGATGCACCTCGCGGTGGCGGTGGGCTGCCCGACCGTGGCGCTGTTTCTCCACATGGAAGTCGCGCGCTGGGGCCACGCGTTCGCGCCGCACCAGATGGTGGACCTGACGAACGCGACCGACCCCGACCTCCTGGTTCGCGAGGCGCTCACGCGCGAATCGAGCTGAGGGGACGAGTCTCACACCGCGACGCCCGTGGCGCCGAAACCGGCGCTCTTTGGCATCGCGAGCCTTCATCGCGCTCGAGGCGCAGTGCTACAGGGTGGCGATGGGATTTCTCTTCAAGAAGAAGCCGGCTCACGACGCCATCGGCGTGGCGGTGCAGCGATTGACGGCGTTCGAGCGCCTCCAGGCGACGACGCCGGGCTTCGAATTCCTTCCCGTCGGCGACTGGTTCGCAGTGGCACCGTGTCTGGTCGCTGGCAAACAGCAAGAGCTCGTCACCGCGCGACAGCTCGAGCAGCTGCAGCTCACCTTCGAAGAGGCGATGCGCTGTGGCATGCGCAACCTTGCCCCAGGCTTACCCGAGTACCTGTCGCGTGAAGGGCTTGCCACCTGGGAAGGGCGCGGAGCCGAAACGCTGGTGATGGTGGGCCCGGCGCTCGCCGCTGACGCGCCGCTGCGCGGCGAGGCCGTGTTGATGGTGCCGCGTGAAGGCCTGGCCATGATGGCGGGCGCCGACGACACGCCCGCCTTGACGCGAATGCTGGACCGGGCCGAAGCCGAATACGCCAACGATGACCATCTCTCGTTGGTCGCGCTGGCCTTCGAGGGCACGGAAGCAACGGCCTGGCTTCCTCCCGACGACCACCCGCTTCACGCACGCTTTCACCTCGCCGCGCTGCGCACCGAACTCGACGACGCTCGGACACTGCGCGCGATGCTCCCCGACGACGACTTTCCGCTCGCCGAGCTTTCCGTGGTGGACCGCGATGGCGGCGCGCTGGTCGCGACGTGGCGCCACGGAACCGACGTCATCGTCCCTGCGGCCGATCGCGTGCGGTTCATCGACACCAAAGAGCCGCTCCCGACGTTCGAGATCGACCTCTCGACCTATCTCCTGTTCTTCCCGCTCGCCGCGACGACTGCCATCAAGACGCCGGAGTCCGACGAATCGCGCCTCATTCGACTCCACGCCGACTTCTTTCCGACACCTCATGAGCGGCGGTTCATGGCGCAGCTGATGGCGCTGCGTCTTCAGAACCCCGAGCGAGAGTTCAACGCCGTGCAGGCCGTGGAGCTCCTCGCCGCGTGGGACGCCAGGGAGCCGTTGCTCGCGCACCCGCAAGAGGAAGGCGTGCGACTGGAAGCTCCCGACCTGCGGGTCGCCACCGCGACCTACGAAGATTTCGGCGAGCGCATCAATCTGCTCGGCGCCGAAGACCAGCATCGCTTTCACGTTCGAAGAGCGGCGGTGCTGGGCGAGCACCGCGCCGGCTGAGCGGCACGAAGATTGGACTTCAGCGCTGCTCGCCACGAGGAGCGCCATGAACGATCCATTCCGAGCCAATCGCCGCCCTGTCTTCGGTCACCCCGCGTCGAACTGGGGCAGCCCCGAACGCACGAACACGCGGGTGATGCGCACACCGTCGGAAATCGACCTGAGCCAATCGCGTCTCGGCACCGTGGTGTTCGGAGCCACTCGCGCGCCGCACGGCCCGACGCCCCGCGGTGCGTTCGAGGGCGGTGTGCACGGGCTGATTCGCAGCGTCTCGCGGGAAGAGCGGCGACCCGGGCTGTTCGTCTTCGCGACCACCACCGACGGCCGGCTCGCGGGGCGCTTGTGGTTGGCGGCGACCGAGGCCGTGCGGGCTGGCACCGTGGGTCGGCACGAGCTGGTGGACTTGCCAGTCTCGCCCGACGCCGCGCTCTCCTTGCGCCACTTCCTGTTCATCGTGCGGCAAATCGACGGCCTGGTGCGCTTCACCGCGCTCGATCTCGAGACGCCCGCAGGCCTGCACACGCGGCATGGTCAGCAGAGCTCGGTGCAGGCGCAACGGCCGGTGCTGATCCGCGCCGCAGGGCTGTGCTTCTGGTGCGTGCCCAGCGGCCCCGGCGTGCACGTGCCAGAGGACGGCGTGACGGCGTGGGCGCTGCTGAACGACGTTCCGCCGCCGAGCGGGCCGTCGCTGTTCGACCGCATCGTGCGCCGCGCTCCGAGCCCGCGCGGGGTGTTGACGCTGGTGCTCGACGGCCGCGCGCAGGCGCTGCGGGTCGACAGTGAGATGGTGGCCCAGGGGTTGTTGCTGGGGCGGCACGAGCGCTGCGACGTGGTGGTCCCCGACAACTTCGCGTCGCGCGTGCATGCGACCATCGTCGAGATTGACGACCTGCTGCACGTCATCGACACCGGGAGCAGCAACGGCACGTGGACGACGCTCGGAGAGCGCGTGCGGTGCAGGCCGCTGCGCGATGGCGAGGTGCTGCTGATTGGCACGGCACGCGTCGAATGGCGTGAGGCGCACTGAAGGTGGAGTCGTTGGCGGTGAGCATGACAAGGCCGGCGTCGCCTGCGGAGCAACGGGCCAGAGCGCTCCGGAGCGCGAGTGGCCTGGCAGGCCACAGTCTGGCAGTGCACGCTCGCCAACTCGCGGGGATGCCCGCTGGCAGCGCGCTTGCTTTGGCGCAGTCGCATGTCACCTCGAATCGGCTCCCAGACCAGCCCGCACGTCGTCGCACCACGTCACCACCAGCCCTCGACTGTCGAGGCGCGGCCCACCGCTTCTCAGGCAACGCGCGGTGGACCCGCTCGCACCGCACGCGACGTCGACTCGTTCGATGGTGCCGGCGCTTCGACCCGCGCCAAACAAGACCGCGCGCTGCGCGGTGAATCATCGTCGGCGTCATCGGACGCGACGTCACCCGAGGCAGCGCGCCCTCTGTCGGCGCTCGAGCGTCGCCGGGAGTTCGCAGCGCTGACGCCAGAGGTGCAGGACCGCGTGCGCACGCTCGAGGCGAGTGGCTCCGCGGCGGCTGATCGCAACCTGAGTTCGATCGTCACGGCCCGCGGCTTCTCCGAGCTCACCCCGGAGCGTCAGCGCGAGATGCTCGACTGCCACGCGCGTCACCCCGAAGACCGGCGCGTGGCGCGTGGCCTCGCGCACCTCGCGGGCAGCCGTGCGTTCCGCGAGTCCGACGCAGCGGCGCAGTCGGCGGCCATCAGCGAGGCGGCGATTCCACCGCGCCTGCGCAGCGACGCGCTGCGTGTGCTCAACACCACCGAGCCAGAACGCATCGACGTGAACGGGGTGCCCATCGACGTGTACGGCGCGAACGCCGACGAGCTGGAGACGATTCGCACCACGCTCGGCCGCCTGCCACCCGAACACCTGCGCACCATCCCGCGCGTGGTGGTGGGAGACACCATCGGGCACGGCAACAACGACAGCGGCGGCGCGTGGGTGAACGAGGCGGCCATCGAGCGCTACGAGTCAGGCCGCGGCGGAGCTCGCAACGCGGAAGCGTACCGCGCTGAAGGGTGGGAAAACCCGCCGCGCCTCGAGCTCACGCACGAGAGCCTGTCGCGCCCGTCGGTGCGCGAGAGCCACATCTCACCGACGGTGCTCCACGAGACGGGTCACGCGGTTGATCAGCGCTACGACTTGTCGGGGAGCATGACGCCCGAATCGCTGGGCGGCATCGACTACAACGGCCGCCACGCCGACCCGAATGATCCGCGCGGGCCGGTGAGCGAGCGCTTCGCCGATGGGTACATGCGGTACTACCTGGGCACGCTCGGCTCCGACCGCGTCGCGTACGACACGGTCGATGGCGCCATCGCGCGCACGCGCCCGCCGACGTCGGGCGAGTGAACGAAACGCCACACACACTGGAGGTCTCACCATGGGTGGTCCCGAACGAGTTGGTGGTCGCCGTCATTCTCCTCCGCCGCGCACCGAGGCTCCTGCTCGAGCTGAAGCACCTCGGGCAGAACGCACGCGGGAAGCGCCGCGCGCCGAGCACGCCGATGGCTTCGACGCCGAGGCGCGCGCACGCCGGGTGGCGGAGCACCTCGCGCGGCCGCACGCGACCGATTCCACCGCGGCGCGGGCGGTGGCGGAACGCGAGGGGGCACGGCCGCGTGACTACGACCTCAACAGTCGCACCGACGTCGGCATCTTGATCAGCCGCTCGCCGCAGCTCGACGACAACGACGACACGATGCGCGATCGACATCGCTGCGGAGGCGCCGCGGTGGTGAACGCGATGTTGCTGTCTGGAAACCCTGAAGCGAACGCCACGGCGCTGCGTTCCGTCGCTGGCCCCGAGCTGGTGGCCTCGTCGCCGGGTGCCGATGAAGCGCTGAGACACATGAGCGCCGGCCGCATGAGCGCGCGTGACACCGGCGTGCTGCAGGAGCTCGCGTATGAAGCAGCGCGCCGCCGCAACCCCACCGAGACGCGCCCCGACGTCGGGCTCTCTCGCGCGGAGCTGGCGCCCTTCATGCGCGAGCTCTCCGCGGCGGGCGCGTTCCCGGGTTCGACCGTCGAGCTCGAGAACCACACCATGTCGGCCGGCGGCACGCACTGGACCGTGAACGTCGATGGCCCCCACGGGCCAGGCTCGGCCGACTCGTGGCCACGCACCGATGGTTACGCGACGGTCGTGGGCGGCTCGAGCGCGCTCAGCGTGCCCGGAGCGACGGGCCGCGACTCGCACGTGACGCTGAGCGCAGATCGGAGCGTGAGCGACGGCCCAGACTGACCCGCACCTGACGCTCGAGACGACTGTGAGGCACCGGACGCGCTCGAGCGACGCGGACTCGTCGGCGAGCCGCAGCAAGTGACGAGGAACGCATCGGCATGAGCGACTGAGCACGGCGCGTCGCACGTGACGATCGAACGCATCAGCACGAGCGACCCGGACTGATCACGCTGCGAGTCCACGCTGGTCACGTGTGGTGCGTGACCGACGCGGCGGGGAGCAAGGCTGCACAGCGCTCGGCGGCCTTCGTTCGCGTCGCCTCGTCACCCGCGAAGCGGCGCGCGAGCAGCGCGGCGTCGAGGAGCTCGTCGGGCACCATGCCTTCGCGCTCGTCGAGCACGGCGCGCCAGTCGAGCTGCCCGAGCCACGCCCGCACCACGTCGCGCTGCAGCGCTTCCGACGGGTTGAGCTGGCGCCCTTCGACGCGGTCCAGATGCGCCTGCGCAGCACCGCGATTCGCTCGAGCGACTTCAAGGCGCGCGAGGAGCAGCTGGTCGGCCGGTGGGGCGTCCCCTCCCAGCCTCAAGGTCGCCAGCTG
>JAEUJS010000293.1 GCA_016792935.1 Archangium sp. | reverse complement strand
ATGCGCGGCGAGCGGCTGGAGGATTGGCGAGAGCGTGTAGTTGGTGTCGGAACCGCCCGGGCGCCATTGGTCGTAGATCGTCCCGTGCGGCGTGAAGAACAGCAGCAGGCGCCTGGGCATCGACGGCACCTGGCCGCGCGCCTCGAGCAACGGAAGCAGCGGGCTCGCGACGAGCGCTCCTGAGATGGCCTTCAACAACGTGCGGCGGTTCATGGCCCACCTCCCGTCCAGAGAATCGTGCCGTTGGGGGAGATGATCAGCAGCCGCCCTCCAACTTCGAAGTAGAGCTGCGCGCCCGGATTTCCGTGCGTCATGGTGTGGAACTGCGGAGCACCGGCGGAGTCGTAGACGACGAGGTTGCCGTCAGCCTGCATCGCGACGAAGCCTGGCGACGTTCCCGGAGTGCCGCTGTTCCACGCCGCGCCACCCGTCGTGCGGTAGAGCACGAGGTTGCCGTCGAGCTGGTACACGAGCCGGTGCGTTCCATCGGCGCTCATCACCGACGCGTCGGGTTGGAGCTGTTGTCCGCTCGCGAGCAACACGGTGCGCGTCGCAGTGCCTCCGCCTCCGCCAGTCGCGCCTCCGCCTCCTCCCGTTGAGCCGCCACCACCACCGGTCGCTCCGCCGCCTCCACCAGCGCCGCCACCAGTGCCTCCGCCGCCTCCACCCGTGCCCGGCGTGATGACGTCGCGGAAGGTGAACGCACGGCTCATCGCGATGCGACGCATCAGCGCCTTGATGTCACCGCCGTCGTTGCGGAACGCGTCGCCGAGTTCCTTCACTTCGCACTCGTCACGCGGCTGCTCAGGGCGGCCGATCGCGAAGCGCACGAGCTGCTTCGTGTAGCACTGGTGCAGTTCCTTCGAGCCAGCGAGGCGCGTGGTGAGCTCGCGCGCTCCGACGAACGTGCCGTTCGACTCGTCAGTGCCGTTGAGCACGCCGGACGCGTCGATGGTCAGCCCGTTGTCCTGCGTCTGCCACTCGCCGAGCGGGCCGTAGTTCTCGAAGCCGAAGCCGACGTCGTTGATGAACTGATGGCACGACGCGCAGTTCTGCGACTGCGAGGTGACGCGGGTGACGCGCATGCGCGTCGTCTCCTGGCCCATCGCGGGAGGCACCATGGTCGGCGCGTTCGGCGGCGGGTCAGGCAACGTCTGGCACATCAGGTTGCGGCGAATCATGACGCCGCGGCGCACGGGCGACGTCGTGTCGGGGTTCGCGAGCGCGGCGAGCACCGCGGGCTGCGTGAGGAGCCCCGAGCGCTGCATCGGGTCGTAGTTCACCTGATTGCCCTGCTCGTCGATGGAATACGCGGCGGTCAGCAGCGTGCTCAAGGTTCCATCACCGCGACGCACGACGTGGTCTGCGAAGCGCGCCGTCTCTCCGACCATCGAGCTCCACACCGCGGGGCTGAAGGACGGGTAGAGCGCGGGCGACTTGTTGGGCACCGCGGTGGCGTCGATGCCGAGCAGCTGCAGGTGGAACGAGCCGATGGCCGCGCTCGCGCGATCGTCCGACAACATGCGATCGAGCTGGCTGCTGACGCCGGGCAGCGTGGCGAGCGAGCCGTTCTGCTGCGCGGTGAGCAGCTCGGCGTCGGGCGCGGCGTTCCACAGGAAGAAGCTCAGCCGCGACGCGGTGTCTTCATCGAAGTGGTACATGAAGTTCGGCGACTGCAGCATCGTGCGCGCGACGAACTTGATGCCGTCTTCGAACGAGCCACGCGCGCGGTGCGCGGCGTAGAGCGCGCGGTAGCGATCGCGTTCCTCGACGGTGAGCGCGCGGCGGAAGGCGCGGTGACCGAACTGATCGACGAAGCGCTCGGCGCAGGTGGTCTCGCCAGTCGAACCGGTGTCGCAGGCGGCGACCGCTCCACGCAGGCGACCGACGTCGTTGGTGAGTGCCTCGGCCGTCGTGCCGTACTGCTCGAGCATGTTCCACGAGACGCTGCCGGACATGTTGCTCAGGAAGAGCCCGGCCTTCTCATCGACCGGCAGCTGACCGCTGATCGGCGCCGCGCCGAGGAGATCGCGAATCGTGTTGTCGAACTCGGCGCGCGTCAGGCGACGCATCGGCATCGGCTGGCCTGCGCTGCTTGGCGTGCACGGAGTCGGCTGAACACCGGTGCCTCCGCCGGCGCCCGAGCCGCCGCCGATTCCGCCGCCGACGAGGCCACCACCGGGTCTGGTGCCGGGCTGCAGAGGGCCGTCGATCGAGCCCTCGCACGCTGAGAAAACGACGCAGAAAACGCAGCCAAGAATGACGTGACGCACGCGCGTGACAGTGAGCACGTGCCGAGCCAGTGGGAAGGTGTGGTGAAGCGCTGTGCTTCCGCTCGGTTGCGGGCGATTTCGAGCGCTGATCAGCCCACGCGAATGGGCACCTGAGAACTGCAGTTCTCAGTACCAGTTCTCACGTGATTGCTGGCATGGCACTGCCCATGCGCGCTCTCGCTCTGGTGGTGCTCGTTTCGTCGGTCGCTCTCGCCGAAGAGGGCATGTTCCTGTTCAACGAATTCCCCTCGGCGCAGGCGAAGAAAGACGTCGGCGTGGGGCCCGATCAGGCGTGGCTCGATCGCGTGCGGCTCGGTTCGATTCGGCTCGCGAACGGCTGCAGCGCGTCGCTGGTTTCTCCAAATGGTTTGGTGATGACCAACCACCACTGCATTCGCTCGTGCCTCGAAGATCTCTCGAGCAAGGAGCGCGATCTCCTCGCCACCGGCTTCCTCGCAGCCACGAAGGACAAGGAAGAGGTCTGCCCGAAGTTCGAAGCGAACCAGCTCGTGAAGATCACCGACGTCACGACGAACGTTCTCGACGCGACGAAGGGCGTCAGCGGCGCGGAGTTCCAGAAGAAGCTGCGCGCCGAGGTCTCGCGCCTCGAGTCGGAATGCAGCAAGGGTGACGCGACGAAGCGCTGCGACGTGGTGACGCTCTTCCACGGCGCGCGTTTTCATCTCTACGAGTACCGCCGCTTCCAGGAATTGCGCGTGGTGTTCGCTCCGGAATTCCAGATGGCGGCGTTCGGCGGAGATCCCGACAACTTCAACTTCCCGCGCTACGGCTTCGACGCGGCGTTCGTGCGCCTCTACGCGAACGGCGCGCCGGTGAAGACGCCCGAGCACCTCAAGTGGGCGAAGCAGGGCGCGAAGGAGAACGACGTGGTGTTCGTCTCAGGTCACCCCGGAGGCACCGAGCGCGCGCTCACCGTCGCGCAGTACGAGTTCCTGCGTGACGTGACGTTGCCGTGGTCGCTGGTGTCGCTCGCGGAGACGCGCGGAAGGCTCGACGAGTGGATGAAGCAGTCTCCCGATCGCGAGCGCATCGTGAAGTCGAAGCTGCGCGCGGTGGAGAACTCGCTCAAGGCGCTCAAGGGCCGTCGTGAGGCGCTGGTCGCTCCGGGGTTCCTCGAGAAGAAGCGCAAAGACGAAGAGGCGTTGCGCGCGGCGGCTCCGGAGGCGTCGAAGGGCGCGTGGGATGCGGTGGCGAAGGCGTTGCTCACGCAGCGCACGCTCTACGTCGACTACCAGATGCGCGAAGGCGGGCAGGCGTTCTCGTCGTCGCTCTTCGGGTACGCGCGGAGGCTGGCGCGATTCCCGGTCGAGACTGCGAAGCCGAACGGTGAACGTCTGCGCGAGTACAGCGAGGCGCAGTTGCCGGCGCTCAAGCAGGGGTTGCTCGACGCGGCGCCGGTGCATCCCGAGCTGGAGAAGGTTTCGCTGACGTGGTCGCTGACGAAGCTGCGCGAGGTCTACGGAGCGGACGACGCATTCGTGAAGAAGGTGCTCGCCGGAAAGTCTCCCGACGATCGCGCGGCGGAGTTGATCGACGGCACGAAGGTCGGCGACGCGAAGTGGCGCAAGGAGCGGCTCGAGTTTACCGGGAAGAGCAAAGCCCCTGGGGGCGACGCCGATGGGAGGCAAGTCGAAGAGGTCGATCCCATGATGGCGTTCGCCAAGCTCGTCGATGACGACTGCCGCGCGGTGCGCAAGCGCATGGAAGACGAGGTCGACTCGCAGGTGCGCAAGAACATGGAGCTCATCTCCGAGGCGCGGCGCGCGCAGGGACCGACGGGCGCTCCCGATGCGACGTTCACGCTGCGGCTCTCGTATGGGCGCGTGAAGGGCTACGGCTCGACGCCTGCGATGACGACGGTAAAGGGTTTGTTCGAGCGTGGCGCGCTGGGGAAGGCGCCGTTCCTGGTGGCGGACAAGTGGAACGCGGCGAAGGCGAAGCTGAATCCCGCGACGCCGTACGACGTGGCGACGACCAACGACATCATCGGCGGCAACTCCGGCTCACCGCTGGTGGACAAGAACGGCGACGTGGTCGGGCTGGTGTTCGACGGCAACCTGCAGTCGCTCGGCGGCAACTTCGTCTACGAGGGCGCGGAGAACCGCACCGTCGCGGTGCACGGCGATTTGATTCTCGCGGCGCTCAAGCACGTCTACGGCGCCGACGCGCTGCTGAAGGAACTCAAGCCGTGAGGCGTGATCCTCTCCCGCGCTGAGGGAGAGGGAAAGGGTGAGGGACGGTCTCGCAGCGAGCAACATAAGGTTCGTCACGGCACGATCCACGCGAGCGCGAGGCGGAGGACCTGAACGTCGCTGCTCCGCGGCACCGCGAGCTGCTCGACGAAACGACGCGGATCGACCGCTTCCTGCTCGGCGAGTGACTTCTCGAGCTGCTGAATTTCCAACGCGAGATCTTCGACGCGCGCTTCGGCGCCGCCCTGATACCGATTGCTCGCCATCGCGCGACCCATGCCGCTCACGGACGAGGCGATCGATCGACGCGAGAAGAGGCCGAGCACTCCGGCTCCGACGCTGAGCCACTTCTCTGCTTTGCGCGACGAGACTTCCTTTTCCGCTTGCGCGTAGTCGACACGCTTGCGCTCGAGGTCACGCATCAGCTTCTGACGATCGCGCGACACGCCCTGCTTCTCGACCACACGGGCGGCGAACGCTTCGGCGGTCTCGGTCGGTCCGCTGATCAACTTCGTCTGCGGATCCTCGAGGAGCTTCGTCTCCAACTTCGCCGGCAGCCGTTCCTTCAACGCGATGGTCAACTTCGCGGCCTTCATCCCGTTGATCCACGCGGGCAGGGTGGCGAGCGTCATGTCGGCCGGCATCGCGGGCTGAAACGGCACGCCCTTCACCGAGAGCGGAGCACCTTCCAGCGCCTCCGCCGGAGTCAGCGTTCCTTCGATGGGAAACGCGAGCTCGTGCACCGTCTCTTCGCTGCTCGACGTGCCGAGTCGGTAGCGCACTCCGAACTTGAGCAACAGGTACGGATACGCCGCGCCCTTGTCGTTCTCGTAGATCGGTCCGAGCTCGGGATCGATCGCGCTCGTGCCGGCGCTTGCCACAGCAGGGGCAGCAGCAGCGACCGGAGCAGCCGCAACAACAGCCGCAGCCACCGGCGCCGTCGACTTCATCCCCGCCGTCACGCGCTTCAACTCGTCCGCGCTGAACGGCCCGCGCAGAATCGTCGTCGTGTCGCGCGTCTTGAACACCACGGGCTGCGGCTGGTGCACCGAGTGCAGCAAGAACTGCCGCGGCTCCAACGTCGAGAGCATCGCGTCGAGCTGCGCCGGAGTCTGACCACTCGCCGACGCCGCCGAGACGAGCGCGTCGCGAATGCGCGCCTTGTCCTGTTCCGATTGCAGCCGCCCGACGAGCCACGTGCCGATGTTCGCCAGCCCGCGGTAGTCGAGGTCGATCGGGTTCTGCGTCGCCAGCACGACCGAGAGTCCGAACGCGCGCGCCTGCTTGAGCAACGAGATGAGCGGCGCCTTGGTCGCAGGATTCGCGGGAGCCGGAGGGAAGTAGCCGAAGATCTCGTCGATCAAGACCACCGCGCGCGGAGTCGACGCGCCGCCTTGTTTCCGCATCCACGCCTGGGTGCGCTCGAGTAATTGTGCGACGGCGAAGATGCGCTCCTCCTCGCTCAAGTGCGCGACGGAATAGATCGAGAGCCGCGGCTTGCCGTCAGCAGCGCGGAAGAAGCGCGCGGGATCGAGCGGCTCGCCCTGTCTCCATGCGTTGAACTTCGGCGACGCGAGCAGTCCGTTGAGCCGCACCATCAGGCCCTGGCGATCTTTCTGCGGGAAAAAATCTTCGAGCGGCAGCGCGCCCACCGTCGCGAACGGCGGGTTCGCCACCTGCTTCACGAGATCGATCAGCGCGGGCGTCTTGCCTTCGTTCCACGCGGTGGTGAGCAGCTGCACGAGCAGGAGGTACTCGCGCGAGGTGAGCGGATCGGCGTCGATGTTCAACAGCCCGAGCAGCGAGCGCGTCGCGACGTCGGCGGATTCAGCGAGCGCTTCGGGCGAAGAGTCGGCCGGAGGCGCGAGCGTCCCGAGGAGATCGACACTGACTCCGAGCGTCGAGCCGGGCGTGAACAACCGCGCCTCGTACGCAGCTCGCGGCCCTCCGCCCAACGCGTTGCGTGCGGCGTCGAGCCTGGCGGTGTCTCCTCCCCACTCGGCGATGCGCGGGTCACCGCTCTCGAACGACAAGAGCAGCGTCGCGAGATCACCTTTGCTGTCCACCGCGATGACGGGAACTCCAGAGCGCAGCAACTCTTCGACGAGCACCACGCACAGCCCGGTCTTCCCGGAGCCGGTCATGCCGAGCACGAACGCGTGCGTGGACAGCGCCTGCGGCGCCAACTGCTGAAGCGGATTCGTCCCGAGGGTCAGCATGCGCCGACCTTAGCCACACCTATCGGCGTCGCTGCGAAGAGATGAAGGTCGCGAACTTCTCTTCCTGATCTCGATGCGCGGCGAACCACTTGAGCGCGGCCGGATCTTTCGCGGACCGCCGCCATTCCCACAGCAGCGCTTCGAGACAACCCGCTTCCTTCGCCTCGGCGAGCCGCGTGAGCGCCGTGGTGCGGAAGCCCTTCGTGGCTTCGTCTTCGATGCCGAAGTCGATCATCTTCTTCACCGCAGACACCTTCTGCTCCGACGCCGACTTCTTCTCGTCCTCCGCGACGGCGGCCGCGAGCATCAGCTGCATGCCGAGGTCTTCGGAGTTGCCGCCCATGTTCACGTTGATGTTGTTGCCCTTGCGCGTGACGAGCTTGTCGAGCGCCTCGTCGATCGCTTTCGCGGCAGTCGTTCCGCGTTCGGAGTCGGGCTCGAGCACCACGAAGTTCAACCGCGCGAGCACCGAGTCGATCGCCTTGCCGTTGGTCTCCAGCGTGATGGCGGCCGCTCTCCACACGCTCGGCCAGTTCGGAGCCAGCTCCGCGGCGCGCGCGAACTGCGGCTCGGCCTCGCTCTCTTTCTTCTGCATCGCGAGGTTGATGCCGAGATTGAAGACGAGGTCGGCGTTCTTCGGGTCGAGCTTCAGACCCTTGCGGAAGTTTGCTTCGCCCTTCGGGAGCTGACCCAGCGTGTCGTACGCGGTTCCGAGCGTCGAATAGATCTGCGCCTTCGGGTTCTTCATCGACTTCAACTCGCCCTCGATCATCGCGATGACTTCTTTGGGCGGCGCTCCGCTCGAATTCATCGAGAACGAGAGCTCGTAGACGACGCCGGGATGATGCGGCCACTGCTTGAGCATCGACTTGTAGATGGCGATCGCTCCCGCGTAGTCGCCGGAGTCGTGACGTTGAATCGCCTCGCTCATCTGTTGGCGAAACGCTTCGCTCTTCTCGACTGCGTCGCGTTGTTCACCAGAAGGACCGGCGCACACCGTCACGGCCACCACGAGCGCGAGCATCATGGTGCGAGCCTACAGCCAGTGGCGAAATTGGTAGGCCACCCATGAGAGCAGCCGGTCGACGAGGCCGTACTCCTTGATGTGGTCTTTCGTGATGCGCACGCAGTTCGACAAGTCTTCGAGCCACAGCTTCTCGAGTGACGCGCCGAAGCCCGGCTCGACGACGATGGCGTTCACTTCGAGGTTGTGCCGAAGCGAGAGCGGATCGAGGTTGGAAGAGCCGACCGTCGCCCACAGCCCGTCGACCACCGCGGTCTTCGCATGGAGCACGCGGCCGGCGTTCCACTCGTAGACCTCGATCTTGTTCTTCAGCAGCTTCGGATACAGGCCGCGCGCCGCGTAGAGCACCAGCTTCACGTCGGTGGTGGCCGCGAGAATGATGCCCACGCGCACGCCACGCTTCGCCGCGGCGACCAGCGCCTTGATGATCTTCGCGGGCGGCAGGAAATACGCGTTGGTGACGAAGACGCGCTCCTTCGCTTTGGTGAACGCGTCTTCGTACGCGCGACGAATGCCTTTGCGATCGAGCGCGAAGTCGTTGCCCACCACGCGCAATTTCTCGCAGCCCGCCTGACGAGGGCGGCGAAAGCGTGGACCATCGATCGTCGGACCGCGATTGCTCTGCCACGTGGTGAGGAACAACCGCTCGAGCGCCGCGGCGTCGGGGCCGTAGATGCGCAGGTGCGTGTCGCGCCAGCCTTTGCCTCCATCTTCGACCGCCGCGTAGTCGTCGCTGATGTTCAGGCCGCCGGTGAAGCCGATCATTCCGTCGACGATGAGCGACTTGCGATGGTTGCGCTTGCGCACGCGCGCGAAGGCTCGCGCGAACGAGCCGAGGTATTTCCACGGGCGGAACGGCAGCACTTTGACGCCCGCGATCTTCAGCGTGGTGAGCGTCATGTCCGACACGTCGCTGCCCCAATAGTCGTACATGAGGAGCACTTCGACACCCGCACGCGCGCGTTCCATCAACGCCTCGAGGAAGCGGTTCCCGGTGCTGTCCTCGCGAAGAATGTACGTCTCGAGGCACACCGTGCTCTTCGCCGACGCGATGGCCGCCAACATCGCCGGGTACGCCTGGAAGCCGTCCTTGAGAAGCGCAATGCGATTGGGGCCGACGCGCGCTTCGGCGTACGGCATGCGCTGAAGAGCGAGGGTCGCCACGCGGCGAGCATCGCTGAGGCGCGCGAGTCGTGTCACTGCTTCTTCCGCGCAGACTGACTTCAGTCCGGCAGGTGGAGCTTCGCGTACACGCCACCGCGCGCCACGAGCTCATCGTGGTTGCCCTGCTCGACGACGCGGCCCTCATTGATGACCACGATGTGATCGGCGTGCCGCACGGTCGCGAGGCGATGCGCGATGACGAGCGTGGTGCGCCCCTTCATCAACTCTTCGAGGCCCGCCTGCACCTCGGCCTCGGTCGCTGAGTCGAGCGCGCTCGTCGGCTCGTCGAGAATCAACAGCGACGGCTCCTTCAGGAACGCCCGCGCGATGGCGAGGCGCTGACGCTGACCGCCGCTCAGCTTCGATCCGCGCTCGCCGACGTCTTCTTCGATTCCGGCGGGGAGCGCTTTGACGAAGTCGGCGGCGTGTGCGCGCTCGAGCGCGGTCCACAGCTGCGCGTCGGTGGCGTCCGCTCGACCGAGCAGCAGATTTTCGCGCACGGTTCCCGACAGCAACACCGGCTCTTGCGGCACCCACGCGAGCCGCGAGCGCAGGCTGTGACGCGAGAACGTCGTCAGCTCCGCGCCATCCCACGTGAGTGAGCCGCCGCTCGGCAGCGCGTGCCCGAGCAGCAACGCCACTGCGCTGGACTTGCCAGCTCCCGATGGGCCGACGAGCGCGACGTGCTGGCCCGCAGCGATCTCGAAGCTCAAGCCGTTGAGCGCCGTGCGTCCATCAGCCCAGGTGAGCGAGACGTCCTCGAAGCGAAGGGCTCGCGCGAGTGGAGCGGCGACCGCTCCCGCATCAGGCTCGGGCTGCGCATCGAGCACCTCGAACAAGCGCGTGGCGGCGCCGGCGCCCAGGGAGACCTGCGACGCAGTGTTCGAGAGCGACTTCACCGGCTGGTAGAGGAACAGCGCCGCGGCGAGGAAGGTCAGCAGGCGATCTCCGAACGACGGGTCGTCTTGCACCAGCCGAACGCCGAGCACGATGGCGGCGGCGACTCCGAGCACGCCCAGGAATTCCGTCGTCGGAGAGAACGCGCCGCGCACGAAGAGCGACTTCTTCATCACCGCCAGGTAGCGATTCTGCTCGTCGTCGAAGGTCTTCAGCGCGCGCGGCTCGGCTCGGTACGCCTGCACCACGGGCAGGTTGCTCAGGTGCTCGTTCACGATGAGCGAGAGCTGACCGAGCGACGCTTGCGAGCTGGTCGCCTGCTTCCGTGCGCTGCGAGCGAAGCGGGAGACCGGAATGATGGTGCCCGGCAACACGATGAAGGTGACCAGGAAGAGCCGCCAGTCGGCGAGGAAGCACACCACCAACAACGCGAGCACCTGCAGCGTGTCGCGGCTGATGGACGCCAGCGCTTGTGCCGCCGAGAACTCGAGCTGCGCGACGTCGGCGGTGAAGCGCGAGAGCAGCTCTCCAGAATGACGCTGCTCGAACCACTTTGGCGGCAGCGACAACAACCGTCCGTAGAGATCGCGACGCAGTTGCGCGAGCACGCCTTGCGCGACGGCCCCGGTGAGCCCTGCGTGAATGAAGGACGCGAGGGCCTTGAGAACGGCCGCTCCGATGATGAGCAGCGGCATTGCGAAGACCAGGTCTGCGCGCTCGAAGGTGAACGGCCCCCACTTCGCCCCTCCGCCGTTCATCAGCGCCCGCAGCATCGGACCGACGAGAGAGGCCCACGTCGCGCCAGCAGCCGCGGCGATCAGGGAGGCGAAGATGGCCGCCCCCAACCGCGCGCGCCACGGCCGGGTCCTCGCGACCACCCGAAACCACACGCCTTTGTCCGTTCGGCCAGTCACCTGAGGTCGATTGCTTTCGAGAGTGCCTGCGTTAGATGAGGCGCACTTTGGCTAACAAGCGTGACTACTACGAAGTGCTCGCGGTCGAGCGCAACGCCGACGCGGACACTTTGAAGAAGGCCTTCCGCAAGTTGGCCATGCAGTACCACCCCGACCGCAACCCCGGCGACAAGGATGCCGAGGAGAAGTTCAAGGAAGCGTCGGAGGCGTACGAGGTGTTGAGCGATCCCGATCGCCGGGCGCGCTTCGATCGCTTCGGTCACCAGGGCGTCGAGGGTTTTGGTCAGGGCTTCAACACCGCCAACATCAACGACATCTTCGGAGAGATCTTCGGCGACATCTTCGGCGGTGGCCGGGGCGGCCGTGGAGCGCGCAACCGTGGCGCAGACCTCCGCTACAACCTCGAGCTCACCTTCGAAGAGGCGGCGTTCGGCACCGAAGTGTCGGTGAAGATTCCGCGGCCCAGGCGCTGTGAGTCGTGTGAAGGCACAGGCAGCAAGAGCAAGCAGCAGCGTCAGTGCCCGACGTGTGGAGGCGCCGGTGAGGTGCGCTTCACGCAGGGCTTCTTCGCCGTCGCGCGTACGTGCAACCAGTGTGGTGGCTCCGGCTCGGTCGTGGCGGATCCCTGCAAGGACTGCCGCGGCGCGGGGAAGATCGAATCGCAGAGCGAGCTCTCGGTGAAGATTCCCGCGGGCGTCGACACCGGCACGCGGGTGCGACTCGCCGGCGAAGGAGAGCCCGGAGAGCAGGGCGGCCCCTCGGGCGATCTCTACGTCGTGGTGCACGTGAAGGAACACGCGCTCTTCCACCGCGAGGAATACGAAGTGTTCTGTGAGGTGCCGATCAGCTTCGTGCAGGCCACGCTCGGCGCTCAGCTCGAGGTGCCGACGCTCGACGGCATGGTGAAGATGAAGGTGCCGGAAGGAACGCAGAGCGGGAAGGTGTTCCGCCTCAAGGGCAAGGGCATTCCCCACGTGCACAGCAGCGATCGCGGAGATCAGCACGTGCGCGTGGTGGTCGAGACGCCGCAGAACTTGAGCAAGGCGCAGCGCGATCTGTTGATGAAGTTCGCCGAGGTCTCGGGTGAAGACGTGAACCCGCAGAGCAAGAGCTTCTTCGACAAGGTCAAAGAGCTGCTCACGGACAAGAAGTGATGTGGAAGAGCGCGTTCTCGAAGTCTCTGGGAGCCGCTCCACAGCGCCTGCACTTCGCAGCGCACAGCCATCACCTCTGGCCTGACGTCTCGTTCGAAGCGCAGCAGCAGGCGTGGCTCGATGCCGCGCGGCTCGCGGATGAGAAGTGGGGCCACGTCTTCGGCGAGGTGATTCCGCGCGCGCAACGTCACGTCGCCGCCGAGCTCTCGCTGCCGGATTCGTCGAGCGTGGTGTTCGCGCCCAATACGCACGAGCTGGTGCTGCGGCTGCTGTCCTGCCTTGGGCCGAAGCCCACCATCGTCACCAGCGACTCCGAGTTCCACTCGTTCGAGCGGCAGACGCGGCGTCTCGAGGAAGAGGACCTCGCGCGCGTCACCCGCGTTCCGAGCGAGCCGTTCGCGACGTTTGGTGAGCGGTTGGTGGCGGCGAGCCGGGGCGCTGATCTGGTCTTCTTCAGCCAGGTGTTCTTCAACTCCGGCGCGGTGGTGCAGGACCTGGCGAAGATCATCGCCGCGCTCCCGGCGAGCGCGATGGTGGTCGTCGACGGCTACCACGGCTTCTGCGCGGTCCCGACCGACTGGAGCGCACTCGCCTCACGCAGCTTCTACGTCGCCGGTGGCTACAAGTACGCGATGAGCGGTGAGGGCGCGTGTTTCCTCCACGTGCCGTCATCAGCGAGCGAGCTGCGCCCGCGCAACACGGGCTGGTTCGCCGCCTTCGGTGCGCTCGAAGAAAAGCAGGCCGGCAGAGTGCCCTACGCGGCCGGTGGTGGCCGTTTCTGGGGCGCGACGTTCGACCCCAGTGGGCTGTACCGCTTCAACGCGGTGATGGCGTGGCGGCAGCAGGCGCGCCTCACGACGGCCGCGGTGCGTGCTCATGCGCACGCGCTGCAGACGAAGTTCGTCGCCGGTCTTCCCGCCGCCGCGAGGATTTCCGCGAGTCAGTTGGTGGTTCCGCTCAGCGATTCCGCGCGGGGGCAGTTCCTCACCTTCCGCACTCCGGATGCGCGCGAGCTCTCAGCGGAACTGCTGAAGCGTCACGTCGTGACGGACGCGCGGGACGATCGACTTCGCTTCGGCTTCGGGCCCTATCTCGACGACCCCGATGTGGCCGCTGTCTGTCGGTCACTTGGGTAAGACGTGCCCGTCTTCACGGAGCGCACTCGACCAGCGCGCTCGCGGTCGAGCCCATCGCTACCTGGTCGCAGCTCACGCCGTGCAGCACGAGCTCGGTGCGCGCGACGTTGGTCCATTCCCAGCCGTTCGGCCCCTGCGCCACGTCGACGCCGTTGACGCGCACGGTGAGCGGCTCGTTCGAGCCCACGCCGTTGACGAGGAAGGTGCAGCGCGTGAGCTGCGCGGTGATGCGCGTGAACGCGTCGGTGAGCTCGTTCTGATTGGCGACCGAGTAGTAGCGAGGCGTGCCCATGCGCGGGGCGCCTCCGGCGACGGCCATGCGATCGAGCGTTCCTGCCCACTGGTTGAGCTGAGAGCCGATGCCGATGACGTAGGTCGGGATGCGCTCGTCGCGGAAGGTCGCGGTGATGGTGTTGATGGTCTGCGTGTCGTCGAGACACAACGTGTCGCTCCCGCAGTTGACGCCCGGCGTCGTGGGAGGACTGGTGCAGACGCAGGTGCTCGGGTTGAGCGCGGTGTTGCAGTTGGGTGCGCCGTCGGTGGCGAGCACCAGCGCGCGGGCGGAGCTCGCGGTGGGCGTGTTGAGCAGCGTCCGTGAGGCGATGCCGAGGACCGCGGCCGTGGGCGTGCCTCCGGTCGGTGACGTGCGGCGCAGCAGGTCGAGCAGCGCGTTCACGTTGCCTCGCGCGGGAACGAGATCGGACCCGCTCGGCAAGTCACAGCGCAACGTGTTCTCGGCCGGGTAGATGATGGCGCCGAGCGCGAGCTGTTGATCGAGCGGCGGCAACACGGTGCTCAAGCTGCGCTGCAGAATTTCCCAGCGGCTCGCGCCCATGCCGGCGTCGGTGCCGTCGAGGTTGTCGACCATCGA
>JAEUJS010000276.1 GCA_016792935.1 Archangium sp. | reverse complement strand
GCCCTCTGCGAGGAACTGGTGATCGAAGTGCGCGCTGAGATCCTTCTTCTGCGGCGTCGTGCAGAAACGCGCCCCGTTCGCTGGAATCGCGAAGAGCGCCGAGAGCTCGAGCCGCGACGACTTCCAGTGCGTGACGTCGCGGCGCTGCCTCAAGAACTCCACGCGACCGACGAGCTCATCGAGCGTCCGCGCGCCGAGTCGCGCCATGCGCACGCGCAACGACTCAGCGAGCATGAGGAAGAAGTGCACCACGTCGTCGACGCGGCCCGCGAAGCGCTCGCGCAGCTTTGGATCTTGCGTCGCGATGCCCACCGAACACGTATTGAGATGACACTTGCGCAACATCACGCAGCCCTCGACGACGAGCGCGGCGGTGGCGACTCCGAATTCCTCGGCGCCGAGCAGCGCGGCGATCAACAGGTCGCGTGAGGTGCGCAGCCCTCCGTCGACCTGCAGTCGAATGCGATCGCGCAGACCGTTCAACACCAGCACCTGCTGCGCTTCGGCGAGCCCGAGCTCCCACGGCAGGCCGGCGTGCTTCACCGAGGAAATCGGAGACGCGCCCGTGCCGCCCTCGTAGCCGGCGATGGTGACGCCGCCGGCTCCGGCCTTGGCGACGCCCGCGGCGATGGTGCCCACGCCGACCTCGCTCACCAGCTTCACGCTCACGCGCGCCGAGGGACTGACGGCCTGCAGGTCGTAGATGAGCTGCGCCAGGTCTTCGATCGAATAGATGTCGTGGTGCGGCGGAGGACTGATCAACGTCACGCCCGGCGTGCTCCACCGGACCTTCGCGATGCGCTCGTCGACCTTGTGGCCGGGCAGCTGGCCGCCTTCGCCGGGCTTCGCTCCCTGGGCCACCTTGATCTGCAGCTCGTCGGCGTTGACGAGGTACTCGGTGGTGACGCCGAACCGCGCGCTGGCGACTTGCTTGATCGCGCTGCGCCGCAGATCTCCGTTCGCCTCGCGCACGTAGCGACGCGCCTCTTCCCCACCCTCGCCGGAGTTCGATTTCCCTCCGAGCCGATTCATCGCGATGGCGAGCGTCTCGTGCGCTTCGGCGCTGATCGAGCCGAACGACATCGCGCCGGTGACGAAGCGCTTCACGATCGAACTCGCGGGCTCGACTTCCTCGAGCGGAACGGCGCGCGCGTTCGACTCGTCGATCTCCAGCAGCCCGCGCAGCAACGTGGGATCTCGATCTTCCTCGTCACACAGCTGCTCGTAGCGAGCGAAGCCAGCTGGATCATTCGCGCGCGTGGCGTGCTGCAGCGCCGCGATGGTGTCGGGGTTCCACTTGTGACGCTCTCCGTCGCGACGCCACTGGTACTGACCACCCGTGAACGGCACCGAGAGCTCGTCGCGGCTCACCGCGAAGCCGCGCGCGTGACGCGCCTCGGCTTCACGCCCCAGCTCGGTCATGCCCACGCCGCTCAAGCGCGAAGGCGTTCCGGTGAAGTGCGCGTCGATCAGCGAACGTTCGAGCCCGACCGCTTCGAAGATCTGCGCGCCTCGGTACGACTGCACCGTCGAGATGCCCATCTTCGACATCACCTTCAGCAAGCCTTCGTTGACCGCCTTGATGAAGTTCTTCGGGCCGACCTTCTGATCTTCCAGCGAGTCGAGCGCGAGCCAGGGATTCACGGCGGCGGCCCCGAAGCCGATCAAGAGGGAGAAGTGGTGCACCTCACGCGCCTCTCCCGTCTCGACGAGCAAGCCGGTGTGGCGCCGAATGCCGAGCTTCACGAGGCGCTGATGCACCGCGCTGGTCGCGAGCAGCGCAGGAATCGGCCGACGTCGCGCATCGACGCCGCGATCGCTCAGCACGAGGAGATCGGCGCCGTCTTCCACCGCCGCGACGGCCGCGTCGCACAGCCGCGAGACCGCGTCGTCGAGCGAGCCTTCGTAGAGCGCTGGCAACACGCGCGGCTCGAACACGCCGAGCGAGCGCATGCCCTTGAGCCGCGCCGTGTCGTGGTTGTCGAGGATCGGACCGGGCAACGAGAGCCGATGACATTGCTCCGGCGTCTCATCGAACGTGTTGCCGTCGGGCCCGATGCCGGTGGCGAGCGACATCACCAACGACTCGCGAATGGGATCGATGGGCGGGTTCGTGACCTGCGCGAAGAGCTGGTGAAAGTAGTCGAACAGCGACGGCGCGCGATCGCTCAACACCGCGAGCGGAGCGTCCTGCCCCATCGAGCCCGTCGGCTCCTTGCCGGTCTCGGCCATCGGCGCGAGGAGCAGCCGCAGATCTTCATCGCTGTACCCGAACGCACGCTGCTGCCGCGCGAGCTCGTCACCGGTGAGACGCGGCGAGGGATCAGCCGGCGGCAATTCGTCGAAGGTGAAGACGTTGCGATCGAGCCACTTGCGGTACGGCCAGCGGTTGACGATCTCGTTCTTCACGTCGGCGTCTTCGAGGATGCGGCCCTCGACGGTGTCGACGAGGAACATGCGACCGGGCTGCAGCCGCCCTTTGCGCACCACCTGCTCGGGAGGCACGTCGAGCACGCCCGCTTCCGACGCGAGAATGACGCGATCGTCGCGCGTCACCACGTAGCGCGCAGGCCGCAGCCCGTTGCGATCGAGCGTCGCGCCCACCAGATGGCCGTCGGTGAAGGTGATGGCGGCCGGCCCATCCCACGCTTCCATCAACGAGCTCGAGTACTCGTAGAAGGCGCGTCGTGGCTCGTCCATGTCGGTGTTGCCCGACCACGCCTCGGGGATCATCAACATCATCGCGTGCGGCAACGAGCGCCCGCCCAGCGTCAGCAGCTCGAGCATGTTGTCGAACTGCGCGGAGTCGCTCTTGCCGGGCACGATGATCGGCTGGAGTCGATCGAGCGTGCCTCCGAACTTCGCCGACTGCAGGAGCGAACGCCGCGAGTGCATCCAGTTGCGGTTGCCCTGCACGGTATTGATCTCTCCGTTGTGCGCGATGAAGCGAAACGGCTGTGCGAGATCCCACGTGGGGAACGTGTTGGTCGAGAAGCGCGAGTGCACCACCGCGATGGCGCTCACCATGTCGGCGTCGCGGAGGTCCGGGTAGAACGCCGGCAGCTGCGAAGGGAGCAGCAGCCCCTTGTAGATGATCGTCTCGGCGCTCAACGACGCGACGTGAAAGCGCCCCTCGGGATCCACGCCTGACGCGCGCACGTGGTTCTCGACGAGCTTGCGGATGATGAAGAGCTTTCGCTCGAAGGCGCTCGGCACGCAGCGGCGACGAGCGATGTAGATCTGCCGCATCACCGGCAACACGCCGCGCGCGACCGGGCCCAACTTCGACTCGTCGATCGGCACGTCTCGCCAGCCGAGGAACTTCTGATCTTCGAGCTGAATCGCGTCGAGGAAGAGCCGCTCACATTCCGCGCGCGCCCAGGGGTCAGCCGGCAGAAAGACCTGGCCCACGCCGTAACAGCGCCGCCGCGGCATGTCGAAGCCGAGCCTCAGCCCTTCGCGCTTGAAGAAGCGATGCGGGAGCTGCAGCAGAATTCCGGCGCCATCTCCGGTGAGCGGATCCGCTCCGGTCGCCGCGCGATGCGCCATGTGCTGCAAGACGTCGAGCGCCTGTTCCACGATGCCGCGCGACTTCTGCCCCTTGATGTTCGCGACGAACCCGATGCCGCAGCTGTCCTTCTCGGTGCTGGGCTCGTACATCCCCTGTTGCGGTTGCATGTCGACTCCTGACGCACTGCGCCACCAGCGTAACGCAATGCGTCGGCGCCGCACCTCACGTTCTCTGAGGGGCACCCTCCGATCATGCGAATTCCGGGGTTGGGAACGCGCCGCTATTTCCTGGCGCATGAACGACAAAACGGAATTCGTGGTGCGCGCGGCGTTGATCGGCGCCGGCGCGACGGCAGTGATGGATGTGTGGGGCGTGGCGCAGCGCGCGATGGGCATCAAGACGCTCGACTTCGCGCTCCTGGGCCGCTGGGTGGGCCACGTGCCGCGAGGCCAGTGGTTTCACACGAGCATCGCGCGCGCGACGCCAGTCAGCGGCGAGTTGATGATCGGCTGGGCCACGCACTACGCGATCGGCGTCACCTTCGCCGCGCTCCTGCTGGCCGTGTACGGGCTCGAGTGGGCGCACCAGCCGACCCTGCTTCCCGCGCTCGCGATCGGCCTCGTCACCGCGGTGGCGCCGCTCTTGATTCTGCAGCCCGCGCTCGGCGCCGGAATCTTCTCGTCGAACACACCCGCGCCACTCTTCAACACCCTCAAGAGCATCGCCACCCACGCCATCTTCGGCCTCGGCCTCTACGCGAGCGCGCGCGTCGCCGCGCTGGTGGGGAACGCATCATGAACGCGCTCAATTCCAACACCGAACGAGGCGCCGTCCGCCACCTGGCCCTGCTCTGCGGCGCGGTGTTCGCCGAGTTCCTCGCGATGGGGCTCCCGCTGCCGGTGTTGCCGGGGCACGTGACCACCACGCTCGGCTTCGGCGCCTTCGTCGTCGGGCTCGCCATCGGTGCACAGTCGTGGGCGACGCTGTTGACGAGGCACGTGGCGGGCACGCGAGCTGACACGCGCGGGCCGCAGAGCACCGCGGTGCTGGGGCTGAGCATCTCGGTGCTCGCGGGCGCCTTGATGGCCGCCTCGTCGGTGGTGACTCGACCCGCCGTGAGCCTCGGCGTGTTGCTCACCGCGCGCGCGTTGCTCGGCCTCGGAGAGAGCATGGTCATCACCTCGGCCCGCTCGGGGGGCGTCGGGCGGGGCGGCCGTGAGCGCTCGGGCCTGGTGATGGCGTGGGTCGGCATCGCCATGTACGGCGCGCTCGCTGCTGGGGCCCCCGTGGGGACGTGGCTCGCTGCGCACGCGGGCCTGGTCGGCGTCGGTCTGGCGGCCAGCGCTGCTCCGCTCATCGGGCTCGCCTTGGTGTTCTTCACCCGGCCTCTCCCTGCGCTGGGCACCGCGCGGTTGCCCTTTCATTCCGTCGCGCGCGCGATCTGGTTGCCCGGCCTCGGCCTGACGCTGAGCGCACTCGGCTTCGGAGCGATTGCCGCGTTCTCGACCCTTCGCTTCGAGCACGAGGGCTGGTCGCGCGCCTCGCTGGCGATGACCGCCTTCGGCGTGGCGTATGTCGCCGCGCGCATCTTGTTCGGCACGCTGCCCGACAAGCTCGGCGGGGCGCGCGTGGCCATGGCGTCCACGTCGCTGGCAGGCGTGGGGCAGGCGCTGATGTTCTTCGCGCCGAGCGCAGAGCTCGCCATCGCGGCCGCGGCGCTCACCGGCTTTGGCTTTTCGCTCTCGTTCCCCGCGTTCGGCGTGGAGGCCATCAAGCGCGTCGCGCCCCAGAACCGCGGCGTGGCGCTGGGGGCCTACGCGGCCTGCTTCGATCTCACCATGGGCGTCGGGGTGCCGGCGCTCGGGCTGGCCGTGGGCGCGCTCGGCTTCGCCGCCGCCTTCGCCATCGGAGCCGTCACCGCCGCGCTCGCGTTCGCCATCGCCGCCCTCTTGTTCTCGAAGAGCGCACCGGCGCGCAGCTGAGCCGATGTGCTCAGCCCCGAACGATGGCGGCTGCGGCGGCCAGCACCGGCTCGGACGCCCGGCGCGCGAGCTGCGCGAAGAGCACGCGCACCCGCGTCTCGGAGTCGTCGAGCAGGTCGACCTCTCCCGCGTCCACCGCGGCGCGCGCCGAAGGCTCGTGGAGCAACCCCACCCCGACGCCGCTCGCCACCAGCGTGCGCGTCAGGTCTTCGCGATCGACGCTGATGTTCCTGGCGGGCCGAAGGTGGTGCCGCGCGAACACCTGGTGGGCCGCCTTCGCGCAGCAGGTGCTCTCGGGCGGGTAGATCCACGGCAGCTGCTCGAGTTCCTTCCATTCGGCGCGCTGCCCCCTGGGCGCTGCGACGAAGATGCCGAAGCTGGCGACCTCGATCGTCGAGAACTCCACCGGCGCCACGCCGCCCTCGTTGTAGAAGCCGGCGTCGATCGTCTCGTCGCGAAGCCCCGAGAGGATGTCTGCCGACCGACGGTGCTCGAGCGTCACCTGCACCTGGGGACACTTCTCGGCGAGCCCCGCGAGCAGCTTGCCGATCGCGGCGTGGTTCGAGGCGTTTCCGACGGCGAGACGGAACTTGCCGGTGAGCCCTCCGCGGGCGCGCGCCGCTTCGTCGAGCAGCTCGCGGTGCGCGGCGAGGGTCTGCTCGGCGCGCGCGAGGAGCCGCTTCCCCTCGGCGGTCAAGGTCATGCCCTTCGAGCTCCGCTCGAACAGCGCGAGCCCCAGCTCTTCCTCGAGCGCCTTGATGTGCGCGCTCACCGCAGGCTGGCTCAGGTGCACCAGCTCCGACGCGCGAGTGATGGTGCCGCCCTGGGCCACCGCGACGAAGGTCTTGAGCTGGTAGATGTCCATCCCCTCGAGCGTGTAGCGGAGTAGCGTGCGCGGCGCATGCGACGACTGCTCCTGCTCGTATTTCTCGCGGCGACTGGTTGTGAATGGATCGCCGACCCGCAGAACTTCACGCGCGAAGACATTCCGCGGTTCAAGGCGAAGGCCGAACACCCCGCACCGATCGAGAACCCCACGCAGCTCAAGGTGATGGCGTGGAACGTGAAGTACGGAGCGTGCCGCGTCGACTTCTGGTTCGACTTCTGGGGCGATCGCGTTCAGCTCTCGACGGCTGAGGTGAATGACTGCCTCACGAAGATCGCCGCGCTGATCAAGGAATACGACCCCGACATCCTGCTCACCGAGGAGATCGAGGTCGGTAGCAAGCGCAGCGCGTACGTCGACATGGTGCAGTTTCTGCTCGAGAACACCAACCTGCGGTACGCGGCGTACGACGAGACGTGGGACGCGCGCTACGTGCCGTCGGAAGGTGTGGGGCGCATTCAGCTCGGCAACGCGATCTTCTCTCGTTACCCCATCGTGAAGGCAGAACGCATTCGACAGGAAGACCGCACCGATCAGGACGTGCTGACGAAGACGTTCTACATCAAGCGCGCGATCGGCCGCGCCGAGATCGAGGTCGGCAACGATCGACGCGTCGCCGCGATGGTGGTGCACACCGAGGCGTACGACTTCGACGGCACCAAGCAGAAGCAGATCAAACAGATCTTCGACGTACTCAAGGCGGAGCAGTTGCCGTGGGTCATCGGCGGCGATTGGAACGAGCTGCCGCCGGTGTGCGACGAGAAGGCCGAGCCCACCAGCGCTGAAGGCTGCGAAGGCAAGCTGCGCTTGTCTGGTTTCCTCGATGAGCGCGCGTCGAGCAAAGGCACCGAATACGAGCAGCCGCCCTACACGCCGTCGGTGATGAAGCCGTACTACGACGACTTCGAGCCGTCCCTTCCGCTCGCGCGCTACGGCGTCGGCGATGCGGCGCAGCGGCCGTTCTTCACGCACACCGTGCTCGGCCCCGATGGCGTGAACGACGAAGGCACTCCGGGCTGGTGGAACCGCACGCTCGACTACCTCTTCGTTCGCAAGGGAGAGGTGTGGTCGAACACCGACGTGCTCCAGGAACCGGGGCGACTGGGCATCACTGGAGATCCTTCGCGGCTGTCTGATCACGCGCCGGTCGTCGGAACGTGGAGCTTGCCGTGAGGCGCGCGCTCCTGTTGTGCGTCTTCGGGCTTTCGCTCGCCGCGTTCGGAAATCCGCGCCCCGCCTGGGACACGGCCGACACGGGCAACAAGGGCAGCTACTCGATCGGCGTCTTCAACCCGCTTCGACTCGCGTTCACCGATCGCCTCGAGCTGCAGGCGCATCCCCTCTTCTTCTTCGTCGCTCCACACCTCGACGCGCGCTTCGCGATTCTGAAGAACCCGGTCGAGAACGGCGAGCCGCCGACTGGAGTTCGTCTCACCGCTGAGGCCGGGCTGCTCATGCCCACGCTCGGCATGCGGTTGATGAAGGGCTTCTTCTTTCCAACGTGGGCGACCTCGACCAACGACGTCGGCTTCATGCTGATTCCGCGCGTGGGCTTGCTCGTCTCGGGCAACTTCTTCACGCACGACGTGGCGACGTTCCGCATCGAGGGCCGCATGCGCATTCCGATCGGCCCGAACAGCGCGACGCCGCTCAACTCGTTCCTGGCGCCGCTGGAGATCGTCATGGCGGCTCCGCTGACGGGCTTTCTCGGGCGCGCGGGCGCTTCGTACGATCACGCGTTCGGCGACACCTTCCGGCTGCGCGGCGAGGTGAACGTGTACCTCACCGGTCAGCAGGGAAATCTGGTGGCTGGCGGCATCAACCAGGGCGTTATCGCCGAGATCAATCCCTTCATCGTGACCGCGCACTTGAACCTCGACATCGCGGTCTTCAAGCACTCGCGCATCGCGGTCGGCGTGTTGTGGGCCAACTACGATCAAGGCGCTTCCGAGGTGCGCACCGGCGCCGATGGCTTCAGCGAGCGCGTGCGTGTGCGCAGCAACAACATCCTCCCGACGCTCGACTTCATCTGGTCGGGGTTCTGAGGTCCTGAACATGCTCTCGAGACGTGAACTGTTGTTCGCCGCGAGCGCGGCATCGCTGGCTCCTGCGCTCGCACATGCCCGGGGGCTCGTCGCCGATGCGACGTACTTGAGTGTGGTCAACGCGGCGCTCGACGAAGCGAAGAAGAACGGCGCGTCGTACGCCGACGTGCGCATCCACCGCCGACGCGAAGAAGACGTCGGCGTGCGAGATGATCACGTCGAGCGGGTCTCGGATTCGGAGCGCTTCGGCGTCGGCGTGCGCGCGCTGGTGAATGGCGCGTGGGGCTTCTCCGCGACTCCGCTGGTCGATGTGAAGGCCGTGCAGAAGGCCTCACAGACCGCATGCGCCATCGCGCGGGCGAATGCCTCGGTGAGCACGCGCAAGGTCGAGCTCGCTGCGAACCCCGCGCACGTCGACGTGTGGCAGACGCCGCTCATCAAGGACCCGTTCAAAATTCCCGTCGCCGACAAGGCCGCGCTCCTGCTCGAAGTCTCGGAACGACTGCGCAAGGTGAAGGGCGTCAGCTTCTGTACGGCCGGCATCAGCACGCGCCTCGAGTGGAAGTTGTTCGCCTCGACCGACGGAGCGTTGATCGAACAAACCATCACGCGCATCGGGCCTGACTACGAGGCGACCGCGGTGCACGCCAGCAACGGCGAATACGCCACACGCGGGTGGGACGGTCAGGGGATGCAGGCAGGCTGGGAACACCTCGAAGACTCGCACTTCCTCGACGACGCCGAGCGCGTCGGCGAGCAGGCGGTCGAGAAGGTGAACGCCGCTCCGATCGAGGCGGGCAAACGCGATCTCATTCTCGATCCGACCAATCTCTGGCTGACGATTCACGAGTCCGTCGGGCACCCCACCGAGCTCGATCGCGCGCTCGGCTACGAGGCGAACTTCGCGGGCACGTCGTTCGCGACGCCCGACACGCTGGGCACGATGTACGCGTCTCCCATCGTCACGCTCTACGCCGACAAGACGACGCCTGGTGGGCTCGCGACCGTTGGCTACGACGACGACGGCGTTCGCACGCAGAAGTGGAACCTCGTCGAGAAGGGCAAGTTCGTCGGCTACCAGACGACGCGCGAGCAGGCGGCGTGGATCAACGAGAAGGCCTCGCGCGGCTGCAGCTACGCGGCTGATCACGCGTCGGTGCCGTTCCAGCGCATGCCGAACGTGTCGCTGGCTCCGGGAGAGAAGGACCTCTCGACGGCTGACCTCATCAAGGCCACCGACGACGGCGTGTACATCACCGGCACCGGGAGCTGGTCGATCGATCACCAGCGCTACAACTTCCAGTTCACCGGCCAGATGTTCTTCGAGGTGAAGAAGGGGCGCATCACGCGCACGCTGCGTGACGTGGGCTACCAGTCGAACTCTCCGACGTTCTGGAAGAGCTGCGATCTGCTCGGTGGGCCTTCGACGTGGCGAATCGGTTCGGCGTTCGATGATGGAAAGGGCGAGCCGGTGCAGAGCAACCCCGTCAGTCACGGGTGCCCGAGCGCGCGCTTCAAGGGTGTGTCGGTGATCAACACGCGCGGGGGCAAGTGATGGCTGCTCCCTCTGCCGAAGCAAAAGCGATTCTCGCGCTGGTGAAGAAGGCCGACGCGAAGGCTGAAGCGTTGGTGAACGTGCAGAACACGCATCGCGCGAACACGCGTTTCGCGCGCAATGAGATCACCACATCAGCGGAGATCGACGACTCGCGCGTGAGTCTGACCGTGCAGCTCGGGCTGCGTTCGGCCACCGCGAACACCAATCAGAAGAGTCCCGCCGCGCTGCAGGCGCTCGTGGAGCGAACGGTGGCGATGGCGAAGCTCAGTCCGGAGTTGCCCGAAGCGATGCCGGTGCTCGGTGCGCAGAAGCTCGGCGCGGGACTCACGTTGTCGGAAGACGCGCTCGGCACGCTCGACGCCGCCTCGCGCGCGAAGGGCATCGCGGCTGCTTTGTCGCATTCGAAAGACGAGCTGATGACGGCCGGCGTTCTCGAGATCGAACACGGCACGGTGAATCGCGTGTCGTCTGCGGGGCTCGACGTCAGCGTCGCGTACACCGAGGCCGGCTTCTCGGTGACCTCGCGCACGAAGGACGGCACCGGCTCGGGGTGGAACTCGATTCACACGCGGCGCAAGGCCGAGCTCGACTTCGAGAAGGTCGGTCGCATCGCCGCTGAGAAAGCGCGCGCGTCGGCGAAGCCCAAAGCCCTCGAGCCCGGCCGCTACACGGTGGTGCTCGAGCCCGCGGCTGCGGCGACGCTCTGTCAGTACGTCGTCGGCTCGCTCGATCGCCGCGCGGTCGATGAAGGCCGCTCGTGTTTCGTCGGCAAGCTGGGGCAGCGCATCGCGAACGAGCGCATCACGTTCACGTCCGACACGAAGACCAATCCCATGTTGCCGTTCGATGGAGAGGGCACGGTGCTCGCTCCGCGGACCTGGGTCGACAAGGGCGTGTTGAAGGAGTTCTTCGTCTCTCGCTTTTGGGCACGGAAACAGAACACGACGGCAACCGGGAGCTACGACGGCTTCGAGGTGCTGCCCGGCGACGCGACGCGCGAGCAGCTGCTCTCGGGCATCAAGCGCGGCGTGCTCATCACCCGCTTCTGGTACTCGAACTTCATCGACGCGAAGACGCTCGGCGTGACGGCGTTGACGCGCGATGGAACGTTCTTGATCGAAGACGGCGTGGTGACTTCGCCCATCAAGAATTTCCGCATGAACAACTCGGTGCTCGCCGCGCTCGAGAAGGTGGACGCGGTCGGCAACACCATCGAGACGCCGCAGAGCGCGGTGTGGAGAGTGCCCGCGCTGCGCACGCACGAATTCCTCCTCGCGAGCACCAGCGACGCCGTCTGATCAGGGGTTGAGCACGCGCGCGTACACCTCGAGGTGCCCGGGAACGCGGCTGTCACCCCACGCGACAGCCAGCTTCCCCGCTGCGAAGTGAATCGCAGGCCGCCACGCAGCAGCACTTCCACACGAGACGAGTTCGGTCGGCGCCGTCGCCTGACCAGAAGGATCGAGCCGCGCCAGCCACACCTTCGTCGGAGCGGGTGAGCCGAGATCTTCCGTCCACACCGCGGCGAACGCAGCGCCGGTCCAGGTGATGTCGGCGAGCATCGCGTTGCCGCTCGAGTTCGAGAGATTCACGGGCGCGGTGATCGTCGCTCCGCTCGAGTCGAGACGAGTGAAATAGATGTCGAAGCGATTCTGCGCACCGTACTGCTGCCACACGATTCCGTAGTGCTGTGACGCGGTGACCGCGAGCCGCGGAGAGAACGCATTGCTCGGCGCGATCAGCACCGGCGCGATCGTCACGCTGCCCTGTGCGTCGAGCCGCGCGAAGCGAACGCCCGAGCCCGGGTTCGGCTGCGGTTGCGTCGCGGTCCACACCATCGCCCAGCCGCTGCCGTCCCACACGAGATCGCCGTAGTCAGCGCCCTCTCCGCTCATCAGCGGGCGGTTCGGGCCATTCGCCGCGCCCTGGGCGACGAGCGAGAGCGTCGGCACGTTCGACGACACCGCACCATTTCCCCAGAGCAAGCCGAGCTGTCCGTTCATCGGTCCACTCGCGACCGTCGCCGGCCAGCCAGGCCCGAAGTCGATCGGCGCACCGACCGTCGTCCCCTGGTCGTCGAAGCGACGAACGCGCACGGTGTTGGCTGGTCCGTTCATCGTCTGCGTCAGAGTCGACGCGCCGATGGCCCACTCTCCACTCCACGCGAGCCGCGGAGGATGCGCGCCGAAGCCGTCGTTCGTGAGCTCGACCGGAGCACCCACCAACTGCTGCTGCAGCGACATGCGCGCGAACGAGAAGTCGATGCCCGAGGTCATCGAGTCGAAGCGCAGCCACGCGATGCCGAAGTTCGTGCCGTCGAACGCGAGATCGGGCGCGTTGCTGTCGAGCACTCCGGTGCTCACGCGCAGGTCGCCCTGGTTGCTGCACATCACCGGCGCGCACGCTGTCGCTCCGACGCAATCGGAATCGACACAATCGATACGCCCGTCGCAATCATCGTCGGTGCCGTTCCCGCAGCTGAGCTCGGTCGTATTCGGAGACGAACACACGCACTGCCCCGCGGCGGAACATGCGGTTCCCCCTCCACACGTTCCGCAGGCGAGCGTTCCTCCACAGCCATCGTCGAGTGAGCCGCACACCCGCGCGGCCTGCGCACAGGTGCGCGGCACACACGTCCCCGCGTCAGGCACGCCAGCGTCCACGCCGCCGGCATCAGGATTCGTCGTTCCCGAGTCAGGCGTCTCGATGATGGTGATGACGTCGACGATCGTCTCGCCACGCAGCGGAACGTTGGCCTCGCGCGCTCCCTCGGCGATCACGAGCGTCGCGGTATCGATGCCCGAGACCTGCGCACCGACGTATTCGAGGTCGATCGTTCGCTCGTCACCGAGCGCGAGCGTGAGCTTGACCGGAGCGACGGCGAACGTGCTGCGAGCGTCTGATTCGACGTTCAGGGTGAGCGCGAGCGCGCGTTTGCCGTCGTTGCGCAGCGTCACGGTCCTGGGAACCGCTTCGCCCGGCTTCACCGCTCCGAAATCCACCGACGCCGGCGTGACGACCAGCCCATCGGGCACGTCCACCAACCGCGGACCACATTGGCAACCTGCCGTGACGACGACACAAATCGCGATCAGCGCTCTCATGACTCCGAAGGAGCCAGGCTCGCGGAAAATGTCGCATTCCTGCCGAGCGTTTCAGGCGAACGGCAGCAAGAGCTCCGCGAGCGTCAGCGGCGTGCTGAACACGTCGGTCTGCGAATCGCTTCGCTGGTGTTCCGACATCTCGGCGATCACCGCGTTGAGCGCAGCTCGTGTCGCAAAATGCGTGAGCTTCCTTCCGATGACGGCTTCCGCACAGGCGAGCCGTGCGCTCGCACGATCCGTCAGGTTCCCACCCCGAATCGCTTCGGCCGCTGCGAAGGCCTCGTCCTGGTGCCCGCTCCGCGCCAGGAGGCCGCACAACGAGGGCGTGTGCCATGCGCTGCGACTCTCGACGCGCGCGGCTTCGATGCGGCGATGCAGCTCGAGCAAGCGCGCACACTGCGCTGGTGTGACCACCTCGAGCGCGTCCGCGAACATGCGCAGGAAGTGCGACCATTCCGTCTGCTCGCGTGGCGCCTCGATGAACGCGAGCGCGCCGTCGAAGTTCTTCGCCTCGAGCAGATCGGTGAGGTCCTGCCGGAGCTCGCCATAGTCCACGAAGCTGTTGAACCGCGGCGGCTCGTAGAGACGCTTCGGCTCCGCGCCATCCCAGGTTCGCTTCTCGAGCGGCAGGCGGCCTTGCGCTTCGAGATGCTGCACGCGCGCCTGCGCACGCTGCAGCGCGTTGCGTGAGATGCGCCCGTAGCCGTCGATGTCTTCGTCGAAGATCGCGTCCCAATCGGCTTCGCCTTCACGCAGCAACGCGGTCGCGCGCGGCACCTCACCCATCGACGCGCACAGCGGAGCGAGCTCGGTCTTCCCCGTCATCGAGTCGAACTGGTTCTGCTTCGCGACCTCTCCTTCGAGGAGCGTCATCACCTTGCGCGCGGTCGCTTCGTCGCCGAGCCAGCAGGCCGCCTGCGCCAACCTCGACTGCGCCCACAGAAACGCACGTTCCTTTTCCTTCTCACCAGTCTTGGGGAGCTCGAGCCAGCCGCGCACCAGTCGAAGTCCCTCAGCGCCGCGCTGCACGAGCGTGCTCAACGCTCCATCGATGCGCGTGCACCGTTCCCAATGATGAGCGTCGCCGCGCACGTAGGAATCGAGCGCCTCGAGCGAGCCGCGCTTTCCGAGCGCCTTCGCGAAGACATGCCCGACGCGAAAGCGCTTCTCGACCTCGGGCCTCAGCGCGTCGAGCACGTCGTGTTCACCGCGGCGATCGAGCGCCTCGATCAACGCGCGCAGCGCAGCTTCGTTCTCTTCGCCCACGAAGACGGGCGGCGCGACGACCGCTCGCAGGTAGACGTCACCCGCGGGATCACCGCGCCGCTCCAACACGCGCGCGAACCGCATCAGGGCCGCGCGCGTTGGCTGCATCTGCGAGTTACTTGTTCTGCGCCGCCAGCAACGGCGCCAACAACGCACCAGCCGGAGACTTCTCGGGCAACAACGTCACCGGCGCTCCCGACTCGAGCAGGCGCTGCGTCTCGAGCAGCTCGAACATCGCCTCCATCACCGCGGGATCGGCGGAGATGGTCTGCAGCGCCTTGCCGACGATCAACGGACGCTGGGCAGCGGCGCGGGCGAACTCAGCGGCGGCCTTCGAATCGGCCGACGACTTGATGATGTTCACCTGGTTGTGGCCGTCCTGGCTGATGGCCGAGGTGACCTGACGCAGCCGGTTGACGACCTTCTCTTCGATGCCGCGGATCATCGCCACGTCACGGAAGTGCACCTTGCGGATGTAGACCGAGCCGAGCTGGTAGCCCCACTCGGCCGAGCGCGGCGTCACTTCGTTGCGCACCGACTGGCTCATCACGTGCCGCGTCTCGAGCATGTCGCCCAGCTTCATGTTCGAGAGCGTGCGCACCGCGGCGTTGCTGACGTTGGCGCGCATCGAGCCACGCGGGTCGGCGTTCTTGAAGAGGAACGAGACCGGATCGTTGACGTACATCTCGTACCAGATGCCGATACCCATCGGAGCGCCTTCCTCCGAGTTCACCGGCTGGCTGCGCAGGTATTCCTGATCGAGCCGCAGGTCGACGGTGTGCACCTTGCCGAAGAGCGGAATCAGCGCGGCCTTGATGCCGAGCTTGGCCCACAGGAAGTGCAGACCCGGCTCGGTGATGGTGCCGAGCACTTCACCGAAGAGCACGAAGACCATCGCCTTTCGCTCTTCGATGATCTGGTACAGCCCGAACGCGCGCGCGAACCACATGGCGATCGGCACGCCGATCAAGCACGCGAAGAATCCGATGATGGCAGTGATGACGAAGTTCATGGCTTCAACTCCACGAAGGCGCTGCGGGCCTTGCTGAAGAGAGACAGCTTCACGTTGCGGACGTACGCGGCGAGCACGCCGGGTCCTCCGTTCTTCTTCAGGTCAGCGAGCTGGTTGGCGAGCTGCAACAACGGCTCGACCTCGGCCTGCGCGTTGAGCGTCTGAATTTCGACGGCGCGGCGAGACTGCACGAGCTTCTGATCTGCCGACGCCTGCGCGAGCGACACTTCAGCGCCGACCTGGTTGTGCGCGGTGTTGATCGCGGCGAGCGCGCTCTCGACTTCGGCGGGCGGGTCGATGCCGGTGATGAGCGACGCGTCGAGCGTGATGCCGTAGCGCGCGGTCGACGAGAGGCAGCCCTTGTCCATGTCTTCGTTCAACAGACGCAGGTTCTTGCGGAGGTCGTTGATCGAAACGCCCGCGGCCGCCGACAGGTCACCGGCGTGGTGCGCAGGGGCGCCTGGAGCCACGGCGGTATCGCTGCCTTCCGGCGCTTCGAACGAGGCAATCTTCTGACGAAGGACCGAGATGAAGTAGCCGAGCACGTGCACCAGCGGCCGCTTCACGCCGAAGATGTACGCGTAGAGGTTCTGATCGCTCACGCGGAACCGGAGCTGGCCCGTCATGCCGATGTTGAGCTGGTCCTTGGTGACCGCGTCGAGCTCGGTGCCGCCGCGGTTGGCGTTGATGTCTTCGGGGTCGAACGCGAGGTTCACGGTCTCGGTGGCGACGTTCACCTTGTAGACGCGCTCCCACGGCCACTTGAAGTACGGGCCGCCCGGAGGAATCACCTCGATCTGGGGATACTTGTAGCGCTCGCGCTCGTCAGGCCGCAGGTACTCGGCCATCGGGTTGTCGAGCGTCGACGTGGTGAGACGATTGGCGCGACCGAACGACGTTTTCACGGCGCGCTGGTTCTGGTTCACCGTGAAGAAGCCGCTCAACACGTAGCGGATGACGAACCAGCCGAACGCTCCGAACAGGAAGCCGGCGAATGAGAATTCCATGGAGTTGGTCCCTCCCCTTTTCACAGCAGCTCAGGCTGCTGATCTGATTTCGGCGGCGGACACTACAGGAAACGTGCCTCGGCACGAGCATGAACAACGGCGGACTGTTCGAAGGCGCTCGAGCTGATCAGGTCACGTGACGTCCGCGGCGAGCGGAGCGTGATCAGATGATCCCTTGCCGTCGCGCGCTTCCCGGTCGACGTCGATTCTGGTGCAGCGATCGACGAGGTCGGGGCTCACGAGGATGTGATCGATGCGCAGGCCCTGGTTCTTCTTGAACGCGCCGGCCCGGTAGTCCCACCACGTGTAGAAGCCAGCCTCATTCGGTCGCTTCGCGCGGCCGAGATCGACCAGCGCGTTCTGCTGCACGAGCGACGCGAAGACCTCGCGCTCTTTCGGAGAGGCG
>JAEUJS010000263.1 GCA_016792935.1 Archangium sp. | reverse complement strand
GACCTCGGGGGTCAGCGCCATGCGCGCGAACGGGTTCGAGCGCGCGTGGAGGGGTCGTTCATCGAGCGCGAGGTACGGCACCGCACGGACGAACGCGCCCAGGAACCGATCGACGTCACCGACGACGGAGTTCTTCCCGAGCGCAGCGAAGTCCTTTCGCACGGCAGCGGTGATCGACGGAGGAATGGAGGTCGCCATGAGAGAGGGGCGCGACCATACCGCCCAGCATTCGCAGCTCGCGGAACGCACAGACTCCGCTCGAGCACGCGCCCAGATGGCTGGAACGCCTGAAGAAAGCGCGCGGATCACCGAAGAGACTCCGCTCGCAGGTCAGGCGCTTGAAGTCCGTTCCGCGCAAGGCGACAAGCCACACCCATGACGCGCTACATCGGCAAGGTCTCCTACCGGGCGCACTCGGCGACGCCCATCGTGATGGGTGACCTCGAGGTGATGAAGCGGTGGCCCGGAGCGCCCGAGGGCGAAGTCGAGGGCGAGCTCGAGCTCGGTGACGATTCTGTGCTCGGCTTCGCCGGCAGCGACCTCGCCGCGCCGCACGTGTTCGCTCGCGAGCGCGGCGTCGCGCTCCTGATCCCGCCGCGGAGTTACGGTCGGAAGGTCGAAGCGCCGGAAGGTGACGCGCTCCAGCGCTTGCTCGACGCACCGTTGGAGCGAGTCTTCGAGCGCTACACGCTCGCGGTGCGGTCGGGCGCGCTGGTGATCACCGTCGCCTACAACGCGACCCCCGAAGAAGGCGCGCCGACGAGTCACCTCAACGCGCTGTGCTTCCACCAGAAGGTGCCGCGGCTGCCACGCGCGCGGCCCGCCGAGGCCGTGTACGCGACCGAGCTCGCGCTCATTCCTGTGCCCGCGGGGTCGTATGCAGTCGAGATGGGGTCGCTCGACGGGTACGACTGCTGCCGACTCGAGTTGGTGCCCTGACCGTGTTCGAGCGCGTCGGTCACGTCTTTTACAACGCCCATGCCTCGAGCCCGATCGTCCTCGGCGACTTCGAGGCGATGAAGAAGTGGCCGGGCAGCCCCGATGGCTCCGACGGCTACGTGAAGTTCAAGTCGGGCAAGGGAGCCATCTTCGATCTGCAGCTCTCGTCGCCTGACGTCTTCGTGCGAGCGAGGCAAGCGATCGCCTTGCTGGCGCCGCTCCAGCGCACGGGGTGGACACTCGAGGAGCGCTTCGGTCGCGACGTCGAGGGCCTTCAGGCCGCGCTCACCGGCGAGCTCGTCTCGGTCTGGCAGGAAGACGAGATCCTCCTGCCGTCGGGCGCGGTGGTAGTGGCCATCGCCTACAACGCGACACCGGAGTTCGGATCGGATTCGAGCGCGCTCGACCCGCGATGCTTCTCGAAGACGACGCCGATGCTCCCGCGCGTTGCTCCGGCGACGCCGCTGTATTCCCAGGAGCCGATTGGCGCGCACGAACTCGCCGTCGTTCCGCTCGAAGCTGGAAGTTACCGGCTGCGCCTCGGCGAACTCGAGGTCGATGGCGCGCGTGTCGGGCGGTGCACCCTCGAGTCGATCACCAGGTGAGGCCAAGCATGATACGTCTGGAAAAGCGCTACGCCGAAGCGTCGGGCCGCACCCCCACTCCGACCGAATCGTCGGCGCTCGAGAACGCTCGCGTGCGCGCGGCGGCCGCTGGACTCCCGCTCGCGCGGCCTCAACGCGACGAAGGCCTGATGGAGTTGTCGGGCCTCGGGCAGATCGGGCCCGAGCTCGACGTCGCGCTCGAGCTGGCCGAGCGTGCGCGCTTCGTGCAGTACGCCGAGGCCGACAAGAAGCTCACGAAGCTCCGGCGCGTGCACAAGCTCGAGCTGAGCGACGAGCTGCCCGCGTGGATCGGCGAGCTCACGCACCTTCGAACGCTGATCTGCACCGTGGGCTCGAAGCTGCCCGCGTCACTCGCCAAGCTGCAGCACTTGCGGAATCTCCACGTCGATGGTTCCGACGAGCTCTCGAGCCTCGCCGGCCTCGAGAAGCTCCGCGCGCTCGAGGCGGTGACGTGTTCCAACACACCGCTGGGTGAAGACGCGGAGGCGCTCGCGCGAGAGGCCCGCAGGCTGGGCGGTCAGGTCGCGTCGTTCATTCCCGGCATCGATCTGCGCCCCACGCCGCGCAAGGCGCCCGCCGGCCGCAAGGCGCTGCTCGAGGCGATCAACGCCGACCAACTCGACGATGGCTCCGACCTCCGCAAGCGGGACCTGTCGGGCGCGCGCTTCGAGGACGCGTTCATCACCCACGACCTCCGCGGCGCACGGCTCGCTGGCACCGTCTGGAAGTCGTGCGACTTCGAAGGCGCAAAGCTGGCTGACGCAGACCTGGCCGGCGCCGTGTTCTACGACTGCTATTTCGGCGACCACACGCTCGGCAAGGTTCGTGGCGCCAATGCGGTGTTCATCGGGTGCGGGGGCGAGCTCACGCTTGCGGGTGCGGACCTCCGCGGAGCGGCCTTCATCGACATGGAGCCCGACTGCGGGCTCGACTTCAGCAAAGCCGATGCGAGCAAAGCGTTCCTCCACGGTGCGTTCTGCAGCGAGAAGGAGCACCGGTGGGAGATGAAGGGCGCGAATTTCCGCGGCGCGACGGTGCAGCTCGACGTCACCGCCGGGAGGCGCGCGGAGCTGAAGAAGAAGAAGACCTCGCGGCTCGCGTGGGCGACCGATCACCTCGCGGGCGCGAAGACCGACGCGACGACGCGCATCGAGTACGCGGCGCTCGACGTCAAACCCGCTGCGGCGACGGCGCCGACGCGTGCGGCCGAGCCCACCGTCGATCCGAAAGGCAATGCGGCGCCGATTCTCGGCACTCTTCATGCGGCCAACGCGTCGTTGTGGTTGATCGTCGCCGACGCAGACGTGGCGCAGGAGTGGCGCGGCGCGATCGACGAGAACGACCCGCGAGACGACTTCCAGCGCGCGCTGGAAGCCCGCGACGGGCGCATCGCCATCGGGGCTCGCGAAGGGGTGCGGGTGACGGTGGGCTTCCGCAGCGGGTACTCACCCCTGTTCGCGTCGAGCGAAGACGCGTCAATCCGGCTGGTCGACGCCTCGGTGCAGGATCGCGATCGCGCTTCACGCGACCGAGGGCTGGCGCTGCGCATGGGGCAGTGGCCGATCTGGACGATGCCGAAGACGGTGGGGAAGTTCTTCTCGAGGACCGGAGTGGTCGCGTTGCTTCTGCCGTACCGCGATGGCGCCTTCCCGCCGAAGCTGCGCGCCAAAGCCGTCGACGGCGCGGCGGTGTTCGACCCCGAGCGCGACCGCGTGCTGGTCTCGATGAAGAGCGGGCCCGGGATCTACGAAGTCTCCCGTTACCCGTTCCGACCGGAGAAGGGGCGAGGTGACTACGAGGACGACTTCGGTGACTACGGCAACGTGATCGAGATCAGCTACTGCGACCGGCTCCCTCGAAGCGAGCGGTCGGCGACCTGAAGAGCCCGGCACGGTCGACTCAATCGTGCGAGTAGAAATCGCCGTCGCTCGCGCCGAGCAACTCGGCGGCGCTCAAGTCGTTTCCGCGAATCGAGCCGGCAGAAGCGACGCGCGGGTGGCCATCGTCACCCGCTCCGCCGGGCCGCACGACGGCGAGCACCCACACCTTGGGGTCCTTGCTGATCATCAACACCAGCTCACCGCGATCTGCCGCTTCGACGGCCGCCTTCTTGTCGAGCAACCGGCGCCACCCCTGCTCGGTGCTCTTGAAGCGCACCCAGTCGACGGTCGCCATGAACGTCATCTCGCGACCCAACTTGTAGTGCGGAATCTCGCAATCCATCGCCATCGAGACGTCCCAGGCGAAGACGTGCGCGCGCGACTCTCCGGGCTTGCTCGGCACGTAACGAGGATTCGTTCCCACGGCGAATTGATCAATCACCGTCCACAACACGCGCGGAGAGCGCTTCTTGCTCTTGCTCTTCACCGGCGCCTTGAGCGCGCGCCACGTGGACTTGGTGCTGACTTCCTTCGCGGCGGTCTCTCCGTCGTAGAACTGGCCGTTGAGGCCGTCGCCTTCTTCGTCGAGGTCGAGCTCCACGCTCTTCGCGCGGCCCATCAGCGCTTCGGTCTGCGTGCGCTCGTCTTTGTCGAACGCTGAGGAGGCGAGCTGCTTCTGAATCACGTTCGTCTTCCGCTTCGGCATGCCCTGCGTGAGGCCGGGCACGGGGCCTCCGACGGCGGGCAGGTTGTTCGAAGACGCTCCAGAGCCGCCGACCTTCGGCAAGTTCGACGACGACACTTTGGGGAGCGAAGGCGTCGAGGTGTGCGTGCGCTCGTCGCTCCCGAACGGATTTCTCCCGGTCAACGCGGGAAATGTTCCGGGAGCCGTCGCCACGCGCGGCAACGAAGGCAGCGACTGCCCCGGCTTCCCGACCGGCGTCAGCTCGAACGCGGAGTCACCCGTGCCATGCGCCGCACGACGCGCGCCCGAACCTGGAGCGACACCCGGCGCGGGCTGAATCGGCTTGGGCGGTGGCTTCTTTCCATCCCCGGACATCGAGCGACCAATACAACCACGTCGCGAGCAGAATCAATCGCGCGCTCAGAAGATGAACGAGTACCCGAGGTCGAGCTGGACGACGTTGGTGATGCCAGCGGTTGGGCTGGCCCTGCCACCGGAGGTCGGGTTGCTCGCCGACGACGTCGCGCGGTCGATGCCGATGAAGAACGAGTCGACGTAGCTCCAGTCGCGCGCCTCGATGCGCACCGCGTGGCCGGAGGTCAAGAACGCGCGAAGACCAAGCGCGACGGACGCCACCGGACCCACGCGACGATCGACCACGAACGGCGTCGGGCCCGCGCGCGCAGCGACGTACGCCGAGCACGCCGCAGTGTTCGGGCACATCACCAGCGACTCGCGCTCGAAGCCGCTCACCCCGCCTCCGAGCCACACGTACATCTGGAAGTGGACGGGCAGCTCGGCGACCAGGTTGAACTTTCCGTAGATGGGCTGCAGGCGCACGCCAAGCACGCCGTGCGCGTTCATGCGCCACGCATCCGACGCGTCGCTCGCGGTCCCGATGCTCATGTTCTTGAAAAAGTCCGACTGCACCTGCTCACCGAGCGAGGTGAGCTGCGAATACGCGTAGCCACCGCGCACTTCGAAGGCGAGCCAGTCCTTCGCGTTAAACGCGACCGCGGCGTTGAAGTGGTAGTGCTCGGTGAGGCGCGTGAGCAGCGAGAAGCCGACGTTGGCTCCGACCTCGAAGCGGCCTCCGACCGAGAAGAGCCGATTGCGCACTGCGACTTTCTCGACGACTTCGTCGGGCGCTCCTTCGGCCCACGCTGCACCCGCCGCCACCACCAGACACGCCATCAGCGTTCGCGTCGTTCGCATGGTCACTTCTTAGCAACGCTCACCCGAACGCGAAGAGGGGGAGCCGCTTGATGGCCTTCTGGTGTGCAACCCACAGCCAGTCGCCGGTGACTCCGTGGGCTTCGACCGTGTCGTCGGTGCGGACTCCGAAGGCCGACGCCGCGATGTCTGTCATGGGCCGTCCATCGAAATGCGCCAGTCGCAGCAGCGGCGCCTTCGCATTTCCCGAGCGGCCGACGCGGAGCAACACGCCACGTTCTCCAGCAGCGCGCGGTGCGTGAAGCGTCTCGGCCGATTTCGCGAGCACACGCGACGTGCCGTCATCAAGCGAGGTGAGGACCACCTCGTTCTTCGCGGTCACGTGCACGAACGAACGCGTTCCCTTCGGCCCCGGAGCGGTCTGGAAGAAGAAGAACGTGTCGACCTCGAAGCGCTTCGGCGTCTTCAACGCTCGAAAACCGGGCCCGTGCCGCTCCCAGAGTCTTCCTTCCCACACGAGCAGGTCTTCCCCGTTCCCAAGCTCGACGATGCCCGTGCGCAGGAACGACGGAAAACGCTCGCGCCGGGTGCCCTTCTTCGCGCGCGCGTCGGGGAGTCCCCGCGCCGGAGCGAGCTTCTTCCCGCCGCTCCACACCAACGGCCGTCGCGTCAGCCCGCCACGCACCGTCGGCTCGGTCGGAAACAACACGAGCAGGTCCGACACGAAGTACGCGTGGTCGGTGTCGAAGCCTCGCGGAATGGCGCTGATCAGCTCGACCGGTTTCTCCCCTCGCAGCGATGCGCGAACGGTTCCAGTGGCTGGCTCGGTCCACGCTCCGTCGCGGTAGAGCCGAACGATGTTGTGCGCGACCTCGTGCCCGCGCGGAGAGGACGTGTACGAGAGCTTCGCCGCACCCAACGCGCGCTTCTTCGGCGGCCACGTGCGCAGGTCGCACAGCGTCGTGCCGTTCGCTGACTCGATGGTGATGCCGGGAACACGGAAGTAGTCGTCGCGGCCCATCCACAGCTGCGGCGTCTGCACCGACTCGAACTTCTTCGGCGCTTCGCGCGTCGCCGATGGGAGCGGCACCGTGAGTGGTCTCTTCGGAGCGAACGAGTCGATGCCACCGCCGAGCTGCTTCGCCGCCTTCTGCAACGCGGAGAGCTCGCTCGTACGCACCACGCTCAGCTCGAAGCTGTCGGAGCTGATGTCGAACGCGATGACTGCGAGTCCGTGCGCTGACAACGCGCGTCCGCACCACGCGAGGAGTTGATCAGTGCGCTCGTGGAGATGCGCTCCCGGGTCGTACGGCGCGGTGAGCCACTTCGCGTGGAGCTTCTTCTTCGTGAGCACTTTGGTCAGCGCGTGCATCACGTCGTCGGCGCTGGCCTTCCAATCGACGGACCACGACCAGCCGTGTTGATCGAGCGCGTCGACCAGCTGGAGCCAGAAGTCGATCGGCTCGTCTTCTGCGTTGCGGGCTTCGAGGCGCTCGCGGAATTTCTTGGCGTACTGCGTTGGGTTTGTCTGTGCGAGACGGATTCGGGATCGGACCTCTTGATCACCTGGCGCCAGCTGATCGAGGAGCTGATCCATGACTTCCCCTCACCCTAACCCTCTCCCGCAGGGGCGGGAGAGGGGATCACTGGCTCCAATTCTCTAGATAATTCAAATGGTTGAGGCGCCGAAACTGCGTTGCGCACATGAACCGGGAGAGGTGTCTCCCACACGTCATGATCCTCGCACTCTCCCTCGTCCTCGCCGCCGGTCCCGTCGATGGCTCTCTCACCGTCAAGGTGACCTCACTCGATTTCAGCTACCCGTACATCGGTGAAGCTGGAAACAGCTGCCAGCGCAGCGGGAGCGTCTTCGTGCGCGCCGTCGAGACGGCGTCGGGTACTCCGGTCGTCGTGCGGTTGGTGAGCGCGTCGGGTCTCGGACAGGGAACCGAGGCGGTCCTCGAAGACGTTCGTCGCGCCGGCGCTGGCAAGGACGGCACCGCGGTGTACTGCGCGTCGGGTCACCACGCGGTCGGTGCTCCGCCGACGGCGGCTCCTGCTCCGGTTGCGCTCGCGCAGGTCGAGGCGCCTCCGATGGTTCAGGCTGACGCGGCTCCGGCTCCGGCTGCTCCGGTCGCGGCTCCTGCTCCCGCGCCTGTCGCTGAGGCTGCGAAGCCTGCCGCGAGCGGTTCGTCGGAGACGTGCTCGACGCGGCTCTTCTACATCGTGAAGAAGCAGCTCGACGGGAAGAACAAGTTCGGCCCGTCGGAGTTCGATCCCGACTCGGCGCTCAACGTGCCTGAGGCGATCGACTGCAGCGTCGCCAAGTCGCGCAACACGAACATCCTGCTCGTGAAGATGGTGAAGGATGGCTACTCGAAGCCGGCGACCGTCGTCGGTGCTGAGTGGGGCGGCGCGTGGAAGAAGGAAGCCGACATGCCGCAGCAGCGCGTCGTGAAGGTGTACGTCATCGAGTCCGCGGCCGTTGCGTCGAACTGAAGCTACCCGAAGTGATACGCGCTCAACGTGACGCCCGCGAACGTGCCCGCGTATGGAATCGTCGCGACGTCATCACCGGCCGCACCCGCGATGACCATCCCGGGAATCAGATGCTCCTCGCGCGGGTGAGCCGCTCGCGCTGACGGAGCACTCGCCCACTGCTCGAGCGCCGCATCACGCTCCGCCCGCGGCTTCGTCATCGACTCGCGCAGCCACGCATCGAACGTCACCGACACCGGCCGCGCCGCGGGGCTCATGAACGCGCGCAGGTTGTGGAACGTCATGCCGCTCCCGATGATGAACACGCCCTCGTCACGCAGCGGAGCCAGCGCCCGGCCCATCGCCAGGTGTTCCTTCGGGTCGAGCCCCGTCTTCAGCGACAGCTGCAGCACCGGAATCGTCGGCGACGGATACGCGAGCTTCAGCGGAACGAACGTGCCGTGGTCGTAGCCGCGCTTCGCATCCACCGCCGTCTGGAAGCCGGCCTTCTCGAGCAGCTCACGCGTGCGTGTCACGAGCGCGGGCGGCGCTCCAGGCGCGGGCCACGTCAGCTCGTACGACTCGGGCGGGAAGCCGTAGTAGTCGAAGTACATCGGAGGCTGCGCCGCGGTCATCAACGTCGGCACCGCTTCTTCCCAGTGCGCGCTGACGACCAGCAGCGCCCTGGGAGTCGTCTTCGGCACCCTGGCGACGCCCTCGAGGTACGCGCGCATCGCGGCGTACTCGTCCTTCGAGCCGAAGTTGAGGTCCACGAACGGCCACGGACCTCCGCCGTGAGGGAGGAAGACGACGGGTTGGCGCTGGGTGCTCATGTTCGTGCTCTGCGGAGGGGAGTTCGCGCGCGTGCAGCTCGCTGCCGTGGCGGCGGCTCCGGCAGCGAGGGTCTGGCGGCGGGACAAACGCATCGAGAACACCTTAACCGGCTCGCGCGTCAGCGCAGCGCTTCAGCCGGGAATGGTGTGTTGCGCATCTGCACCAATCGACACTCATCCGCAGATTTGTTCCGCAGACGGAATTATCGGCTCCCTCACCCTGACCCTCTCCCCGAGGGAGAGGGAATCTTCGCGCTGATCAGCGGCGATTCTGACGACGACGGCGGAGCAACAACATGCCGGAGAGCGCGAGTGCGAGCGCGTCGAACGGAACCTCGGTGCAGCTGCAGCCAGTCGGCTTCGGCTGCATCGGCAAGCCCGGGAACATGAAGCCGCCTCCGAGGCCGCCGTTGCCAGCGCCTGCGTTGCCGCCCGTTCCGCCGCCCGTTCCGCCGCCCGTTCCGCCTCCGGTTCCACCACCGGTTCCGCCGCCTGTGCCGCCGCCGGTTCCTCCGCCGCCTGCGCCGCCAGTGCCACCGCCGACGCCACCGCCTGCGCCGCCGGTGCCACCACCAACTCCGCCGCCTGCGCCGCCGGTTCCGCCGCCGACCGGGAGACCGCCGCCCGCTCCGCCCGTGCCGCCGCCGACCGGAGCGCCACCACCGCCGCCGCCGACAGGACTGGTGGTGCACTCGGCGAGGCAGAAGTTGCCGCTCTGCGTGCCCCAGCAATTCGAGCCCGCCGCGCACGGCATGCTCATGCTGCACGTCGCCGCGCCCGCGGGAATGCCGTTCGCCGTGTTCAAGTCGACGCACGCGAAGTCGCCCATGCCCGAAGCGTCGATGCACGACGTACCGGCCTGCGTGCACGAGCCCATGGTTGGAGCGCCGCCACCCGCTCCGCCCGTTCCACCGCCCACCGGAGCGCCGCCACCGCCACCACCGCCGACGGGCGCGCCGCCGCAGTCGATGAGGCAGATGCCGGTGGTCGCTCCCATCATGGTCACGAAGCACGTCGAGCCGCCCGGGCACGCCTGCGTCTGGCTGCACGTCGGCGCGTTGGGCGGAATCTGGCCGCTCGTGGTGAGGCACTCGAAGACGTTCTGGCCCTGCGAGACGTCGAAGCACATCTGACCCGAGGGGCACGTTCCCGTTCCGCCGCCACCGCCGACCGGAGCGCCGCCGCCACCACCGCCACCGCCAACCGGAGTGCCGCCGCCGGCTCCGCCGGTGCCGCCACCTGCTCCGCCGCCAACGCCGCCGTCCATTCCGGTGCAGGGGTTGACCGAGGTCGCTCCGCCGTTGACCCACGAGGCCGCGGTGTAGCCGCCGGCCGTCGCTGCGGCCTGGGCCTGCTGTTTGATCCACGTCGACTGGCCGAAGACCGATTCGTACACGGCCGCGTCGCACGCCGTGGCGTCACCGCGCGAGACGGTGCCGAGCACGCGCCGCTGCGCGTCGAGCGCCGGGCCACCGGAGTCACCGGTGCACACGCCGCGGTTGCTCGCGCTCGACATGCCGAACCACTCCAGCGACTGGCTGAAGCCGGGGCCGCAGTTCCCCGGGCACTCGACCGACATGAAGCCGTTCAACGTGTAGCGCGTGCCGGCGGGAGCAGACTGCGAGGGGCCGGTCGCTCCGAAGCCGATGGCGGTGAAGGGCTCGTTCTGCGTGACCGCGGAGTCGACGCGCGGAATGAGCGGGCACACCGAGTTGATGTTGGTCGAGAGGCGCAGCACGGCCATGTCGCCGCCGCAGATGCTCGAGCCGGTGTGCGCGACGGCGGAGACGCCGAACCAGGTGTTGTTGTCCACCGAGGGCCACTGGCCGGTGTTGAACACGCTCTGCGGCGCGGTGGTGTTCATCGTGATGCGGAACGCGCTCGGAGCGAGCGTCGCGCCGAAGTGGCCGGTGGCGTTGCAGTTGCCGATGTCGCCCGGGCCGTCCTGCGCGACGCAGTGGTGCGCGGTGAGCACGAGGTTCGGCGCGATGAGCGAACCGGTGCAGATGGCGATGCCGCCGCCCACGTTGATGAGGATGCCGACCACGTTGCTGCTGGTGGTGTCGACCACTCCGCCTTGAATCGCCTCGACGTTCTTCTGCGGGCGAATCGCGACGTCGGTCATCTGCGGAGCGGTGCGCGGCTGCTCGACACCACATCCGTTGACGACCATCGCGAGAACCACGCTCGCGAATCCGAGGGTCCTGGACGACGGGCGGGAGCCCGGAAAGACAGAGCGAAGACGAACTGACATGGTGAACATCCCCAGGGAGAAACTGCAGGGCGCTTCCCACGCCCCGTCGGCCGGAGTGCTCGATAGCCAGCCCCAGATTCAAAGAAAAGGGTGGTGCGCGTTCTCTCACAATTCGAGAAAAGTCCGGGGCGGTACGCCACTGGGCTATGAGCCAGGCCCATGTTGCATCTGATTCCTGCGCGGCAAACGCGGCCTGACAAAGACGTCATCTTTGCGCTCAACGCGGAAGCGACGAAGCGCAAGCAGGCCGGAGAGTCGATCATCAACGCCACCATCGGCTCGCTGATGAACGACGACGGAACGCTGTCGGTGTTGGAGACGGTGACGCGCACGCTGCGTGAAGTGCCCGCGAGTGAGTGGGCGGCGTACGCGCCGATTCCCGGGACGCCGGCGTTCAACCAGGCGGTCATCGACGACACGTTCTCGACAGAGCCTGCGTTGAAGAGCGCGGCGACAGCGGTGGCGACTCCGGGCGGGACGGGCGCGCTGCGGCATGCGCTGATGAATTATCTGCAGTCGGGGCAGGCGCTGCTGACGCCGAACTTCTACTGGGGTCCGTACCAGACGCTGTGTGAGGAGCACGAGCGGGCCCTCGAGACGTTCCGCATGTTCACCGCGGCGGGCGGGCTGGATGTCGGCGCGTTGGATGCGAAGCTGGGCGAGGTGCTCAGCAAACAGGGCCGCGCGCTGATTTTCCTGAACGACCCGTGCAACAACCCGACGGGCTATTCGATGACGCAGGGCGAGTGGAAGTCAGTCGTCGAGGTGCTGCTCAAGCACGCTGGGAAGCCGGTCACGTTGCTCGTCGACATGGCGTACTGGCTGTACTCGGGGTCGGCGAATCCGCGCGCGTTCCTGGCCGAGCTCGTACCGTTGCTCGGGAAGGTCGGGCTGCTCTTCGCGTGGAGCGGGAGCAAGTCGTACACGCACTATGGGCTTCGGGTTGGTGCGCTGCTCGCGTGCGTGCCCGATGAGAAGGAGCGGGCGGCGACGCAGGCTGCGCTCGCGTACGCGTGCCGTGGGACGTGGAGCAATTGTGTTCGCGGTGGGCTCGTGGCGGTGACTCGGTTGCTGACGGAGCCGGCGTTGCGCGCGGCGTGCGATTCCGAGCGCGAGAAGTTCAAGGCGCTGCTGCAGCGGAGAGTGGCGGCGTTCAATGCGGCGGCCCAGCCTGTCGGCCTGAAGTATCCGCGGTACGAGGGCGGGTTCTTCGTCACCGTGTTCCATCCTGAGGCGGAAGCGCAGGCCGAGAAGATGCGCGGCAAGGGTGTGTACGTCGTTCCGCAGAAGGGCGCGCTGCGAGTGGCGCTCTGTTCTGCGGCCGAGGCTGATGTTCCGCGCCTCGTCGAGGCACTCGCGCTCTGATCTCTCCCTCTGCGACGCGGGGAGAGGGTCGGGGTGAGGGGCTGTTTCGACCGCTGAGATCGTTACTCGCGCACCAACAGCCCTCGGGTCGAAGTGGTTGCGGTTGTGCGCAATAGTTCGCGCTCCACTCGTCCAGCCCCTCTCTTCGTACGTCTGGACGCGCGAGTCGTGCGGGCTTCGGCTCTGGGCTGTACCCGTTGATGACAACGAGGTGGGGGGGCGAGGGCCCTCAAAAGGAGGTCCTCTTTGATGACAGCTTCGGGCCGGTCGAGGTCACTTGTCGGACCCGCATGAGATGAAGGCCCCATGAAAAAAACCATGGCGGCGTGGGTGGCGTTGCAGCAGTCGATGAGAGCGGTCGATTCCGTCGAGCGATTCTGGGCACGCGAACTCAGACTCGAGCCGACGGATGTCCTTCTCTTTCTCTTGATCAGTCGCGGTGAGCAAACGCCAACGGAGCTCGGCAACCGCACCGGTCGTTCGCGTCAGCAAGTTCATCGCAGCCTGGTTCGACTCGAAGGGGCCGGCTTCGTGACCGCGTCACTCGGTCGCCGTGGGCTCGTGTCCGGATGGAGACTGACGCCAGCAGGACTCCTGCGCCTCGAATGTCTCGAGCGCCGTATGGCGATTTGGGAGAAGCAGCTCTCGACGCTCGTCGATGTCGATGCACTGATCGAGCAGCTGCGTTGGATGCTCCGCACGCTCATCAATCGCTCGGTGGAGGGCTACTTCGAGGGCCTCTTCCTTCCGTACGAATTCCGAGTCGATCCCAACCTCGAGTTCGTGGCTGAAGCCGCGAAGCTGCGCGCTTCCGACGCCGAGCGAAAGAGTCAGCCCTCGCCAACCGAAGCGCGAAAGGAAGCCGGACGCGAGCTCGCCGCTCAGGCCGAGAAAGAAGACGAAGAAGCGAGCCGCGACGCGTGGATCAACCTGTGGGCCTGAACCTGTCATCAAAGAGGACCGACTTTTGAGGGCCCTCGCCCCCCCACCTCTTTGTCATCAACGGCTACAGCCAAGCGTCGAAGCCCGCACCACCTGCGCAACCAGACGCCCGAAGTGAGGAGCTGCATCGAGTCGAGCGCCCACGACAGCGCTCAACCGCAACCACTTCGACCCAATGCAGTTCAGCCCACGACCGCTCAACCGCCGCGCTTCTTGAGTCCCTCGAGCGCCTCGCTGACCGCCCGAGTCAGCTCATCCGGCATGAACGGCTTCGTCACCCTCGGGTTCGCCACCGAGTCGAGGAACGTCCGCGCCGCAGGCGTGAACGCTCCCCCGGTCATGAACACGATCCTCCGCTCGACGCCCGGAAACCGATCGCTCACGGCGTTGAACAGATCGATGCCCGTCTTCTGCGGCATCATCAGGTCGCTCAAGATGAGCTCGAACGTCTCGCCCCGGCCGAGCACCTGCACCGCCTCGTCGACCGAGCGCACCACCACCACCTCGTGATGCGCCATCAAGATGCGCCGAATCATCCGACCGACGAGCTCTTCGTCGTCCACCACCAGCATGCGCGAACGCATCGCCGCTCCCGGCCCCGCGTTGGGCTCTCCAGGTTTCGTCCCAGGAATTTTCTCGAGCGGCAGCACCACACGGAACGTCGTGCCCTTCCCCAACACGCTCTCGACCTGAATCTCGCCGCCGTACGTGGTGATGATGCGCTGGCAAATCGTCAGCCCCAGCCCCGTCCCCACGCCCACCGGCTTGGTGGTGAAGAACGGAGTGAAGAGGTTGCGCTGCGTCTCTGCCGTCATGCCCGCGCCCGTGTCGACGACCTCGATCGCCAGCCCGTTCGCATGCCGCTTGGTGCGAATCGTGATGGCGTTGCCCGCCGCGTTCCCCTCAGGAATCGCCTGCACGGCGTTCATCAGCAAGTTCAAGAACACCTGCCCGAGCCGCGACTCCACACCGCGCACCATCGGAGGCCCGTCGTATTCCTTGATCAGCTGCGCGCGGTGCCTGACCTCGTTCCACGCCATGCGCGCGCTGGAATCGAGCACGCGCCGAATGTCCACCGCGCCCACCGCCTCTTCGTCGTGACGTGAGAACAACTTCAAGTCACCGACGATGCTCCGCACGCGGTCGGCCGCTTCATTCGCGTCGTCGATGAGCGAACGCACGCCACTGTGTTCCTGGGCTCCTGCCCGGCCAGGACCTTCTGGCAGCGCGAAGTGCGCGCGCATCAACGCCAGGTTCGCGACCACCGCCGACAGCGGGTTGTTGATTTCGTGGGCCACACCCGCCGCCAACATGCCCATCGACGCCAGCCGGTCGCTCACCATCAGCTGACTCTGCGTCTGCTTCTCGTGCGTGATGTCGCGCAACACCACCACGCCGCCGAGCAATTTTCCGCTCTCGTCGCGCCACGGCCGGCCCGTCGCGCTGAACGGCGCACCTTCGCTCTGCCCCGGCTGCCGAATGAACACCTCGACCCCGTCGAACGACTGCCCGCGCATCGCTCTCACCAGCGGGAGCTGATCGAACGGCATCGGCGTCACGCGGTCGGGGCGCAGAATGGCCGCTCCCTCCTTGAACTCTCCGGCGCGGGTGGCCATGTCCACCATGCCCTGCCCCGCCTTGTTCCACTGCACGAACTTGCCGCTCTCGTCGGCCACCAACACCGCGTCGCCGATGCTCCCCAACATCGAGCGCAACATCGCCGCCTGTTCCCGCGCCACGCGCTCCGACCGCTCGCGTTGCATGAACGCGTGCGCCACCGCCAACGCCTGGCTGATTTGCCCCGCCACCGCTTCGGCGAACGCAATCCGGTCTTCGCTTTCCAACGCGCCGTTGCGCGACATCATCAACAACGCGCCGCTGCCGACCCGGTCGTGCCGCACGGGAACCAGCAACGCCGAAGCGACGCCCGCGCGCGCCATCACGCGCTTGCCTTCCGCCTCGGCGTCGCGACCGAGCACCAGCGTCGACTGACTTTCCATCACCTGGTCGAGCAACTGCGGCTCGCCCCAGAAGTCCTTCAGCACCGCCTCACCTTCGGCCTTCGCAAAACCAAACGGCACGACGCGCCGATGCCCGTTGTCGCGGAGGAAGAGCGCTCCCAACGACACGCCGCTCGCGTCGAAGCACGCCGACAGCGCCTGGTGCACCGCCTCGTCGACGCTGGTCTGACTCGCCAGCGCCTCGGAGATGCCCTTCAAGACGGCGATCTCCGCCGACAACAACGCCGCTCGCTGCGTGACGCGCGCGTTGAGCGTCACCTGCCGCTCGAGCTGCCGCATCATGCGCCGCGTGTGTTCCTGCTCGAGCTCCGCGGGAGACGCCGAAGGAGCCGCCTCGCGCCCATGCTCCAGCGCGTGCGAGAGCACCTCGATGACTTCCTTCAAGTCGGGAGTGCGATGCACCAGCCCGTGCGCTCCGGCTTTGAGGGCGAGCTCCTTGTCGGCGGGCTCGACGTAGCTGTTGGTGGTGAGCACCAGCGGCACGCGTGAGAGCGACGGGTCGCGCCGCAGCTCGGTCACCAACCCGAAGCCATCGAGCCCGGGCATCAACACGTCGCTCAACACCGCGTCGGGCGCAGCGCGTCTCGCTTCCGCCAGGGCGTGCGCGCCGTCATCGACGCTGGTGACCTCGAAGCCCAGCTTCTCGAGGCGGAACGCGGCGAGCTTGCGCTGCACCGCATCGTCGTCGGCCACGATGATTCGGCGGCCCGTGCCGAACATCGCCGGCTTCGCCGAGTCATCGGGCGCGGGGAGATGTGCGCGGACGATTTGCGCGAGCCGCGCGGGCTCCATGGGCTTACTGACGTGGTCGTCGAAGCCCGCGGCGGAGAGTCGGCCCTCGTCATCGGCGCTGATCAACCCCGAGAACGCGATGATGGGCACCTCGGTGCCACGCGGGAGCGCACGCAGCCTGCCGACCAGTTCGTAGCCATCGATGTCGGGAAGACACAGGTCCTGCAGGACGAGCGCGATGTCTTCTTTCGCGAACGCATCCAAAGCGGCGGCGCCATCGAAGGCCTCGACCACCCGGAACGCGTTCGATTCCAGCGCGAAGCGCGCGAGGCGCCGCGTGATGGGGTTGTCCTCGACCAACAACACGGTGTGCGTGGGTGTCACGGGGCGGGCCTCCGCTCCGCGGAGAGAAACTGCGAGATGCGGTCGGCGAACGTGCGCGTGTCGATGGGCTTGCTCAAGTAGCCATCACACCCCGCGGCGAGCGCCTTCTCTTCGTCGCCGCGCATCGCGTACGCGGTGAAGGCCACGATGATGAGCTTCTGCGTCTCTGGATTTTCGCGGAGCCGGCGCGTCAAGGTCAGCCCATCGGTGCCGGGCAACTGGATGTCCATCAGCACCAGGTCGGGGTGTTTGCTCCCGATGGATTCCATCGCCTCGTCGGGCGTGCTCGCGGTGTGGACCTCGAAGCCACGCGTGCCCAACACATACGCCGCGAGGCGCACGTTGGCGGGGTTGTCATCGACCACCAAAATCCGCGCGCTCACGTGGTCCTCCGCGCGGGGAGGAACGTGGTGAGCGCTTCGAGCACCGCGCCTCCAGCGTCTTTGCCCTTCTGCAACACGCCCTGCACCGAGACCTCGAGCCAGCGCCGGTCCGACGGCGTGAGGTCCTTCGCGGTCCACACCACCACCGGCACCTGCTGACAGCCGAGCACATTGCGAAACTGGTCGAGGAACTCGAAGCCGTCCATGACGGGCATCAAGAGGTCGAGAATGACGGCACGCGGCGGCTTCTCCTTCGCGGCCTTCAAGCCGGAGTCGCCGTTGAGCGCGGTGACGACCTCGTAGCCGAGCTGTTCCAGCGCCGCGCGCATCAACCGCGCCGAGCTCGCGTCGTCATCGACCACCAGCACGCGCCCGCCGCGTTCAGGCTTCACGCTCGCGCGCTGGAGCGACGCCAACAACGCGCCGTCCTCGAGCGGCTTGGCCAACATGTCGTGCACCGCGAAGCCCGCTGCCGCTCCACCGGTGGTCACGACAGTGATGACGATGACCGGCACGTTGCGATTGCGCTCGCCGGCGCGAATCGCGCCCAACACTTCGAGCCCTGTCGCGTCGGGGAGCAGCAGGTCGAGCGTGATGGCGTCGAAGCTGCGTTCCGCCGAGCGCGCGATGGCCTGCGCGGCGCTGCTCGCGGTCTCACACTGGTAGCCCGCCTCGGAGAGCGTCTTGACGATGAGCGCCTGGTCGCGCGCGTCGTCCTCGATGACCAACACCACGGGCGCCACGCTCGGCTCGGTGATGCGCTTCGGTTTCGGCCGGCTCTCTCCACCCGCGCGGCGAGGAAGTGTCGCGGAGAAGACGCTGCCGGTGCCGGGAACGCTGGAGACCGCGACGGAGCCGCCCTGCGCTTCAGCGAGCCGCCGCGTGAGCGCGAGACCGAGTCCGGTGCCCTGGTGTTTCTTCGCCGCGCCCGCATCGAGCTGTTGGAACTCGCGGAAGAGTTTCCCCAGGTCGGTCGCCGCGATGCCGATGCCGGTGTCTTCCACCTCGAGCTTGAACTGCGCGTCACCTTCGGGCCGGGCGCGAATGGAGATGCGCCCGTTCTCGGGGGTGAACTTCAGCGCGTTCGACACGAAGTTGTAGAGCACCTGCTTCAAGCGGCCCGGGTCGACGAAGACGCTGATCAACGCGGGGTCCACGTCGATGGAGACGCGGATGCGTTTGTTGGCAGCGGGCGTGCGGAGAATCGCGACGACCTCGTTGATCAACGTGCGCGGATCCACCGGCTCCGGATGGAACTCGGTCTTTCCCGCCTCGACCTTCGAGAGGTCCAGCACGTCGTTGATCAACTGCAGGAGATGGCGCCCGCTGGTGAGGATGTCGGAGAGGAATTCCTTGAACTGCGGAGCGTCGTGCGGAACCTGGCCGTCGTGCAGCAGCTCGGCGAAGCCGATGATGGCGTTGAGCGGTGTGCGCAGCTCATGCGACATGTTCGCGAGGAACTCGCTCTTGAGGCGATTGGCTTCCTGGATTCTCCGGTTCTCGCTCTCCAGTTGCAGCGAGCGCACCTTGAGCGTCTCCGCCTGCTTCTGCGGCGTGATGTCGAGCGCGAAGGCGACGCGTCGGCCCTCGTCGAGCGTCGCGGCGGCGACGAGCACTGGAATGCGCGAGCCATCACCGCGGACGAATTCCTTCTCGTGGAGCCGTGCGATGCCGGTGCGCTCGAGCTCCTGCTGCGCCATGGCGGCGATGGTGGCGAACTCCGGAGCGGTGAGCGCGCCCCACTGCAGCTTGCCGACGACGTCGCGCGTCTGGCGCACCATGCCGAGGAAGACGTCGTTCGCTTCGGTGATGACGTTCTTCTCGTCGAGCTCCACCACGCCGAGGAGGCCGGCTTCGACGAAGCGGCGCACGCGGCGTTCGGACTTCTCGAGCGCGGCCTGCTTGGTGGAGAGGTAGACCTCGCCCAGCATCGCGAGCGCCCAGTCGAAGAACGACTGCATGGCGACGAGCGCACCGGCGAGGCGCGTGGGCTCGTTGGAGTACGTCTTCACGAGGAGCGGCGTGATGTCGCGCGAGACGACGCGGACGAGGCGGTACCAGGTGGTGAACGAGATGCCGAGCTGCGCGTACATCACGCCCTGCACCTGCGCGGTGTGGATGTACTCGGTCCAATCTCCAGCGATGAGCTTCTTGATGCGCTCGAGGCCGTCGCGGGAGTTCGCAGCGATTTGCTCGGGCGTCATCGCGGCGACGAGCGGCGCGAGTGTGGGCTCCGCGCGCACCGCGTCCATGCCGGAGACGGTCAGTGCGTCATAGTGCTCCAGGTAGACGGCCCAGAAGTCAGCGAGTCCTGCCGCCTCTTCTTTTGAAAACCACGCAGGAATCGGAGTCATCGTCGACCACCCCCACCAAGAACGTGACGCGTCGAACATCGAGCGCGTCAGGGGAGTATTGCCGGGCGGGCCCCGAGTTGGATCTTCAGCGAGGTCGTTGCCGTACCGCTGCAACGGCGAGCCCTTGCGCGTTCAGCTCCAGGTCGAAGCGCATGAGCTGACGATCGTCGTCAGACACGGTGAGGCCCGCGGCGACGGCGGCCTTCTCGAATTCCTTGTCGAGCTCCCACTTGAAGCGCTGCTCGATGGTGCCCTGCTCGTCTCCAGACTTCGCGGCGTCGGCGACCATTTTTGTCGACAGCTCGAGCCAGCGAATCAGCTGCGCTCCGATGTCGGTGACCTCTTCGAAGAGCCCGAAGTGCGTGAGCCCAACTGCGCGCGGCTTCAAATCCATCACGCGTTTCACCGAGGCGATGGCGGCCTCTCCGTCGAAGTCGGTGGGAGAGGTGCTCGGGTACGCAAACCGCTTCGCGCGTTGGAGCGCGGGATACACGAGCCCGAACGTGTCGCCGGTGAAGGTGACGTTCTCTTCGGAGTCGTGGACGACGAAGTGGTGATTGGCGTGTCCGCGCGTGTGGAGGAACGAGAGCGTGGACGCGCCGAGGGTGACGGTGGCTCCGTCGTCGAGTTGCTGGACGCGCTTCTCGTCGATGGGCTCGATGTCGCCGTAGAGCTTGTCGAAGACCTCGACGCCGTAGACCTGGCGGGCACTCGCGACGAGCTTGGACGGATCAATCAAGTGCCGCGCCGCGCGGGGATGCGCGAGGAGCGTGGCGTTGGGGCACAGCTTCATCAACGCCGATGCGCCGCCCGCGTGGTCGAGGTGCACGTGGGTGACGATGACGTACTTCACCGACTTCGGATCGAGCGCTTCCTTGTGCAGCGCCTCCATCAGATGGGGCACCGCGTACGTGGTGTTGGTCTCGATGAAGGCGACCTCTCCCTTCGACTCGCGCAAGAACGCGGCCGCGAGGCGCGGCATCACGTAGTCGCAGTCGATGGTGGCGAGGCGGCTCATTCCGACTTGTCCTTCTTCTTCTTCTTCTTGTCCTTCTTCTTCTTGGAAGACTTGTCGTCGTCTTCCTCGTCCTCATCGTGGTCGTGCGCGGGCGGGAACTCACCGTGCGCGTGCATGACGCCGACGTCGCGGAGCATCTTGCGCACCTCGAGGCCGTGCATCTCTTCCTGCGCGATCTGGGTGCGCGCGAATTCCTCGAGGTACACGGAGCGGTCTTCGACGACCTCGAGGAGCGTCTTGTAGATGTCGAGCGCGGTGCGTTCGTGCGCGAGCGACTCTTCGAGGATGTCTTTGACCGAGTGTTTGTACGACTCGGGGATCTCGGCGATCTGCAGCGTGGGGTGGCCGCCGAGGCCGACGAGAATTTCGCCCGCGGTCGAGGCGTGGAGCAGCGACTCGGTGGCCTGCTGCTTCATGAACTGCACGATGGGGATGCGGTTGGGGCCCGCGACCATCAAGGAGTAGTGCGTGTAGCGAACGACGCCCGCCAGCTCGAACTCCATGATGCGGTTGAGGAGCTTCTGCGTCTTCTTCACATCGAGCGCTTTCATCATGAAGCGCTCTCTAGTCCCGTCACTTGGTCTTTTCGAACAGCATCTTCTTCTCGCGATCCGTCGCTACGCGAATACCGAGGACCTCGGCGTGGAGCATGCGGCCGGCGCCCCAGTCTTCGTTTCCGCCTCCGAAGCTCAGCGTCTCACCGGCGGCGGCGACCTTCTCTTTCACCTTGGCGACCTTGCGGACCTTCTTGTCGATTTCGGTCTTGCCGGGAGTGAACGCGACGCGCGCGGAGAGACCGAAGCGGTTCTTGTCGTTGAACTCCTTGGCCTCGGTCAGTGAGGTGATTTTGAGATCGAAGTGGACGGGCTGGGCGCTCCACACGTTCTGCGCGAAGTCGGCATCGGCCTTGGCGGCGGAGTTGCCCGGGTCGGCGGCGTTCGTCGCGGTCCACGCGATGGCGATGCGGCCCTGCGCGTCGGTGCAGTCGATGGTGCCGTTCACGTCGATGCCGAACTGGCCCTTGGGCGCGTCGTAGGGGCTGAGCACGACCTGGTTGCCGCGGAGCTTCACGATGTACTTCTTCGCCTTCGCTGCTTCGGCGAGCTCTTTGCGCTTGGCGGCGTTCGCCTTCTTCTCTTCAGGCGTTCCACCCGGAGCGTCGCCCGCGAAGAGCGCCCAGAAGCCTTCAGGACACGGGCCGTCGGGGAGGATGACGGTGGCCTGCGTGTCGTCGTACGGCGGGTCGAGCTTGATGACGTCGGTCGGGAGCGCTTGCGGCGCGTTCTCTTTGTCGGCCTTCGCTTTGGCTTCGGCTTCTTTCTTCTTCTGAAGCGCGGCGAGGGCGTCTTGCGTCTTCTTCTCTGCGGAGCTCTTGCCGCCACAGGAGAAGAGAGTGAAGGCAACGAGCACGGCGAAGAGTGCGGTCTTCATGCGGCGCGCAGCTTCTCACGGCTGAAGGCCATCGTCCCGAATCACTCGCAAGTACCAAGCGCGTGGAGAGTCCCACCGAGGCCAAACCTCATTCGAGTACAACTCCCTCACAGCGATTCGACCTACACTTGGCAACGCAGCTTCGCGGGCAAGCGCCGTCTACGACACCGCAAGCCGAGAGCGCCGATCGTTCGAGCAACGACCGCTCAGCCGATTCAGCAAAAAGTGTCGTTGCAGCGAAGCAGCACCGCCCGGTGGGTAGGCTGACCCAGATGGAGGCACAGTCACTGTCAGAGCTACAAGTGCGAATCTCGTTCTCGGCCAACCTTTCCTCGAACGATTTCGAACGCTCGACACAACTACTTGTCGCGACGACAGGTGCGCGACGCTGGACTCAGTCCATTCGGGTCGACGTAGCGAAGCGGGTTGTTCGCGGCGTAGGCATAGGTCGGGACGCCCAGCCCGGCTTGAGCCATGCGTCGTAGATAAACCGGCGACTGCGTGAGCGGCTCGGGTGAGAGGTACTTTCTGAGGTCCAACGTCATGAAGTCCTTGGATCATTGGCTTGCGAGCACAGTCCTGCGCTCGCGTACCCAAAGTCCAATGCTGAGAAGAACTGCGATTGGGGTGGCAAGACGCAAGAGCCCAATGCTCCACTCGGCCGGTGGTCCGAAATCGAGCGCTCCGAAGAGCACGGTTGCTGACCCGAGAACACCAAGGACCGCCCAAGGAAGTGCGAAAGGCCGAATCGGAACGGCGATTGCGGATGCGCCTATGGGAATCATCACGCGCTTCACCACCATGGCGAGGCCTCTGATGCACTGGATGGAAATGGACCGTACGTTGGAACTGACTCCCAAGGCCCACCCATCATGGTCGGATAGTTCGAAGGCCAGTCGAAGACATCTGGATTACTAAACCAAGGCGATTCGAAGACGGTGTCGGACCAAGGGTCGAGGACGATGACACTATTATCAACGGTCGAACTCGCGACGATCCACTGATGAGGCCAGAGCCCTCGGGAACTGCTCCGACCGCCGGCCATTTCGAGCACATAGTCCTCGTAGCCCTCAGAATGGAGGACCCTCTTCAGCCAATCGGACTGTGCCTCGCAGGCGATCTCCTTCCGGAATGGCGAAGACGCGTTGAAGTTGTTCAGCAACGGCGGCATTCGTCGAAGGTGGTGCCTTGTCATGAAATCGACCCAGAAGCGGAAGTCTTTGATGAGTCGCAAGCGCGACGCTGGACTCAGTCCATTCGGGTCGACTTAGCGAAGCGGGTTGTTCGCGGCGTAGGCATAGGTCGGGACGCCCAGCCCGGCTTGAGCCATGCGTCGTAGATAGACCGGCGACTGCGTGAGCGGCTCGGGTGAGAGGTAGGCCCGGTTCGCAAATGCTACTCGACATGACGAATGCTGCGCACTTTCGTCCCAGTTGTATCGAGAATGACCTCGATGCCTCCGCGTGCGGTGGCGTCGTTCAGGGCCCATTCGACACGCCAAGCTGAGGGGTGCTGGACCTGAACAGTGCAGTAAAAGTCACGGATAGACTGCCCTGGCGCCTTGGCTGCGAGGTAGTCGTCGAGCGCGACGGTGGCTGTTCGAATCGCAATCGCCTCATCGCCTCGAAGCGCAACGACCTCGTTTACGTAGTCGCGCGGCGGGAGCAACTGCCAATTGTACGGACCGACCGACAGAGCGAGCACAGCCAATGGGACGATCAGAGTGTATTTATTAATAATGTTCATTGATCACCACCACGCTGGTATTTCGGTCATGTAGTCTCCGAACTTGGATTCCGGCACCAATGGTGCCGGAATCAGAGGCGCACGGTGAACGGAAACAACCCACGCTTGCCAACTTGCAAATCCGCCGTTCATCCCGACGTAGCCGACGTATGGAACTCCAACAATCTTCGCAATACCAAGGAAACCGCGCCGATCTTTGAGTGACGGCACACTGAGCATCGGATGAATGTGCAAGTCACCACATGGGCGTCCGAGAGTTGGCGGCGGGAGCCGACCACCATACGGACCACCGAGTGGTTTCGGCGTGTCGTAACTATAGCCAACGGCATCCGGCTCAAGCGGGCCGAGTCCTGAAGGGATTTCTTGGATGAAGGTCCCGACCTCGCCGTACCCAGAAAGCACGAACTGATTCTGCTGAATCCACTGCAACGCGTCTTGTGCGGCCTGATTTGGCGAGGAGAACCAATCACCTGGGGCGAGCCCAGTCGAGTCGACGTACCTGAGCGGGTTGTTGGCGGCGTACGCGTAGGTCGGGACGCTCATCCCACGTCGGGCCATGCGTCGTACAAATGCCGGCGACTGCAGGAGCGGCTCAGGAGAGAGGTAGCATCTGGGTCATTCGCTAGATGGGGTCAGAACCACTTCAACACACACCGGTCCGTCCATCGTCCAGGCCGCAGTAGCACTTCGATATCCATGAATGAAGACGCCCAACCGACGAACGCCTCGCATTCCTGAGACCCGCTCATTCGCGATCATGAAGTGACCGTGGTCGTTGGTGCTGTGCATGTTCTCAATGTCATCAGAGGCCGAAGGTTTCCACACCCCGAGAGAAGCCTCTCCCGCTGAACCGCTTTCGAAGAGAAGCTTGGCCTTTGGAATTGGAGCACCCGAAACGGAGCGGACGAGCCCAGCAACGCCAACGTCGCGCGCCTCACCCACGATCGCGTTGCAGTCCTGCCAGGGGCGAATAACGGCGGCCTGAGGAACGAGTCGAGGAACGCTAATCTTGGGTGAGCATGCAGCCACAACCACGAGCAACGCGCTGGTCAGAAATGGGTGTCTTGCCATGGCGCCCCCGATCGATTGCCGAAACGCAGCGCTTCCCTGTTCGACGCATCCTTCATCCAAGGAGCAACGAAGAAGGGCAATTCATCCCCGCCCGAGACTTGTGGTCGCCAAGCGATGTTCTTGTTGCCCCACCTCCAGAGCCAGACCGCATGGCCAAATTCGTGCCAGAGATTCCCGCGACGCGTCTGCCGCACTCCGTTTGGCGATGTTCCGGGCTTGCCAAGCTGCACATCGCATGCGTTTTGGTGCTGACGCGGACTTGTCAAGCCTCCCAACCAATCGGGAAGATCATCATTCGGCCAGATGAACACCGTGTAGCTGGGATCTAGAACCATCTCGGTAACAGCGAACCCGATCACTGGGTCCTGCATGGCGTCAACGATGTCATTCCAAGTCTGAGACCACACCTGCGCATTTGATGGATCTACCCAAACCGCGCGGCCGGTCGGGTCCAAGTACATCACCGGGTTGTTGGCGGCGTAGGCGAAGGTCGGGACGCTCATCCCACCCTGCGCCATGCGTCGTAGGTAAACGGGCGACTGCAGCAACGGCTCGGGCGAGAGGTAGCGACCTGTCAGCGGGTCGTAGTAGCGGTTCCAGTTCTCGTGCAGATCGCTCTCTGAATCGTAGTACTGCCCTGGGAATCGAAGCGGCGGAAAATAGCGCGCGGTGTTCACGGTCGTTCGATCGTAGTCATATTTAGTTCGATTCTCGGACTCCAGAAACAGCCCACTTCCCTGCTGACCACGAATCGAAGCAGTCGAAAGCGATGGACCGGGAGCCAATTCCCCCTTCCCCTTGAGCTGCAGTTCGCTTTCGCTCACGT
>JAEUJS010000255.1 GCA_016792935.1 Archangium sp. | reverse complement strand
GTTCTCGCTCATCCGCAGCAAGAAGTACGTCGAAGCGCGCGAGGTGGCGTCGTCGCTCTCGAAAGATTTTCCGAAGTCGTCGCTCGTGCCGCAGTCGCTCTATTGGGCGGCGCGATCGGCCGAGCTCGCGGTGGGGACTCCTGATGCGGGGCCTGCGGTCGATCTCGTCGCCGAGTACCGCGCGGTGTTGAACGGTTTCCCCGGCACGTTCTACGGCCTGCTCGCGTCCGAGCGGCTCGCGGGCCTCGGCGTGGAAGCCGCGCTCCCCTTCACCACCGAGCCGAAGGAGCTGAAGGTGAAGCGCCCGCCCGGGCTCGAGCTCGCGGCGTTGCTCGCGCGCACAGGCCTCTATCGCGATGTCGCAGCAGAGGTGACACGCGCGCTGGCGGCGATGCCCGCGGCCGATGCGTTGACGTGGGGCCACGCGCTGCAGGGGCTCGGTGATTTCGGCGCCGCGCACACACTCGCCGCCCGTCATCTCTGGGGAGCGGTCTACACGCAACGCACGCCGGAGGCCCTGGCGCTCATGTACCCGCGCGCGTTCCGCAACAGCGTCGAGTCATGGGCGTCGCAGCACGAGCTCGAGCCGGCGCTGGCGTGGGCGATCATGCGGCGTGAGAGCGCGTTCGCTCCCGAGGTGACTTCGGTCGCCGATGCGCGCGGGTTGATGCAGCTGATTCCGCCGACGGCGTCGAACGTGTGCGCCAACTTGAAGCTGCCTCCCGCCGACGCCGCGGAGCTGTACTCGCCCGATTGGAACATTCGCCTCGGCACCTGGTACCTGAAGGCGCTGATGAAGCGGCTGCAGCACCCGACGCTGGTGGCTGCGGCGTACAACGGTGGGCCTGACGCGGTGGCGAAGTGGGCCAAAGAGCGTGGCAGCGAGCCCCTCGATCAATGGGTCGAGGAGATCCCGTACAAGGAAACGCGCGGTTACGTGAAGCAGGTCACCGCCGACTTGTTCATCTACCGGCAGCTCTACAAGTTCGAGCAGAAGCGGCTGTCGCTGGTGATCCCGCCGCCGTCGGATCAGGGCGTCAACTTCTGACGTTCAGGCGAGAAATCGTCTCAGCGCGGGATTCTGGAGCGCAAGCGCCTGCGGTGGTTCCGCCGTCAGCACCTTCTCGAAGCCAGCAGTGTCGAGCGCGCCAGCAGGCTCGCCTGCTGATGTGTTCGAGAGCCGCTTCGCCGCGTACAGCCCGATGAGCGCCACCGTGGGCCTTCCCTGCCCCGGGAAGTCTTCCTGCGCGAGCAGCTCGGTGGCGCGCGTGACGGCCTCGGTCCACTTCTCTTCGTAGGCGAGCAAGACGAGCTCAGCGGTCGGGACTGCCTTCGGAGCGCGCTCGACGATCACCCTCGCCTGCTTCAGCTCACCCGCGTGCAGGAGCATCAACACGCGCCACGTCTCCGCGGCGTGGAGCACCTCGCGCGTCTCGCGGGCGCTGAACCAGCCCGACGCGATGGCGCGGCTGGCGAGGACCAGCCCCGCCTTCGTGTCGCCCTCGAAGAACGAGACCACACCGAGCATCAACACGTGCACCGAATGGAACCCGCCCAGACGTCGAGCGTCGGTCGTCAGCGCTTCGAAGAGCACGCGGGCACCCGCGATGTCTCCGGCGTTGAGCTTCTGCGTCGCCTCGAGTCCACGCGCGCGGATCGAGCCGAGCATCAACATCGCGAACGCGCGACCGAGCACGCCGACCCGCCAGGCGACGAAGAACGCACCAGCGAGCACTCCAGCGGCGAGGAGCGGGCCCGGCATTCCGGCGACCAGCACCTGCCGCGACAGAAAGCCGGCGATCACCACGAACGCGAGGATCACGATCGACGCGCGGGCTCGCAGTGCCTTGTCCTCGGCGGCGTTGGGAACGGCGAGGCGTGGATCGTCGACGTTCATTTCTTCTTCTTGGCCGTCTTCAGCGACTTGCAGGCCTCGATCATCTTCTGCTGACCGATCACCGTCTGCGCTTCGCCGGAACACTCGAGCACGCGGCCGTCGATCTTGCGGCTCACCTTGAAGGGGAACGAATCTGCCGAGTGTTCGCTGCCCCAGGTCATCACCCAGCCGTCTTTGAGCGTCATCGAGGTGACCCAGCCGCCGTCGACTTCGAGCAGCTCGGCCTTCTCTTCTTCGCGCGACGTCAACACCGCGGGAGCACGCACCCAGATCACACCGACGCGCTCGGGACAGAGTTCCTTCTTCGGGCACGAGCCGATGCCGCCGTCGAGTCGACACTGCGCAGTGGGAGGAACGAACGGGCCGCAATCGCGATCGTGCGTCCACCCCTCGGGGAGCTCGATCGTCACCCCGAGCTCTTCGTGCTTGAGCTCGGCGCCGAGCAACGCGAGCAGGACGATCGCGATCATGGAGGATGTGCTCCCTCACCCCGATCTCCCCGAGGGAGAGGGGGGAAGCATCGCGTCGTTGGCTCCCTCTCGCTCGGGGAGAGGGTCGGGGTGAGGGAGCACGCCCTCTGGCACCAGCTCACGCGCGACCGCCGATCCGCTTCCCCGGCTGCGACAACACGCGCGCATCACCACCCGGCACGCAGTGCACGACGTCATCGGCACCGTGCGACCGAATCAGCTCCGCGACCTTGTGCTCATCAGCGCGCGACGTCAGCAGCACCGGGTTCGGGCCCGCATCGAGCGTGAACCACACGCCGATGCCCTGTTGCCGCGCGTACCGGCACGCCTCGATCACCGCGAGCGTCGCCGGCTTCAGGTAACAAAGCGGAGGATTCGCCGCGAGCGCGGTCGCGTGCATGCGCCACGCGTTGCGCTCGGCGATCTCTCCGACGGCCTGCAGATCGCGGCGCTTGATGAACTTCACGATCTCCTTCACCTCGCGCTCAGCGTCCTTCGCCCACGCCGGGTAATACGGAGACGTCTCGACGGTCGAACGCATGCCGTCGCGCGACTTCACTTCCTTCTCCTCGCGGCTGACCATGCCGACGAGCATGCGCAGCTCGGGCCAGTGTTCGGCCTCGAACAACTGCTCACCGAAGCTGTCGTTGCCGTCCGCGCGCTTGCCGCGGTTCCACCGCACGAAGCCGCCCTCGATGCTGCGCGAGGCCGAACCACTGCCGCGCCGCGCGAGGATCGACTCCGCGCGTGGGTCTCGCTCGAAGCCCGCCGCCGCCCGCGCCGCGACCGCCAACGCCGCGAAGGCCGCCGCGCTCGAAGCGAGCCCCGCCGACGCCGGAAAATCGCCGCGTGAGATCATGATCGCACCGCCGAGCTTCGCCTTCGCTCCGGCCTGTTTGCGCACCAGCGAGAGGAGCTCGACGACGCGCGTGCGCTCGGTGCCTTCGGCGCTCTTGCCGTTGATCTCGATCACGTCGGGACCAGTGGTGAGCTTGGTGAACTCCACCGTGGTCGTGACCTGCAGTGGCCCGAGCGTCACCGACAAGCTCGACTGGTGCGGGAGGATCAACTTCTCGTTGCGCTTCCCCCAGTACTTCACGAGCGCGATGTTGGGATGAGCGGTTGCGGTGGCCTTCACAGCGTCCTCGGTCCTGCGAGCTGACTGGTGAAGCAATCGACGCCCGCCGCGCGGAGCTTCACCACCGCGTGTTCGGGTTCCGGAAAGAGCGCGATGACGGCGCCGCCATCTCCGCCTGCGCCGGTGAGCTTCGCGCCGTACGCGCCCATCGCGCGCAGCCGGTACACCAGCTCTTCGATCGGCGGGCTCGACAGACCCAGCGCTGAGAGCAGACCCTGGTTCACGTTCATCGCATCACCGAGCGACTCGAGCTCACCGGCGCGAATGGCGGCGGCTCCGTCTTTCACCACCGAGGCGATCTCGACGAAGAGTCGTTTGTAGCGAGCGGGCCAGCGCGCCTGACGCTCTCGCAGCGCGCCGACGGTGACCTTCGTGGGGCCGCGCTTGCCGGCAATCGCCACGAGCACCTTGAGCGGCCGCGGGCAGGTGACGACCTTCGCGCGACCGCGTTGGAAGAGGATCAGCTCTCCGCGCGCCGACGTCGTGTGATCGACGCCGCTCGGCGTACCGTGAAATTCGCGCTCCATCTCCAGCGCGAGATTTTCGACCTCACGCGCCTTGGTGACTGGCGGGAGCAATACGCGCGCGATGGCGACGGCGAGCGCTCCCGACGAGCCGAGCCCCATCGACGGAGGGAGATCGCTCTCGACGTGAATGCTCACCTTCGGGTGCTTCACCTTCTTCGCCGCGCGGGCGAAGGCGCGCTCCAACGCGTCGCGCTGCGAATCGGTCAGCGCGTCGGGGAGCTCGAGCTGCGTTCGCTCCGACGGCTCGGCCCACGCGCGCACGCCACGCGAGATCGGACCTGCGAGCGCCGGGTGGCCGTACACCACGCCGTGCTCTCCGAGGACGATGACTTTCCCTGGCCCGAACGCCGTGGTCCGCACGTCGCGGCCATACGGCTAGAAGCGGCGCATGGCGAGTCGAAAGAATTCGCAGCGGTGGCGCCTTAGCCGCCGTCTCGGGGACAGAGTCCGACGGGCGTGAAGCAGCCGCCACCGCAGCGCTCGCGCAGCCGACCAACGCAGCGCTCCTGGCCCACTTCGCCCGCGGTGCACGTGGTGCCGCCGTTGAAACACTGGCCCATGAAAGGCGAAGAGCACGGCCCGTCGGAGAAGGGGATCCAGCAACGCGTCGGTTCGCAGCGGTATCCAGAACCCGAAGACGTTCCACCTGGACACACCATGACGCCCTCGACGTCGGACGTACACGGATCGACTGGCGGGGTACCGCCGGCGCCGCAGATGAACACGCCGCCGTCGTCACACGTGCCGCGCGGTCTCCAGCAACCACTCTCGCAGCGCTCTCGCGTCGTTGCGGTGCACCGCTCGCTCCCCGCCTGGCCCGGAAAACAGCTCTCATCCGTTCCGCACGAACCGGCGTCACTCGCACCGCCGTCGGTCCCTCCATCAGCTCCAGCGTCGGAACCGGCATCAGCGTCATCGACGCGGGCCGCGCAGGGACCATCGACGAAGAGCGCCCAACACGCGTCGCGCGTGCACGCGTACCCCGAGCCGGAGCTGCATACGATCGCGCCCTCGAACTGCGCAGTGCACTCGAAGTTCGGGGGAGGAGGCCCAATGCGATCGCAGACGCGAGTCGTGCTGGTCGAACACCCAGCAAGGCACAGCACGATCGCGAGAGCGCGCGACGTCACGGGTGGGTCGCCGCCTCGAGCACGGCGCGTGGGTTTTGCGTGCTCTGAACACGGAAGCCGATGGGTTGCACCGGGCAGTAGTCACCAGACTGATTGAGCACAAGCGGGCTTGCGTCGGTGGTCACGGTGAAGCGATCGATTTCCCCGTCGTTCGAGCATGGCGGCGACATCCAGGGAACGTATTCGAGAGTGGTGGCGGCCGCGGTAAACGCCGCGAGTTGCGCCGGTGAGAGCACGCCAGAGTCGACGACGTAGAGATGCTCCTGCGCGTAGCAAACCGCGTAATCGATCACGCCGGAGTCGAGATCCAGCGACCACGTCGAGTGATTCGTCAAGCCACCATCGGGAAGAGCGCACGTCGAAAACGGCGAGAGAAACGACCGCCAGTAGTCCACCTCGACCCGCTGGGCCGAGCTCGGCCACGCGGGCCCGGTCGGATACGGCCCCGCGTCGATGCCGGCATCTTCCACCGGTGCCTCGTGGCTCGTCGATCGCAGCGCGTCGAACACCGGATCCATTCCCTCGACGAAGGTGGCGTTCCAATCAGTGCGACAGCCGTAGAAGTCGTCGGCCCACACCGCACCCGTCGCAGGAATCGTGATGGTCAGCTCGTGTTTGTCCGCGCCGCAGAATGTTCGCGTCGAGCGTCGCAGTCCTTCGAGTGCGGTTCGCAGGTCTGAGCGCTCGGTCGCGTTGAGTGTCCTTCGGCCCCTCGCCCGCGCGCTGGTGCAGGCGTCGTACGAAAAGTCACCCGTGGTGAGATCGACGAGCCAGTTCGAGTCGGAACCACCCGGGCAGAACGAGCCGAAGACGACGCGGCTGGTCGCACTCAAGTACGTGATCGACTCGTTCCACACCGGCTCCGGCACGACAGAACGAAGCAGCCGAAACACGTCAGCGAAGCCCGCGACCCGAGTCCCGACCAGCCCACACTCCTCGAGCACCTGTTCGCCAGACGAGGTCTCGACACGCACCTCGAACGAAGTCGAATCGGCGAGGCATTGGGCGTCGGACGTCACCAGCGCGCGCAGCGCCGCTCTCAGCGTCTGAAACTGCGAGGGCGAGAGCACGTGTGTGCCCGACATCGTGCGGTTGAAGAAGCAGCCGCTGTAGCGGACCTCGCGGCTGTCGAGATCGACGGTCCATTCCGACGGGCGTTGTGCGCAGGTCTGCCCCGTCGGGATGCTCTGCTTCGCGGTGAACGTCCGCCACGTGTCGTCCCACGCAGCCGAGCCGACGGGGACCGAAGTCCCCGCGTCACGCATCGGAAGTGCTTCTTCGCAACCGAACAACAGCACCGCCAGCAGCAGAGCAATCCGTCGCATCGGGACCGTCCTCTCCCAACCTCAGACACCCCAACCACCCGACGTGGGACTCAGCGCCGGGCCGCAATCTCGCTGAGTACTCCGGCCTCGGTCGGGCACATGCCGCTGCCCTGCCCCTGCTTGTAGTGGAGCGACTGCACGGCGCCGGTGATTTCCAGGCTGGCGATCGAACGACTCGTTGCTGACGAGCATCTGCCCCTCGGCGCGCGCGGCCGGACAGTTGGTGGCCGTCACCGTGATGCACCGGCACTCCTCGAACACGAGCTCGCGTGTTTCGAAATTGAAGCGTCCGCGGTCAGGTCTCGACGGCCTGGGCCGCCATCAACTGCGCCAGCACTTCACGCGCCTTGTCGACCTTCACCTGACCGACCTTCACCAGCGCATCGGCGACGCGCTCGACCCAGTGGCCGCGAGCACCAGCCGTCACCGCGACGCACCGCGCGTGGAGCGCCATGTGGCCGCGCTGAATGCCGACCGAGCCGAGTGCACGCACCGCGGCGAAGTTCTGCGCGAGACCGACGGCCGCCATCACCATCGAGAGCTCGCGCGCACTCGACACACGCAACACCTTGAGCGCAGCCTGCACCTGCGGGTGCACCTTGATCGGCCCTCCGACCGTACCGAGCGCCAGCGGGAGCTCGATGCGCCCGACGAGGTGACCTTCCTCGAGCGTCCACGTCGAGAGCGGGCGGTACTGGCCGTCACGGCACGCGAAGGCATGCGCTCCGGCTTCGATGGCGCGCCAGTCCTGACCGGTCGCGATGGCGACAGAATCGACGCCGTTCATCACGCCCTTGTTGTGCGTCGCCGCCCGGTACGGGTCGGCCTGCGCGAAGCGGCTCGCCTGCACGATGCCTTCGGCGATCTGATCGCCGGGCAGATTGAAGTCTGCGAGCGCCGCGACGGGAATTCGCACCGACGCGCGCGCGAGGCGACGGTCAGCGAGGTTGGAGAGGATGCGCAGGTACACCTTGCCGCCGGTCACCTGCTCCACGAACGGAGCGACGCCCTCGCACATGGTGTTGATGAGGTTGGCGCCCATCGCCTCCTGCGTGTCGATGTACAGGTGCAGCACGAGGATCGGCTCGGCCTTCGGGCCTTCCGGAGCGGGCAGCACGCGCACATCCATCTCCCGCGCACCGCCACCACGCGCCAACATCGACGGGTGGAAGCTGTTGGCCAGCGCGAGGATCTGTTCCTTGTGATCGACGATCGCCTTCGCTGCGACCGCGGCGTCGCCATACGAGGTGACCTGCACCTGGCCGATCATGATCGGGTCGTCGGCCTCGGCGTTGAAGCCTCCGCCTTCGCGCGCGATCTTCGCGGCGAAGCTCACGGCGGCGACGACCGACGGCTCTTCCACCGCCATCGGCACGATGTAGTCGCGGCCGTTGACCTGCATGTTGAGGCCAAGGCCCAGCGGCAGCGAGAACACGCCGACGGCGTTCTCGATCATCTGGTTCGCGGTCTCCATGGTGAGCGCGTCACCGTGCAGCGCGGCGCTCTCCTCGCCCGACAGCCGCATGATGCGCGACACCGTGCCCAGTCGATCCGCGACCGGCAGCTTGTGAAAACCCGACAACCTCGACGTGATCATGTCCGCCATCGTTCCTCCGAACTGCTCTCTGAGCGGCTCAACGCCGCCCAGTCCTGCACTGCTCCGCCCACCGCCCGCGCCATCCTTCGCTCCGCGCCCGCACTCCGTCTTTCCGCCCTCGCCACGACTTGCCGCGCCACCAGACTCGCCGATCGCGCCCTGCGACTCGCCGCCACCCAACTCACCACGCCACCCGACTCGCCGATCGCGGCCTGCGACTCGCCGTCGAGCGCGATCAACTCACGCCAACGCCGCGAGCCAGTCCTTCAGCTCGCCCGTCACCACGCGCGGCCTGCGCCGCAAATCATCTGCCGACTTGCTGCCCGTCAGCGCGAAGGCCTGACGCACCGCCGCCACGAGCGTCTCGACCGCCGTGCGCGCGCCGGCGACGCCGCCCTCCTGGTGCGCACGGAAGATCGGCAACGCCAGCCCACCGATGTCGGCTCCGAGCGCGATTGCCTTGGCGATGTCGAGGCCGGTGCGCATGCCGCCTGAAGCGACCACGCGAACGTCCGTGCCCACCGCGCGTCGCACCGAGGCCACCGCCGCAGCCGTCGGAATCCCCCACCCCGCGAACTGCGAAGCGACTTCGCGCGCCACGCCGGTCGAGCGGAGCTGCTCCACGCGCACCCACGACGTGCCACCGAGCCCGCTGACGTCGATGTTCTTCACGCCGCACTCGATGAGCCGCCGCGCGACGTCGGGAGCGATGCCACACCCGGTCTCCTTCACCACGAGGCGGTCTCCGAACGACTTGGCGATCGCGGCGATGGTGAAATACCCGCGCTGGAAATCGCGATCGCCCTCGGGCTGGTTGAGTTCCTGGCCAGGGTTCAAATGCAGGGCGAGCGCGTCGGCGCCGATG
>JAEUJS010000228.1 GCA_016792935.1 Archangium sp. | reverse complement strand
GCGTGAGTTGCTGAGAGTTGCCGATGCTGCGCCACGCTCCGGTTTCTTCGCCGTAGTCGAGCCACACCTGCGCGCTCGCGACGTCGGCTTTTCCTGCCGGCACCATCTCGACCAGCGCGGGGAGAATCAGCCAGCACAACTCGCCCGGCTCGACGAACTCACGCGCCGCCGCTGCGAGCTCGAGCAACTTCGGCGATTGTTTCTCGGCGAGTGGACGCAGCTCGCCCAACAACTTGAACGCCTTCTCGCGCGCATTCGCCGCTGAATCGGCCGCGGCGCGCCAATCGGTGAGCAGCTCAGCGTGCGAAGCGGCGGAGAATTTCTCGCGGAAGTACTTCGCCGTCGGCGACGCGTCTTCGTTCTTCAACCGCACGGGCTCGAGCGCTTTCCATCCCTCGCGCCACTGCGCGTAGAGCGGCTCCGTCATCGCGAACGGTGCGCGGTCGCTCAGCTGATATCGCGTGAACCTGGGCCGCTTCTCGATGCGCTGCGTTCCGAACCCGGTCACCTTCTTCGCGAGCTTCGCGTCGAGCCACATGGTCCACGAGGGAGTGAGGAAGCCGCTGAACACATCAGGCTCGACCTCGTTCGCCGTGAAGGGCCAGCGACTCGAGTAGAGGTGCGGTGCGTCGAGCTGCGGATCATTTCCGAACAACTCGATGAGCCACTTCGCGTTGTCGGGCAGCTCGTTCGACGAGCCGTTGAACAAACAATGCGGGGCGAGCCACACCGCCGGCCCACACCACGCGACCTCGGCGCTCGAGAGCTCGACGAGTTGATCTCCCAGCTCGACGAGCGACGCGGTCTTCTCGAGCGGCACGGCCACCGAGAGCAAGCCGCCTTCCGTCGCGAACGATTCCTGCCAGTCGGACAAGAGACTCAGCGACAGGGCGAACGTGTCTGGAACGAGCAGGTCCTGATTCCCATCCTTCACGTAGAGCTGGAACGCGCTCTTCGGGAGCTTCTTGAGCTTGTCGAGCGCACCGCGAACCGTCTCGAGCGTCGTGAGGGGTTTCGGTGCGGCGAAGCGCTTACCACCGACCATTCCGCGCCAGCGCGTCGCTTCCGCTGGAGCTCGCGAGAGCGCCTGCTGAAGTGCAGCCCACGCAGCCTTCCCAACGTGCGCGAGCGACGTGCCCGAGAAGCGCAGGGTGAGCGCTCCCATCGGGCGGATGAACGGGCGTTGGTAGTCCCTCAGCCGCGCGTCGATGCGTGCGAACAGTTCCTGCGCGGTGCTCACTTCGGCACGGCCGAGCACTGACCGTTCACACACGCCGCGCGCTTGTTCGACTCGGCGCACTGATCACTCACGCACTCTTCGCGGCACACGACGGTGGTGCAGCGGTCCTTCTCGGTGTGCGCGTCGACCAGCGTCATCGGCACTTCCTGGCAACACGCACAGCACGGATTCACGAGCGCGCAGTCGGAGTCTTCCGCGCACTGATCAGACTTGTAGGCCGTCGTTCGCGGCACACACGACGTCACCGCGACCGACAACGCCAACAGCGCGACGAAGCGACTCATGGAGCGCTCTTGCGATCTCGGTGCGTGAGCGCAGCGCGAATGAAGCCCGAGAACAGCGGGTGCGGAGCAAACGGCTTGCTCTTGAATTCCGGGTGGAACTGGCAGCCCACGAAGTGCGGATGATTCTCGAGCTCCACCATCTCGACGAGATCGAGCTCTGGATTCATGCCGCTGAACACCAGGCCCGCATCCGCCAGCTTCGCCCGGTACGCGTTGTTCACCTCGAAGCGGTGACGGTGGCGCTCTGAAATCTCCGGAGTGCCGTAGAGCCGCGCCGCGAGCGAGCCGGCCTTGAGCGAGCACTTGTACGCGCCGAGGCGCATCGTGCCGCCCTTGTCGCTGACCGACTTCTGCGACTCCATGATGGTGACGACGGGGTGCGGCGTCTTCTCGTCGAACTCGAGCGAGTTGGCTCCGGCGAGGCCGAGCACGCTGCGCGAGTACTCGATGACCGCCATCTGCAGGCCGAGGCAGATGCCGAAGAACGGCACCTTCTTCTCGCGCGCGTACTTCACCGCCTGGATTTTTCCCTCGGTGCCGCGCACGCCGAAGCCGCCGGGCACGAGGACCGCGTCGCAGCCGGTCAGCATCGCCTCCGCGCCCCTGGTCTCGACTTCCTGCGAGTCGACGAACACCAGCGTCACCTTGCACTCGTTGGCGATGCCTCCGTGCACGAGCGACTCGTTGAGCGATTTGTACGATTCCTTCAGCTCGATGTACTTGCCGACGATGCCGATCTTCACCTCGCCCTTGCCGGGGTGCTTCACGGTCTCGACGATGCGTTCCCACTTCTCGAGCTTGGGTCCACGCGTCCAGATGTTGAGAATCTCCGCGACGCGCTCGTCGAGCCCCTGCCGGTGAAACTCGAGCGGCAGCTCGTAGATGCTCGAGACGTCGGGTGAGGTGAACACGTTGCCGGTGTCCACGTTGCAGAACATGGCGATCTTGTCTTTGAGCTCCTGGTTGATCTGGCGATCCGTGCGGCAGATCAACACATCGGGCTGGATACCGATTTCGCGCAGCTTCATCACCGAGTGCTGCGTGGGCTTGGTCTTCACCTCTCCGGCCGCCGCGATGTACGGGAGCAAGGTCAAGTGCACGTAGCAGGTGTTGCCCGCTCCGACGTCGTAGCGAATCTGACGAATCGCCTCGAGGAACGGGAGCGACTCGATGTCGCCGACCGTGCCTCCGACTTCGACGAGCACGACTTCGTGGCCTTCCGCCGCCTGATGGATCATCGCTTTGATCTCATCGGTGATGTGCGGAATCACCTGCACCGTCTTGCCGAGGTACTCGCCGCGCCGTTCCTTGCTGATGACCGAGTGGTACACGCGGCCGGTCGTGAAGTTGTTGAGCCGCGACATCTGCGAGCTGGTGAAGCGCTCGTAGTGTCCGAGGTCGAGATCGGTCTCGGCGCCGTCGTCGGTGACGTACACCTCGCCGTGCTGAATGGGGCTCATCGTGCCCGGGTCGACGTTGATGTACGGGTCGAGCTTGACCAGCGTGATGTCGAGGCCGCGGTTCTCGAGCAGCGCGCCCATCGACGCGCTCGCCATGCCTTTTCCGAGAGAGGAGACGACGCCGCCGGTGGTGAAGATGAACTTCGTTTTTCGCTGGCGCATAGGCCGGTATTTCCCAACCGCCCCCCTCGCGTCAATCAGCGAGTGAGCCAGTCGAGGCGTTAGCCGAGAGCGCGCGGTTCCAACCGCGCGAGGCGAACGAGTGCATCAACAACGAGTCAGTGGACTACCTGACAGGAGAGAGTTCGCGGAATCGCTTGTCGAACTGATCCTTGATCTGCTTCGTGAGCCTCTTGTCGAACCCGAGCTCGCCGAATCGAGCTGCCCACGGCTGCGCAGCCTCGAGGAGTCGGTCGAGCCGATCTTCGGTCGCCGTCGTTCGAACACCGTAGCGCTCGCCGAGCGCGAGAAGATCTCTGCGCTTCAAGTTGTCCTTTCGGCCCTCGATCTCGAGCGCGAGGGATTGATCCCGATAAGGCCGCGTACACAGCACGTCATACGCGGGGCTCAGTTGGAGCAGCCCGTTGGCGGCCGTGACGCTGACGTTCTTGGCGTGAAGGTCTCCATTGCCGATGAGGTAGCTGAACGCGAGCTGCTCGAGGAACGCCGCGCGCGAGGCGATGGGTGCGACACAGATCTCGAGCGCTTCGAAGAGGTCGCTGGTCTTGATGCGGTACTTGTCGGCCGGAAAGCGATCGACGAGTTGGCACCCGTCTTCTTGTCTCACGCCGAACCAGCGCCCGTTCTTGCGGATCCGATCGAAGCGCTCCACGAGAAGGCCGGGTGCTCCGCTCTTGTCGTGAACGAGGTGCGTGCGCGGAACGTTGAGCCCGCACTCGCCCGCCATGTTCATGAAGAAGTGCTCGTTCTCGACGAGCCGCTCGCGCTCAGGCGGGTTCAATTTCAGGATCCACTGCTTGCCGGTGGTGGCGAACGGGAAGCTGATCATCGAAGGCGAGAGCTTCTCTTGAACACCGGCGATGGGCGCGGAGTCGTGCTCGAGCACTGCGGCGAAGAGCTCGGAGAAGCGCACGCGATCGAGCGGTTCCTTGTGCTCTCGCTCTTCGAGCGGATGCGTCGCGCCGGGGAGCATGGGAAAGAGATCTCCGACACAGTTCGAGCCCACTGCGACGAGGAGCGTGAAGAGATCGTCCTCCGACGTCTTCGTGCGAGCCAACACGGCTCTGAGCCGCAGTCCCTCGGGGAGCAGCCCGGCGAAATACGGTGGGAGATTGTCCTGCGGGTGCGGAAGTGTCGCGCTCGCGAACGGAAGGTGCCGTGCGAGGCCTTCTGGATTCGCTCGATGTGCCGCGAAGTACTCCGGCGTCCACGAGAACTCGCAACCGCGCGCCAATCGCCGCAGGACACCGACGTGCTCGTAGTTGTGGAAGACGTTGAGCAGCTCAGCGCTGCGAGGGTCAGCCGCCATGGAGCCCTCGTCCCGTGACCTGCAGCTCGAGACCGAGCGCGTGCAGCACTGCGAGGAGCTTGTCCACGCGAAGCGTCGGCTTCCCTCGCTCGACGTCGTACAGGAAGTCGGGGCCACACCCGGCGAGCTCGGCGAGCTGGAGCTGGGTCAGCTGCAGCTGCTTGCGACGTGTTCGCACCTGCGTGGCCAACACGTCGAACCACGAGGGCGGTCCTGCCGATCGGCCTGATTTCGGTGCCATTGATGCTCCAGTTCAATGCGATTGGCTGGATTGTTGATGCATCGGGTGGTGGTTTCAAGGCGATCGGCTTGAATTTCATGAGTCTGAGCGCCTGATTCAGCTGATTGCATGGATTTGTCGGTAGTTTCCATGTGATCGCATGGAAATCGACGCCGATGCACGTCGATTCCAGCCGATTGCATGGGCAGTCAGCCCTGCGAGGCCGCTGCGTCCACGGTGGTCCTATGAGGCCCCGGCTTCAGCCTGTCGTGCCCACCTCGCTCACCGCGCGAAACCAGATCAGCACTCTGGTGCTGAGGAACCCGGTGTTGCTCGAGGCTGGTGTGCGCGCGCGCTGAAGCCGGGGCCTCGAGATCCAGACAGAGCTCCGACTGACGGTGTGCGCGTTCGGCTTTGCAACGAAGCGTTCGTTCACCTCAACTCAATGGAGTTCCATCATGACCAGCATCACCACCCGACGCTTGTTCGGCGTGCTCGCGCACGTCGACGCAGGCAAAACCACCGTCAGCGAACGGCTGCTCGTTCGCACGGGAAAACTTCGTCGCGCTGGCGAGGTCCACCACGGCAACACCGCGTTGGATCACGACGACGTCGAACGGAAGCACGGCATCACCATCACGGCCGCGGCCACCACCATCACGTGGCGCGAACACACGCTGTCGCTCATCGACACGCCTGGACACATCGACTTCGCGATCGAGGTCGAGCGTTCCCTGCGCGTGCTCGACGGAGCGGTCATCGTGCTCGACGCGTCACGCGGCGTTGAACCGCAGACCGAGAGCGTGTGGCGCGCAGCTGAGCGCCATCGCGTGCCGCGCATCGTCTTCATCAACAAGCTCGACGCTCCCGGAGCGGACGTGCAGGCCTGTCTGAACGACCTGCGTGAACGTCTCGGTGCGCGGCCCGTGCTGCTCCAGAAGGTCGAGGCCGACTGTCTGGTCGATCTCGTCGAGCAGCGTGAGCTTCGCTTCGATGCAGACGGCACGATGCACGTGACTGCGTGCACCACACTTCCGACCGCAGCCAGGGACAGACTCATCGAGGCCGTTGCGGAGCACGACTCGGTGCTCATGCAGACGTGGGCCTCGGGCGAAGAAGTCAGCGTCGCGCAGCTCAAGGCGGCGTTGCGTCGTGCGTGTCTCTCGCGCGCGATCGTTCCCGTCGTCTGCGGAGCGGCGCTCAAGAATCGCGGAATCCAGCCGCTGCTCGACGCGGTGGTCGACTGCCTTCCTTCACCGGAAGACCGTCCGCTCCCACACGGGCTCAAGCCGGATCCATCAGCGCCGCTGTGCGGTTTCGTCTTCAAGACCGAAGTCGACGTTCATTCGGGCGCATTGGCCTGGACTCGTATCTTCCAGGGCACCGTGTATCCCGGTGACGCGCTCGTGCTTCGACCTGAAGGCAAGACGGAGCGGGTGCAGAAGGTGACTGAGCTCCACGGCGCGAAGTCGACTGAGGTCGAGTCGGCGGGCCCGGGCAGCATCGCGGTGTTGGTGGGCCTGAAGTCAGCGCACACCGGCAACACGGTGACGGCCTCGTCGTTGAAGGTCGAGCTCGAAGGCGTCTCGGCGGCGGATCCGGTCGTCGAGATGGCGCTCACCACACGCACCTCGGAAGAGCAGGCGAAGTTGGGAGAAGCGCTCCGCAAGGCGTGCTTCGAGGACCCCTCTTTGCGCGTGCGGTACGACAGCGAGACGGGCGAGACGGTGTTGTGCGGCGTCGGTGAGCTGCACCTCTCTATTTGGCTCGAGAAGCTCGAACAGCGCGAAGGGCTCAAGGTGAAGACGGGCGCACCAGTGGTGGCGTACCGCGACACCGTGAAGGGCGAGGCGACAGTGGAATACCGCCACGTGCGGCAGTCGGGTGGGCCGGGTCAGTTCGCGGTCATCACCTTGCGCGTGCGGCCACTTTCGCGGGGCAGCGGTTTCTCGTTCGTCGATGAGACGAGCGGCGGCGTGATTCCGGCGCCGTTGATCGCTGCGGTGAAGGAAGGCGTGAAGGGCGCGCTGATGCGTGGCGCGCGCGAAGGAGTCCAGCTCGTGGACGTGGAAGCCGTGCTGCTCGACGGCCAGACACACGCGAAGGACTCCAGCGCGGTGGCTTTCGAGATCGCGGGTTCGCTCGCGCTGCAGGAAGCCGCTGTGAAGGCCGGGCTCGTGCGGTTGGAGCCGATGGCCAACGCCGTGGTGCACGTGCCTGAAGCTTCTCTCGGCGCGGTGCTCGGAGAGCTCGCCTCGCGGCGTGGCTCGGTGAGCGCCATGACGGTGGAAGGCACTCAGGCGGTCGTGCGCGCGTCGTTGCCGTTGGCGAAGACGTTCGGGCTGGTCACTTCGCTGCGAAGTCGCAGTGAAGGTCGCGCGGACACTGCGCTCAGCGTGGCCGGCTACGAGGTGCAGCAGCAGTAATCGAAGTGTGGGGAGCGGGCTCCGATGAGGGCTCGCTCCCTTTTTCTTCTTCGTTCGCTGGACTGCTCAGCCGCAACGCGCGCTCGACGTCTTCGCGGTCCTTCGTCACGCGCGCGAGCAGCTCGGCTTCGCTCGGCAGAAATTCGGCGTAGCGCGCGGCGAGCACCGATGGATCGTCGGGCAGCGTGATGCGCACCATCGCTTCGTTCTTGTCGGAGCAGAGCACGATGCCGACGGTGCGCCCTTCGTCCTGCGCGCGTTGGAAGTGATCGAACCAGTTCACGTACATCTGCATCTGGCCGAGGTCCTGGTGCGTGAGCTTGTCGATCTTGAGATCGATCAACACGAAGCAGCGCAGGAGCCGGTTGTAGAAGACGAGGTCGACGTAGAAGTGATCTCCTTCGAGCGTGATGCGCCGCTGGCGGCCGACGAAGCAGAAGCCCTTGCCGAGCTCGAGCATGAAGCTCTCGATGCGATCGATGATGCGCTGTTCGAGTGCGCGTTCGTGTTCGGCGGGATTTTCTTCGAGCTCGAGGAACTCGAGGACGAACGGATCTTTCAGAACGTCTTCTGGCTTCGCGATCGACTGTCCGTTCGCAGCGAGTGCCGCGGCGTTTCCTTTGCGCGCGAGTCGCTCGAAGAGCTTCGAAGTGATCTGTCGTTCGAGCTGTGAGAGTGACCACGCTTCGCGGCTCGCTTCGATCTCGTAGAACGCGCGCGCTTGCTCGTTCGAGATGCGTGCGAGAAGGAGGTAGTGCGACCACGAAAGCGCAGGATGGAATTCGGCAGACACCGTCTGCGGAATGTTCTCCTTTGATTTCATAGGCTTACTGGCGAGCTGCGTCTGTGTCTGGCGAATTGAAGCGGTCTTTCCCTTTGATTTCAGGTCTTTGCGAGCCGACTCACGTCCGGGTGTCTGCCGAATGTTCTGCTTTGATTTCAACATCTTGCGATCAGGCGAGAAGGATCCTGAGGGGAAGGCGAGGAAGAACAACCGCATGTTCTTCAAGTTCACTTCGCTCATTCCCTTCATCCCTTCGTGGCGAAACCGGGCGGCGAGCCGCTCGACCAGACGCTTGCCGTAGTCAGCGCGTTGCTCTCCGCGCTGCTCCACTTCGACGATCGCTCGGCCGATGCGCCAATACGCTTCGACCATCGCGGTGTTCACCGTTCTCGCGACGCGACCACGCGCCTCGTCGATGAATCCGGTGACCTTCCGATACAGCGACTCTTCCTCGTTCGTCTTCAGTTCGTTCATGGGCGACGTTCTACAGAGCGACACTGACATTCCCCGGCGCGGGCCCAGACGCCATGATGCGCGCATGCGACTCGGCCTCGCGCTGTTGATGCTCGTCGCGCTGTCCGCATGTCCCGGTGGAATCACATCGGGCACAGGCGGAGGCGCCGGCGGTGGAGAAGGCGGCGGCACCGGAGGAGGCACAGGCTTCGACGCCGGCCCGCTCTGCGACGCGCCCGATGAAGACGCGGGAAACTTCGACGACGCGCTTCCTCCGACTCGACTTCTCAGACGTGCGGCGATGGCGCTGCGAGGAACTCCGCCGACCGATGCCGAATATGCAGCGTTGCTCGCGGCTCCTGATCAGCGCGCGTTCGTCGACACGTTCGTCGACACCACGCTCGCGTCTCCCGGCTTCTACCAGGCGATGTTCGAGATGGGCCGCGACTGGTTGAACGTGCCGCTCGCTCCACCGACGGCCGACGAGCCGGAGTACGGCCCGCAACAACAACGCGCGATTCAGCGCTGCGGCGCGATGACGATGCACGCCGGAAAGTGGGCCTACGTCCGCGAAGACTTCGAAGGCGGAATGATGAACATCTGCAACGGCATGCTCCGCGACGGCGGAGCTCCCTCAGAGCGCACGCTCGAACCCTGGTGGGCGCCCGGCTCGATGGTCACGCTCGTCGGCAGCGCGGCGAACACCGCCGACGCCGGCATCGTGAACATCAACGGCAACTGGACGAGCGTCGGCTGCAACGGCCGCCCCGACGGCACCTGCGGCTGCGGGCCCAACGGAGTGAACTGCCACGCCGACTACGAGCAGTACGCCGGCTGGGAAAACTACGTGAGCTGGAACCAGCTCGGTCAACGCCGGCAGCTCGCCGAAGAGCCGGCGCGTCTGTTCGCGCACCTGGTGTGGCACGACAAGCCGCTCACCGACCTCATCCTCGGCACCACGAGCGTCGGCACCACGCGCACCATCAGCGCGTACGTGATGCAGGGCGCGGAGAGCGGAGATCTCTCACAGCTGTCCGATGATTCGTGGTGGCAGCCCGCGCGCTTCATGAACGCGCCGATCGATCCACTGCACACCGCGGGTGATGCGAATGCCTGGCGTGAGTTCGACATCCCTTCCGTCTCGCGCGTGTTCATCGCCGACCGCGCGTACACGTACGATCCGCGCGTCACCACGACGCCGATGCTCGGAATTCCTGCCGCGGGAATGCTCACGAGTTTTGGCTTTCTCGCTGGTCAACCACGCGAACGACTGAGAGCAGCGCGCGCGCTCGAGCAGCTCGGCTGTGAAGTGCTGGCGCCTCCGAGTGGGCAGACGTTCAACCCGTACATCAGTGACCCGGCGAAGGAAGGTCCGTGTCAGCACTGCCATCGACGGATTGATCCGGCTGCGATCCACTTCAAGCGCTTCGCGAAGTCGGGCAGCGCGTTCGAAGGATTCGGCGCGAACTACCTCATGCCCGCAGTCGGTGGGTGGCGCTGGCCGAACGCGTGGCGCACTGGTCAGTACCCGTTTGGTGGCGAACCGTTCTCGCACTGGAACCGGTGGTACGTCGCGGACACGCAGCTGACTCCGGTG
>JAEUJS010000218.1 GCA_016792935.1 Archangium sp. | reverse complement strand
CATCGGCGGCGTGGTGGAGTCGAGCAAGCTCACTCCGACGGCGAGCCGTGAAGATCTGCAACGCGACGCGAAGTGGGACGCGGCGCATCAGCACCTCACCGAGAGTTTGATCTCCGGGCTCGCTCGTGTGGCGCGTGATGAGCCCGAAGCGTGGCGGCGCGTGTTGTCGCGGCACAACGAAGCGCTCATCGGCTGCGCGCTCAGTGAAGAGCGGTTGATGACGCTTCTCGCGGAGCAGCTCACGGTTCCGACCTCGGAAGGTGATCTCGGCGTGCGCGAGTTGCTGCGGCGCGGGCAGGGGCGGGCGTTCGTTTCGCTCGGCACACGCGGCGGCTTCGAGGAGATGTTGTTCCGCGCGCTGAAGTTGCCGATCGCTGCGGGCACTCGGTACGGCGTGTTGTCGCTGCTCAACGAGTACACAACCGCGCGCGGTGGAGTCGTCGTCGAGCTCGGTACCGAGCAGGGCAATCGGCACGTCTTCAAGCGCGCGACCCTGGCGGATGACGAGCGCGCGTTCCTCGAAGAGCTGTTGTTGCGGCCCGGTCAGCGATTGGTCGCAGCTCGCTTCGATCCCCCCGTGTTGCCGCTCGTTCTGGTGCCCGATCGCGAGGCAGAGCTGAAGGCGCGCATCGAGAGTGACGACGCCGACAAGCGGATGGGCGCTTCGGTGCTCAAGCTCGCGAGGCTGCACACGCAGAAGATCGACGCGAAGGCGAACGCGGATCTGTACGTGAACCTCGATGCTCCGGCGATCGTCGCGCTGCTGGCGAATCGGACGCGTGGGGCGGAGGCGTGTGCTCCGGCGGCGCGGTTGTTGCGATCGCTCGTCGCCTTGATGGCTGGTTGGGATGAAGGATCGGGACGTGTCGATCTCTCGTCGGCGCTCGATGACTTCAGCGCGACGGTGGGCGTGCTCCTCCCGAAGTGACTGACTGACTCCCTCTCCCGCAGGGGCGGGAGAGGGGATCTCCCTCTATGGTGCGCCGCATGGATCTCTGGGCGTGGATTGAAGACAAGCGCGAGGCACTCGAAAAAGACGGACAAGATCGCCTCGCGGATCTCCTCTACAGCTTCCCCAACGTCGCCCTCTCGCTCGAGTACGCGAAGTTCGACGCGATGGTCCCCGAAGCGCTCGCGCTCGCCCGCGCGCACGGCGATCCCTGGCTCGAGGTCTACTTCCGCCACTGGGATCTGCAGTCGCGCGTCTTCGGCCGACTCCACGGAGAGAGCGCGCTGCGTGACGCCGTCTCGCTCGTCGACTTCTCGCACGGCCCCGAGACCTCGAAGTGCCCGCAGTCGGTGTGCACCGTGCAGGATCTCGCTGCCTGCTACGGCGTCGTCGACGGCCCCGGCTACGCGCCCGAACGCATCGAAGTGACGCGCGAGACGCTCTCGCGCATCAACCCCGACTGGGGCTGCTTCAACTGCATCTCGTCCGAACACGCCGGAGCGCTCCACGACGCGCACGGCCCGCAGACCGCGCTCGACTTCATCGAGTCGCAAGCCAACGAACACTTCGAACTCGGGAGCGACGATCACGACGACTTCTGCCAACGCACGCGCATCGAAATGCTCAGTGAATTGGGGCGCAACGAAGAGGCGCTCGCGTTGCTCGACAAGCCGATCGATCGCAACGACGACCCGTCGAAGGCGCTGATGCGCAAGACGCAGCGCGCGCTGATCCTCGCGCGGCTCAAGCGCTTCGATGAAGCGCGCGACGGTCTTCCCGAATGGGAGCGCTGGAAGTCGGCCTGCGAGTTCTACGGAATGTGGAGCAACACCGCCGTGCTCCTGGTGCGCGCGGGCTCGATGCCCAACGACGGCGAACTCGGCGGAATTCTGCGCGCGATGTGCGAGCGGCTCGACGCGAACGGCTCGGTGCGCACGCTCTTCGAAGTGGCGGTGAGATCGTTCGAGCTCGCCGTCGAACGCAAGTCGGCCTGGTCCGCGCGCGACGCGTTGCGAATGATGGAACGCGCGCTCCCGCGACTGCGCCGCCCGCTCGGTGCGCCCGAGAAGTTCGCGGCGTGCGGCAAGGCGCTCTCGCAGCTCCAACTTCCGGAGTTGAAGCACGAATCGCCCGAGGCGCTGCTGTCGGCGTTGGGTGAAGGTGAGCTCGACGCCGAGACCGACCTGCCGCTGCTCGAAGCCGCGCTCGCGCGCTGGCCCGACGACGCGGCGCTCATCATGAACTTCGTGCGCGCGCTGGAAGCGGTCGGCGCCGAGGGAGAAGCGCTGCGCGTGATCGATGAACGCGTGCGGGTGGGGAAGGTCGACGCGCCGCTGCTCCACCGCGCCGGCAAGTTGTTGCTGCAGTCGGCTCCGGAGCGGTTCGAGGCGTGGGAGGCCTCGGTGCTCGAGCACATCTCGGATCCCGTGCTGCGCGCGGTCACGTCGTACTGGCGTGGCGCGCGTGCGCTCGAAGTGGAGCGGCGCGACGAGGCCATCGCTGCCTTCGAGAAGGTGTTGGCGGTCGACCCGGAAGACGAAGGTGCGCTGCGCTGGCTCGCGCGGTCGCTGCTGAAGCCCGGGGTCGATCTCACCGCGGCGAAGCGCGCCCTCGAGCTGCACGCGAGGCTCGAGGCGCTCGACGCGCTCGATGCGTCGGACGGTTGGGACGTGTGCACCGCGGCCACCATCGCCGGCGACTGGGCCCGCGTTCGCACCGTCGCGAAGTCGATGGGCATGGAACCCGACGAAGGAGAGGGGCCGATCGACGAAGCCTGGGCGCGCTGCCGCATCTCGATCGACACCGCCGACGGCACCGACGATTTTCCGGCGCTGCGCACGGGACCGGTGACGGCGCGCATTCGGTCGCTGAGCTACGAGACCTCGGAACGTTCACGCTTCGATGACGAGTGGGTGTTCGACGCCCAGCCGCTCAACGAGGGGCCCGACGACGAAGAGACCGAAGGAGGACACCGCTGGCTGTATCGCGGCGTGTTCCTGCGCACGAAGAGCACACGGCGGCCGCGCGTCTTCGTCGGCGAGTCCAGTGCGCTCGATGAGGCGTTCGAGAAGAAGCTCCAGTCGGCCGACCTCGTGTGGACCGACATGAGCGAGCAGCAAGGAACGATCGAGTTGTTGTCAGCGGTGCCGTCGTCGATCGACGATGTGAAGTTGGCGGAGCTCGTCGCTCCGTTGAGTGTGCAGGTTCCCGAAGAGTGAACGAGGTGTGGGGGGCGTACGCATGAAGCAGATGAATCGATGGCTCGTGGCAGTGGTGTTGGTGGTGGGCAGTGGTTGCGCGACGACGCCGAAGTGGGCGTCAGCGACGACGATGGCCGAGGAAAAATTTCCCTCGCGCACTGAGATTCAGACGTTGGCGCAGAAGCCGCCGAAGCTCGACACGGCGAAGCTCGGGCGCGACGTCGTCGACGCGTGGGAGCTCGCCGGACCGTTCCCTGATTCGCTCGACGCGACCGTGGTGCCCGCGACTTCCGACTGGGAAAAGGCGTTGGTCGCCGCGGGCCCGCGCTTCGCAAATGGGCTGACGGAAGATCACCGCTGCCTCGCTCGGGAGATCGCGCGCTACGAGGCGAAGCGAAAGCAGCTCCCCGGCCACTCGCTCCAGCGCTTCATGGAATTCCGCTGCGCGACGACGGCGCGGCACGTCTCGATCAACACGCTCTCCGGCACGGTGCCCAAAGACGTGAAGGACGCCGAATGGTTCGCGCAATGGAAGGCGGAGCTGACCAAGTACGCCGCGCGACAGAGCGCCGATCTCGCCGGCATCGCGGCCTTCCGCGACGGAGAGAACGCGGTGCTGGTGCTGGTCACGTCCGAGGCGGGAGCGATTCTCGGCAAGCCCGTGCCGCTCGCGACCAAAGACATGAAGACCGTCGAGCTGCGTGGCCGTCTGGGGCGTGGCGGTGCACATCGCATCAGCGCGCGCATCAACCAGGGAGCGCTCGATTCGGCGGAATGCCGCACCCTCGACGCGGTGAGCCCTCCAGAGTTCGCGTTCGAATGCGCGGTGCGTGCAGGCGACGCGCGCGCGGTGATCGAGATCGCCGCCTTCGACGAGGGGCGCATTCTGGGGCGCAAGGTGATCGATCTCGCGGTGTGGCCGACGGGGCAGGCGGCGAACGTGTGGTCCCGCGCGAAGGGG
>JAEUJS010000196.1 GCA_016792935.1 Archangium sp. | reverse complement strand
GATCGGCGTCGGCCTTCAAGCGCCGCGCGACACGACTGGAGATGAGCGCGTTCGGCAGCTCGCGCAGCCCGTCGAGATCGAGCTTCGCGTCGAGCACGTTCACCAGCAGCGTCGTCAACTCCGGAGCGGGCGCGCCCGTGTCCGTGCGGAACAGCTGCATCGATCCGTAATAGACGCTCGCCAGCGCGCGCGCGTAGTGGCCCGCGGCTTCGGTGCGTCCCTGTTCCCATTCGCTGACGTACTCCGCGAGTCCGTCGAGCTGCTCGGGCCAGCGCTTGTGGAGGATGCGGTACGTCGCCAGCACCGCTGCGGAGAGGCAATCGAGCGTCGGGTCGTGTTGCCAGAACGTGACCGGCAACTTCATCGCGTCGAGGTTGGGGCCGCTGGCGAGCACGGCCTCGGTCGCCGAGCGCAGGTTCTTCGTGCGCCACTGCGGCAACTTCCACGACAACATGCGCGGGTGCGGTTCGAGCGCGGCGTCACGGCTGCCGACGCCGAGGAAGAGCTCGTTCTCTTTGGGCTCCTGCCCGAACGCGGCGCGCTCGCGGCTCCAGCTCACACGGCTTGAATCGAGGAGTGCCTCCAGCGTCGAGGCGAGCGCAGCATCCATCTTCTCAGGCACCCCTCACCGTCATTTCGTGCGCAGCATACAGCCGCTGGGGTGTTCAGTTAGAAAGCGTTCACATGCGTCGCGCACTCGTCCTTTTCGCATTGCTGTTGGCCGGTTCCTCCTTCGCCCAGGACGCCGGAGTTCGTCCGCGCTTCGCGGTGCTCTACTTCGACGCGCCTCCCGGAGACGCCGAGTTGGTCGACTTCTCGAAGGGCTTCGCCTCGATGTTGATCTCCGACTTTGCGGCCAACGAGCAGCTGCAGGTCATCGAACGCGAGCGGCTCGAAGACGTGATGAGCGAGCTCAAGTTGGGTGAGACGCGGTTCGCCGACAAGAAGTCGTTCGCGAAGGTCGGCGAGGTCCTCGGAGCGCAGTACCTCCTGGTGGGCATGTTGCTGCGAGACAAGGCCAAGAAGCAGATCTACGTGAACGCGCGCCTCGTCGCTCCCAACACCACCAACACCTGGGCCTGGGGGAAGATCGCGGTCGCCGAGGGAGAGGTCGTCGCCGGCGAAGAAGAGCTGGTCAAGAAGGCGACCGCCAAGCTCCTCGAGATCGGCGTGCTGCCCCGCGCGTCATCGGAGCCTCCGAAGAAGGCCTTCAAGCTCTCGGGCGAGACCTTTCAGAAATACTCGAAGGCGCTCCAGGCGAAGGACAAGAAGGACAAGGGCACCGCCACCAAGCTGCTGGGCGAGGTGGTGAAGGAACAGCCTGATTTCAAGGTCGCGCAGCTGGATCTGTTGTCGCTGACGAAGTAGCGAAGCGCGCCTCATGTCCGTCGACATCGAACCGCTGCTGGGGAAGCTGGCCGATCTCGCTCCGCGCTTTGGTCGTGCGCGCGAAGACATCGAGGCCATGGTCAATCGTGGCCGCACCGGTGACTACAAGGGCGTGATGCAGAACGCGCGTCTCGTGCTCGAGACGATCTTGCGTTCCATGGTCACCGACGAGCTCAAGCAGACGCCGGGCAAGGCGATGCTCGACGAGCTGGTCACCAAGTTCCGGCAGCAGGCCAACGCGGGGATCATTCCCACCAACATCCTCGCGCACATGGGCACCGTGCAGGCGTGGGGCAACCTCTCGTCGCACGATCACGCCGGCAGTCTCGAAGACTCGGGCGTGCGCGTCGGGCAGGAAGAGGTCGTCGGCTCGCTCAACTCGGTCGTCGCGATCCTCACCTGGTACGCCGACAAGCGCGCGGCCGCGGGGCAGTCGTCTTCGAGCACCACGGGGAGCAAGCCTGCGCTCAACCCTGTCGTCTCGTCCACCTCGGGGCTGCGACCCGCTCCGCAGCTGCCGACGAATCTGCGACAGACCAACTCAGGAATCGCGATTCCTCCAGCTGCTCCTCTGGCCGAGGCCGCTCCTGGTGGTTCGAAGGTGCCGCTGATCGCCGGCGGTGTGGCGCTCGTCGCGCTCCTCGGCGTCGGCGGTTGGTACGCGACGCGCGGCAACGGCACGACGGGCAAGACCGACGATCCGAAGAACCCCACGGTTCAGAATCCCACCGGCGGTGATCCCTTCGCGGCGCTCAACGGCGTCTACAAGGCGTGGGATGAGCCGCTCCCGCCCGCCGGGTGCCGTCGCGCCGAAGACGCTGCGCAGCTCGCCGAGGTCGTCAAAGATGCCGACAAGCTCGCGCTGATTGAAAAGCCATCGGCTGAAGCGGCCTATCTCCACGCGCGCGCGGCGTTCGGTCAGAAGCGCAAAGCGCAGAGCAGCCTCGATGTCGCGCTCGCCTGTCCTGGCTTCGCGGCGGCGCAGCACCTCGCTGGCATGATCGCCATCACCGAGAACGACGTGCCGACGGCGCGCAAACAGCTCGAGGCGGCACGTGACTCCGCTCCGACGTGGCTCGACAACCGGGCCAAGCTCGCTGGCCTGTTGCTCAACACCGATCAGCTCGACGCCGCGAAGAAGGAGATCGACGGCCTCATCGGCGCCAAGGTCGACTACGCGCCGGCTTACACGCTGCGGGCGAAGCTGAGGGCCAAGGAAGGCGATCAGGTCGGCATGCGCATCGACCTCTGCCAGGCGAAGAGCCTCGGCTCGGAGACGGCGGCCAATCTGGCGAAGGAAGCGAAGATCGATTGCCCCTGAGTCCACCGACATTCAGCCGGGGCGAAAAATCTTCCTCCTGACGTAGCGGTGGTAGTTTGCGCGCCATGACGGCAGCTGAAGCGCTGCGCGCCTGCGGGCTTCTTTCGGGGTTTACGGACACGGGTATTCAGATCCTCGCGGGGATCTGCACGCCCAAGACGTACCCGCCGGGCGCGATCATCTTTGCCGAGAACATGGTCAGCGACTCGATGCTCGTCATCGGTGACGGCAAGGTGGCGCTCTCGACGAAGGGCGATCGCGGCGATCTTTCGCTCGGAGAATTGAGCAAGGGCGACTGGCTCGGCGAGCTGGCGTTGATCAATCCGGGGCAGCGGTTGTGCACGGCGACGGCCGGCTCTCCCGTGACCGCGTTCGAGATTCGCCAGACCGACTTCCAGAAGCTGGTGGCCACCAAGCCGCAGGCCTGCATGAAGCTGTTGATGGCGATCTGTACCCACTTCGGCATGAAGGTCGCCGCCAACAAAGAAGCGCTGCGCTCGCTCGTGGCGCGCTGACTCCACCCGAAGGTTCCGACGAGGGGCGGGAGCCCCGAAAACAACGGCTTGAAGGGCCATCGCCCGTGGGTTACCTCGCTCGCATGATTCGTCTGATCGCGCTGCTGACGCTGGTCGCTGCTCCCGCTTTCGCCGGCTCGAAGGGTGACTGGTTCGCCAGCCTCTACACGGGCGAGGGTGTCGAGCTGCGCAACGACGAGCGCGTCTTCACGCTGTTCGCGATCTTCAACGCCATGGGCTTCGACCAGGGCCCGGTGACGCGGAAAGATCCGATTCCCCGCGTTGTGTACCACCCGGTGCGTCAGCAGGTCCGCGGGCGCGTGATCGGTGGCGACCCCGAGGTGCGCAAGGCGGCCGACGCGTTCTTCGACGCGCACCCCACGGCGATTCGCCGCTACCTCTCGTACGTCGTCGCCAGCGATCAGCCGCCGTTTGCCGCGGGCGCGAAGGCGAAGGACTTGGCAGAGCTCAAGGGGCTCGAGCAGCTCCTCGCGAAGGCGTGGACGGGCTGGAAGCTCGAGGAGCTGATGGCCAGCGTGCAGGTCGAGTACCGCAAGTCACTCAAGGGCTACCTCAGCGGCACCGACTTTCCACTCAACCGCGCGCGCGTGATGTTGAAGGTCCCGGAGAACCAGGAAGCGCTGATCGTGGTGAACCTGCTCGACGCGCAGGATCAGGTCCGTGCGGTGTCTGGAGAAGCCGGCGAGGCGTTCATCATCGTCGGCCCCAGCGACAAGCCGAACGTCGAGGGCGTGATTCGCGAGTACGCGCGCCTGACGGTCGAGCCCGCGGTGGCCAAGCAGGTCAGCAAGTGGGCGGGTGGGGTGCCGGTGCTCAAGGAAGCGCAGCTCGCCGGTGTCACCGATCAGTCATTGCAGGAATACGCGACGGCGGCGATCTGCAACGCCATCGCGCTGCGCGCCGTCGAGGCTCCCGATGCGGCCTGGGAAGCTGCCAATTCGAAGGGGTACTTCGGAATCCGCGAGATCGCGCGAATGTTCGACGAGGGCAAGCCGCTGGACACCATCGTCGTCGATGCCATGCAGAAGCTCGAGACCCGTCGCCCCGCGAAGAAGTAGTCGCAGGTTCGCCCGTTGAAGGGATTCCCTTAGGTGAAGGACTGGCTGATCGCGCTCCTCGGGAGCACTGCGGGCCTCACTGCGTACGGGCTGGTCTTCGTGATCCTGCTCGCCGCGGGCTTTGGCTTGCCGTTGCCTGAGGACATTCCGCTCGTCATGGGCGGGGTGCTGGTGCACCGCGGTCAGGCCAACCTGTGGGTGATGATCGCCATCGGCTACCTGGGGATCATCATCGGCGACTCGATCATGTTCTCGCTCGGGCGGCGCTTTCAGGGGCGCGTGCCCGGGCTCTTGAAGCGCATCATCACGCCCGAGCGGCGGCAGCGCGTCGAAGAGCTCTTCAAGAAGCACGGAGAGAAGATCGTGATGATCGCGCGCTTCCTGCCCGGCGTTCGCACGGTGACGTACTTCACCGCGGGCTCGGTCGGCATGAGCTACGCGAAGTTCATGATCTACGACTCGATCGCAGCGCTCGCGTCAGCGCCGATCTTCGTGGTGCTTGGTTACTACTTCGGAGCGGACATCGACTCGCTGCTCGCCCGCATCGCGCACGGCGAACGCAACGTCATCATCGCGCTGGTGGTGATCGTGATCGTCGGCGTGCTCATCAATCGGTGGCGCGCGCGAAGAGACGCTCCACCACCGAGTGATCCGCCACCGAAGGCGAGCTGAACCGCTTCATGCGCTCGTGGGCCCTCCGCGCTGCGCGCGAAGACGGCTCCTTCGTCGCCGGTCGGGCTCACTCGCTGATCAGGCGCGCTCGAGATACGCGCGGATCGCCGAGAGCAACGGCGACGCCTCGACCTCGGGCTTCGCCGGAGGCGGCGGGACAAAGCGAACACGCCGGCCCGTGAAGTCGTACGTGGGCACCAGCGCGCTGAGGTTCTGCGGAGCAGGGCGGGGAGGCATCACGGCTCCTTCTTTTCGTACTTGTTGAGCAGATCGTCGACGGCTTCACGCAGGTACTCGCTCTGCGCGATGCGCGTGCGCTTGCTGAGCTCGCGGAGGCGATCGACCTTCTCCTGCTCGACGAGCACGTGGGTGCTGACGACCTCTCCTTCTTTCTTCTGGTCCATGTGGTTCGGTGTGCTGCTGGCCTCGACAGTGGGGCCCAACGTCGTCGTGTCGTGCATGTGTGGTCTCCGGTGATCCCAATCAGCTTGCTGTGCAAGTTGAGTCGCTACAGGTCGCTACGAACCTGCAGAGCGATG
>JAEUJS010000165.1 GCA_016792935.1 Archangium sp. | reverse complement strand
GATTCCCGTGCCTGCGACGGCTTCGGTGCAGTACTCGGCCGGTGGCGGCGGCCGACCGCCGCGCGATCTCGGAGTGAAGGTCGAGGCCAGGTTCGAGGTCGGCGAGTACGAAATCGTCATCCTCTCCGCGAAGGACGCGCTCGGTCTCGACATCTGGCTCAAGGAGAACAAGTACAAGATTCCCGCGAACGCCGAGCCGCTCCTCAAGCCGTACGTGCAGAACAACTGGAAGTTCTTCGTCGCGCGCGTGAACACCAAGAAGGTCACGTTCGACAAAGCCCCTGGGGGCGACGGCGCAAGGGGGGAAAGCGGCGCGGCGGTGCTCTCGCCGCTGCGCTTCCACTACGACTCCGAGAAGTTCGAGCTGCCCGTGCGCCTGGGCCTCGTGAACAGCAGCGGCTCGCAAGACCTCATCGTTCACGTCATCGCCAAACAGCGCTACGAGCTCGCCAATCGCAAGAACGTCTTCGTGCCGTCGAACGTGCAGCTGACGCCCGAAGCGAAGGCGAACTTCGGCGCCATCTACGCCGACCTGATGGAAAAGACCTTCGCCGCCAACGCCGGAGCGAGCGTCACCGAGTTCGCGTGGAAGGGCGCGCTCCCGCCGCCGCAGGTGATGGTGGGTGGCGGCATCTATGGCGTGACGTGCGACCCGTGCCCTCCGCCCTCGCCCGTCGATGATCCGCTCGCCAAGTACCTCGGCGCCGACGCGATTCCGGGCCTCAAGACCGACGAAGACATCGCCAGGTTCACGCAGGAAGCGACGCTCACGCGACTGCACTTGCGCTACTCGAAGGAATCGCTCACCGACGACCTCGTCTTCAACGCCGCCGAACCGGTCGCGGGCGGAGTTCCCGAGCAGCTCAAGACCGGGCCCGCGAAGGCCAACCGCTTCCAGGGCCGCTACATCATCAAGTACCCGTTCGACGTGAATCAGTGCCAGCGCTACTGGGGCGCGCAGGCGAACGGACCGGCGCTCTTCAACGCCACCGGCCCCGCCGCGCTCGCCGGCACCGGAGGCTCCGCCGCCGCGAAGACCAGGCTCGAGAAGCCGCTCGCGAACTACCTGCGGTCCGACATCACCGAGCTCAACCTCAAGGCCGCGGGCGCTCCGCTGAAGAGCGGAAAGAAGTGAGAGTCACTCTCACTTTCTTCAGGGCGCGGGGGCGAACGGGAACGTCGCGAGCACCAACCACCGCCGGTCTTCCGGAGTGCTGGTCTGCAGCGGCGTCGTGTAGTGCCACAGCGGCAACCGGTAGGCAGTGATGGTGCCGCTCACGGCGATGGGCTCGATGGCGCTCAGGTGGCCATCGCGCTGGTAGACGATGAACTGCTCGCGCACGCCGGGCGTGCAGAACGTCAGATGCACGTCGACGTACCCATTCTCGAGCGCCGCGTCGTCGGGGTGGTGGTCGGTGTGCGGGCCGGCGTAGTCACCGCGACGGTTGTTGAGCACCTGCCCGCTGTTCACTGGCGCCAACCTCTCTCCGGCGAGGGCTTCGCAGAAGCGGTGGAAGCTCTCGCTGAAGCACATCTTCGTCAGGCCGATCTCGTCGCTGAGCTTGCGTGCGATGAAACCCAGCGGGCCGTCGGACGGCACGGTCCGCATGCTCCCGACCTTGGGGAGCGTGTCTTCGAACGGCACCTTCGACAGGTTCGCCGGCGGGAGCACGCGAGCCATCTCGACCGTCAGGTCGCTGAAGGTCTCGCTGATGAGCCTGGTGAGCGCGGGCAGTTGTGCGGTGTCGAGCAGCCCCTGCGCCGCGAGGAAGCTCCCGCGCTGCAACGCGCCGACCGCAGGGTGGTCTTTCTCTCCGGCGAGCACGCGTCGGCCTTCCTTCGACAAGAGCGCTTCGAACTCCTGCGGGAACGTGACGCTCATGCGGCCTCGCGCGAAGACGTCTTCACTTCAGCGTGCCCAGCCACGCGTGCAGCCGCGGCCACCACTGCTCGAAGGAAGCGATGACCGCTCCGAGCAGGGCGCCGAACGCGAGCGCCATGCCCCAGCGTGGACGACGCACCGTGCGCAGCTCAGCCGGAGAGAGCCTGGAGAACTGCGTCAGCTCGGTCTGCGAGAGCCGCGCGAGCGCTTCGGTCTCGGTGATCTTCTTGCGCGCCCGCAGGAACGCCACGAGCACCGCCGATGGGGAGCGGTCCAACCGCTGCAACAGCGACTCGAACGCACGCCGCAGCGAGGTGCTGTCGACGAAGCGCGACGTCGGCTCGAGCGACATCGCCTTCTCGATGATGGCGACGAGGTCCTTCGGTGCCTTCGGCGCAGCGCTCTTCAACTTCTCGCGGCGACCGGTGGTGACGGCGGCGAAGACCTCTCCGGGGTTCTGGCCGTTGAACGGGCGCTTCCCGCTCAAAGCTTCGAAGAGCATCACGCCGAGCGAATAGATGTCGGACCGCGCGTCGACGGCACCACCCGTAATCTGCTCGGGAGACATGTACGCCGGCGTGCCGACCGCCATGCCGGTCTTGGTGAGGCGATCGAGGTCTTCCTGCTGCGCGATGCCGAAATCCATCAGCTTCACGTCGCCCCACGAGTTGATCATCACGTTGCCGGGCTTCAGGTCGCGATGAACGACGCGGTGGAAGTGCGCGTGCTCGAGCGCGCTGGCGAGCTGCAGCCCGATGATGGCGACGGCCTCGGGTGGGAGCGCGGCTTCTTTGATCAGCTCCTGGAGCGTCGGGCCGTCGACGAGCTCCATGATCATGTACAGGCCGTCGTTCTTCTCGATGAGATCGAACAGCGTGACGATGTGCTGGTGATGAAAGCCGGCGAGCGCCATCGACTCGCGCTTGAAGCGTGAGAGCTGCTCGTTGCTCTTCGCTGCGTCGGGCGTGAGTTCCTTGATGGCGACCTCGCGCTGCAGCACCTCGTGCACGCCGCGGTACACCTGCGCCATGCCGCCTTTGCCGAGCGGGCCGAGGATGCGGCAGTCACCGACCTTGCGAATCGCCATCCGAAGGCGGACTTCATCACGCGCGCGGCGGTCCGTCAGTGCTCTTCAATGCTCTTCAATGCTCTTCGAACCAGGCAGTCGTGCGTTCGGGCGCTTCCGAAATCCACTGGTGGCCGACGAGCCCATCGATGATCAGCTCGGTAGTTGTGCCCTGGTCCTTCAACTTCTGCACGTAGGGTTGCACCGTGAAGAGCGGCACGGTCGGGTCCTTCTCACCGTGCAGGAAGAGCGTGGGTGGATGATCAGCGGGCAGTGACTCCGGCAACACGCACGCCGGCCCGATGCACGTCGCCCAGCTTCCTGCGTGAATGGCGAGCGCGCGGAATTTCCCCGCGTAGCTGAGCGCCATGCGACTGGTCATGTAGCCGCCGCTCGAGATGCCGGTCGCGTAGCGGCGTGATGCGTCGATGGTGCCGAACGTGCCGTCGTCGAGCGCAGTGAGGAGATTGTCGACCAGCACTTTGTCGGTCGTGGTGTCCCAGGGAATCGTGGCGTTGGTCTGCCACGCGACTCCGGCGACGGCTGCGGGAGCGACCACCGTGAAGCCGTGCTCGAGCAATCGCTTCTGTGTCTGTGCCTGGAAGAAGCCGCCGAACGCGAGGTCGCGCGAGACGCTGTTCCACGTCGAGGGCGGACCGAAGAAGCTGCCTTGAAAGACGACGACCACCGGGCGGCCACCCGCGGGCATTTCGCCGAGGCCTTCGCGCCAGAAGACGTCGCGGGCGACTCCGTTGACCATCACCTTCGCGATGCGCGGCTTGCAGACGACTTCGCGGTCGCTCTCGGTGCACGGCTCGTCGGGTTCGCCCTCGGCGATCGACGCCGGCGCGCACGCCGTCACCGCCAACGCTGTGAGGAAGAGCAGTCTCACGGGAGAGCCTCGTATTCGATTCCGCGGACGCTCAGAACGATCGATCGCGCAACGAATCCAGCGACTTGGCTGAGGCACGCGCCGCGCAACTCGCGCCCACTGTCGCGCCAACCCCTCACAGGAGAAAACATGAACCGCATCGCCCTCTCGTCGCTCGTCATCGCTCTCGCTTCTTCGTGTGCCGTTCCGTATCGCTCCATTCACGTGCCGGTCTCTCCGCAGACCTCGCCTTCCACCGACACAATCGAGGTCAGCGGAAAGAAGAACCGCACGCGCGTCTTCGACTTCGAGATTCGCCAGGTCGACAGCGGTCGTCAGCGCGGCCTCGCCATCAACCTCGGCCCCATCAACCTGATGGACAAGACGACGCAGCAGCGCAAGTTCACCATCGAGCGTGGTGGCGCTCCGTTCATCAGCAACGTGAACTGCGTCGCCGTGAACAAGGACGCGAAGGGCAGCTTCATCGCCTACTACCGCCACACGTACACCTGCACGTCCGAGGGTGGCTTCGAGCTGTCGATCGATCAGCCGGGCAGCAAGGAGTTCACCGGCACCGCGAAGCTCGGCGGCGTGACGCTCGAGCTCGCCAGCACGCGTGACTTCGCGGACGGAACGACGAGCGGTCTCTCGCCGTGTGGCTTCCACTTCCGCCGCGATGGCCGCTGGCTCGCCACCATCGAGTACTACAAGCAGGGCAAGGCGTACCTCGCTCCCGATCTCTCGCCCGAGGAAAAGGACGCGGTGCTCGCGGCGGTGGTGAGCATTTCTTCGACCGGTCGCTGGTTCCAGCAGAAGCCTGATGGCTCGGTGAGCTACGGCCTCTGATTTCGGCGACGAATCTCAGCTCCGCGGCGGAGGTGCTCCTGGCGCCTCCGCCGTTTTGCTTGGCGGAGGTTGCACGACGGCCCAAGGCGCTGCATTGAAGGCGGCATGTCTTCCGAGAAATCCGAGAAAAAGAAGCTCGTCCTCGAGACCGTGCCGCTCCAGTTTCAGTGGCCCACGCTCGACCCGTTCCTCTTCTGCGTGCACCACGACGACCACTACCCCGCGGGCAATGCCGAGCTCGGCCCCGCCACCTCGCTCGCCGGCCGCAACATCGGCAACGACTTCGAGGGCAAAGACGGCTGGCGCATGTACCACGGCGACACCGTGCCGGGATTTCCGCAGCACCCGCACCGCGGCTTCGAGACGGTGACCATCGTGCGCCGCGGCCTCATCGACCACTCCGATTCACTCGGAGCGACCGCCCGCTTCGGTCGCGGCGACACGCAATGGCTCACCGCCGGCAAGGGCATCGTCCACTGCGAGATGTTCCCGCTCCTCGACGCGCAGTCGCCCAACCCCGTCGAGCTGTTTCAGATTTGGCTCAACCTCCCCGCGAAGAACAAGATGGTCGAGCCCCACTTCTCGATGTTGTGGGCCGACACCATTCCGTCGATCGAGAGAGACGGTGCGAGCGTCTCGGTCATCGCGGGCAATCTCGGAGACACCCGCGCTCCGAAGCCGCCGCCGTCGTCGTGGGCGAGCGTCGAAGGCAGTGACGTCGCCATCTGGACCCTCAAGCTGCAGCCCGGAGCGAAGTTCACCCTGCCCCGCGCGGCCACGGCCGATTCGAATCGTGTTCTGTATTTCTTTGGCGGACAGCAATTGAAGGTCGGCGACGAGCGCATCCACCGCGGCACCGGAGCCGTGCTCGACCCCGAACAGGAAGCCGTGCTCGAGAACGTCGGCGAAGGAGAAGCCGAAGCGTTGCTGCTTCAGGGCAAGCCCATCGCGGAGCCCGTCGCGCAGTACGGCCCGTTCGTCATGAACTCGCGCGCGGAGATTGCGCAAGCGTTCTCCGACTACCAGCGCACGCAGTTCGGTGGCTGGCCGTGGAAGCGAGACGACCCGGTGCACGCGCGCGAGCAGGGCCGCTTCGCCAGGCACGCCGACGGCAAGATCGAGAACCGCTGATTCTCAGAACGTGACGGTGAGCGTCGACGTCACGCCGGCGTCGGCGGCCGAGATGAGCGTCGCCGTCGCCGTGCCGTGCACCGTGAAGCGCTTGGTCGAGCTCGAGCTGGTGTCGGTCTTCGAGGTGAAGGTGATGCCGCAGCTCCCGACGGCGGGCGAGCCGGTCGAGGTGTTCTCTCGCGAGCGCGCGAAGAAGCCCGGGTTGCTGGTGCCCGTCACGCCGATGAGGCTGGCGATGCAGAACTGCGTGTCAGTGGTGCCTCCCGAGTACGAGTCGGCGGGCGGGTTGGGCACCTGGTACTGAAACGACGCCTGGTATTGCGAGTCGGCTTTGCTCACGAGCCAGTTGAGCGAGCTGGCGTTGGTCTGCAGTGCGAGCAGCTCGTCAGACGCCGCGCCCGTGCAGTCGGCGGTGCCCATCGCGCCGCCGGTCCACGTCATGGTGCACGGCGTGTTCATCGCGCTGCTGCACGCCGCACCGAGCATCGCCACCGCCAGAAGTCGAAGTCTCATGCGCGAGGTCTTAGCCGAAGGGAAGTCGAGCAGCGCGACTCCAGCCGGGTAACCTGCGCGCCCTGGTGTCCCCACCCAACGACGAAGCCGGCGCCGAGCTCGACCCCACGCGCATCCGTGATCCGCTGCTGGGCACGAGCGTGCTCGGCTACGTGCTGCGACGCCGCATCGGCGTCGGCGGCATGGGCGTGGTGTACGAGGCCGAGGAACCCAACATCGGTCGGCGTGCAGCGGTGAAGGTGCTGCTGCCCGAGTTTGCAGACCAGCCGCAGCTCGTCGAGCGCCTCAAGTCCGAAGCGCGCGCTGCCAACGCGGCGAAGCACCGCGGCATCATCGACGTCTTCGGGTTCGGCGCCACGCCCGATGGCCGGCATTCCATCGTCATGGAGTTCCTCGAAGGAACTCCGCTCGACGTCTTCCTCGCGCAGACCCTCGCCGAGGGCCGGCGCGTTCCAGTGCTGACCGCGCTCGAGGTGATTTCCGAAGTGGCCGCCGCGCTCGAGGCTGCACACCGCGCCGGCGTCACACACCGCGACCTCAAGCCGAGCAACATCTTCCTGTCCGCGCAGAGCGACGGTACCCGCGCGGTGAAGGTGCTCGACTTCGGCATCGCCAAGGTCGACGGCCTCAAGAACGGCCCTCACACGGCAGCCCATTCCGTGTTGGGAACGCCGGCCTACATGTCTCCCGAGCAGGCACACGGCGAAGCCGCCGCGCCCTCGATGGACCTCTACTCGCTGGGAATCGTCGCCTTCGAGCTGCTGACGGGTCGCCCGCCCTTCGTGCACGAGACACTGACGCGCATGCTGCTCGCACATCAGAACGAGGCTCCGCCGAAGCCGTCGGCGCTCGCGCCCGGGCTGCCCGCGATGGTCGATGCGTTCGTCTTGCGCCTGCTCGCCAAACGCCCGGTTGATCGACCGCCCGATGCCGCGGCCGTTCGTTCGGAAATCGCGGCGCTGCGCAAGGTGCTCGCCGACCCCGACGCAATCACCACCGCTCCTGATTTGCCAGCGGCTGCCAGGCTGCCGACGGAGCGCATCGAAGTGCCTCGCTCCCGCACGCCGCTCATCGTCGTGCTGTCGCTCCTCGTCGTGGCTGGCGTGGTCGGCGTGGTGATGACCAGCACGGAGGGCACGATGGCGCCCGACGCACGGCCGCCAGAGCCCACACCGCCGCAAGACGCTCGCCCAATTGAGCCGACGCCCGTCCAGCCGACGCCGATCGAGCCGACGCCTGTCGAGCCGACGCCGGTCGAGCCGACGCCGGTCGAGCCGACACCCGTCGAGGCGACACCCGTCGAGCCGAGGCCGGTCGAGGCTGCCGCCGATGCCGGAGCCGCGGCGAAGACGAAAGTGACCGGGCCTGACTCGGTCAGGAAGTCTCTGCGCGCGCGCTTGAAAAAGCTCGAGAAGCGCATTTCCCGCGCAAAGGCCCGCGGAGACACCGTCACCGTCTTCGAACAACAACTCAGCGCGCTCGAATCGGCGCTCAAGGGCGCTTCGACGCCCGCGAAGCTCGATTCCATCGACACCGCGCTGACGCGGCTCGAGGCTGAGGTGCCTTGAGTTGCGCGCGCCAGCGGGAATGCCAAGCTGACTCCGGTGACCTTCGCTGTCTCGCTGGCAATCTTCTCGCTCGCAGCATCCGCAAGTCCCAGGGGCGGTGTGGTGCTCACGCAGCGCAGCGGCGTCAATCGCACGCTGGCGCTCACTCGCGTCGAACTGGTTCGCGCTGAGCTGGGCGCTGCAAGGCTCGCGAGCGTCGAAGACCTCACGTCGTGTGCGGGAAAAAAGGCGTGCCTGATGAAGGCAGCGCGTGAGCGCGGGTGGACGGCGCTCATCACGGTGGAAGCGGCGGCGGTGCTCGACGAGGCGATTCTCAACGTCACGCTGCTGTCGATCGACGATGACGGGCGCGCCTTCTCGAACGCCACCATCAAGACGAGCGACGCCAGGCTCGCGCCAGAGCTGCCTTCGGCGCTGCGCCCCATGCGCGTCGCCCTCGACGGCCTGTTCGGAGTCGTTCCGGTCCAGCCCGAGCCCGTCGTGAAGCCCGAGCCCGTCGTGAAGCCCGAACCCATCGTGAAGGCGGACCCGGTCGTAAAGCCCGAGCCGGTCGAACCCGAACCGAGGGTGACCACCGTCGCGACGCGTCCAGCGGCGAGGTGGATTCCGTTCGCCGCTTCGCTCGGCGTCACCGCGGTGGGCGGCCTCTGTTTTGGAATCAGCGCGGGGCAGGCGGACCGGCTGCGTTCGGCGCCCGACTTGAAGCTGGACGAAATCGATGGGCTCGTCCGGTCAGGAAAAACGCTCCAGACCTTTGGCGTCGCCGCGTTGATCGGCGGTGGAATCGCCACCGTGGGTTCTCTGGCGCTGGCATTGCTGTGGCCCGAGAGCCCCGTGACTGCGTCGCTCTCGCTGAGCTCCACCGGCGCGACGTTCGGACTGAGCGGGGTGTGGCCATGAAGTGCGCGCTCCTCGCGTCGCTGCTCCTGGCCGGCTGCGCGAACTTCGATCAACTCGGCGTCGACGCACGGTGCCGCCTGATGAACTGTGATGCGGGGACGAGCACCGACGCAGGGTCGCAAGACGCGGGTGGAGGCGATGCCGGAGAACCGGATGCCGGAGGACCGGATGCCGGAGAGCCTGATGCAGGAGAGCCTGATGCCGGGCCGGCCCCCGACGCAGGGCTCGAGCAGCTCGAAGTGCGTTGGGCCCAGAGCGACCTGGTCGATGCCATGTACTACGACCCGCGGAACGGCACGCTGACCCCGGGCGGTGGTGGGTTGGTGGTGCACTTCCGCGAGTTCGAGCAGCTCTTCGACGGGCCGGAAGTCCTGCCCGATTCCGGAGTTGGGTTTCCGGTTGGTTCGGTGCTCGGCGACATCGTCCTCCTCGACCTGCAGAACGGTGACTACGTGCTCGAAGACGGTGGGCGTTCGAGCGCTCCGACGGATCAGGCGATGCGCCAATTCGTCCTTGGCGAACGGGGCCCGTTGAGCGTGCTCTTCCCCTTCACGCTGGTTCCGTTCACTGAGCGCTTGAGCAACGGAAGCATGCCGCAAGCGCCTGATGGAGGTCCCGTCGCCTTCGGAGCGGGTCTGTTCACGCTCTTCACGCCGTTGCGGCTCATCGACCTCTTCCCCACGGAACCGTTGAAGGCCGTCACGTCGCTCGGACTCCCGGACGGTGGCAGCACACTCTCGTGGATCACGTTTGGCCCTGACGCGGGCATGCGCTCGGTCTCGGCGACCGATGACACCACCACCGCGGGCGTGGACTGCGGCGCGCGCGCGGTCGATGTGGTGACGACGCTCGAGAACCGACAGAACGGCGACCCTGACCATCGCCTGCTGCAGCTCTCGGAATGCACCATGAACGAGTGGGAGGTCATCTCGTGGTCGCGCGAAGACGGCCCCCTTCGACTCCCGCTCTCAGATCAGCAGCAAGTTCGCGACGCGCGCATGGCCATCGCCTCGTCGCTCGCGCCGCGCCGTCACCCGTTCGTCGTCTGGAAAGGCACGGATCAGTTCTTCCGCCTCGCACGCCTTTCCCTCGACGGTTCAGCCATCCCGAACTCGCGCATCGTCGCCGGCCCCAATCCGCTCGCGCGCATCGGCGCCATCACAGTCGACGATCTCGATCGACCGATCGTGGTCTTCGAGGCTGCGAGCCTGACGCTCCCCGGGCTCCAGAACAACGTGCAAGGTGCCGGCGCGCAGGTCGTGGTGGCCGGGTTCGACGACAACATGCGCTTGCGCTGGGCCGCGCCGCTCGCGGGAACGAACAGGCTTCGCGTCAACGCCGTGACCTTTGCCGAGGGCGCGCTGGTGCTCGACGTGAAGTGCCCGAACAACCCGATGGTCGGTGATTTCTGCGCACCCAATCGCAGCTCGTTCGCGGTGCGCGTTGCGCTGCGTGACGGCGGGCTGCCCTGATCAGCGCAGCGGGTAGCTCGGCACTTTGGGAGCCGCTCCGCGAATCGCCGCTGCCGAACGCCGCGGACGCGCGACGACCGTTTCGCACTTGCGCTCGTCCCAGGGCGGGTTGAACGGGTCGGTCTTCAGCTCATCGTCATCCGAGAAGACGTGATTGATGACGCGCTGAAACCCAGAGTCCTGCGAGTCGTCGTCGATGAGCGACGGCACCGGCGGAGGCGGACGCGTGTCGTGACGCTTCGCCGGAGCAGGCGCGGGCGGCTTCGCGAAGATGGCGGCAATCTTCGCCGGCACGTGCGCGTTCGGATTGTTGGGGCGCTTCAACTTCGGCTGCGAGCCGGTGCGCCTGGCGAGGAGCTCGTCGACCGTGACGACCGCGCGCGGGGCCGTCGGAGGGCTCGCGAAGATGGCCGCGATCTCCGGCGGGAGCGAGGGAGTCGCGCGCGCCTCGACCGGCGGAGCAACCCGGCTCGCGGGCCCTGGCCGCGCAACCGGGGTCGGAGCGGGCTTCGCCTCGGGAACACCGTCGAGCAATTCCTCGAGCAGCGAACGCGCGGACACGGGCGTCGCTTCGCGTGTTGCTCCACGCTGCGGCCTGGCGGCGGTCACGACCGGAAGGAGCGGCTCTCCTGAATCGATGATGTCGTCGTCACCCATCTCTTCGATCTGCTCGACGGGCGGAGCAGCAGGCGTGGGCACCAACGCGAGGTGCCGCTTCATGCGATCCGGAATCGGAGCCACCGCACGCAACGCGTTCAGCTGATTCACCAGCGACGGCTCTCCCGGAGCGAGCTGCAGCGCGACCACCAACGCCGCCCGCGCACGCGGCACGTGGCCCTGCGCTTCGAGGTGCTCAGCCGCGGTGCGATACGCCTTCACCGCTTCATCGAGCAGCCCGCGCTTGCGACAGACATCGGCGAGCGATTGCCACACCGCCGCGTCGTTCGACTTCAGCTTCAGCAGCCCGCGGTAGATGCGAATCGCGTCGTCGTACTTGCCCTTCAAGGCCAGGGCGTGAGCGCGGTCTTTCTCGGCTCGATCATTCAGTTTCGGCGCAGGGCGACCCATGCCGGTCCCCAGTGCAAGGGTGGATCCACCGCGCAATCCCCTCTGATCCGAGGGAAAAACGCCGCTCGTACACCGGTCTGGTGTGGCCGCGCGCAGGTGAGGTGTTCACTGCAGTTCACACCCTCACTCAGCGACTGGAGGACCGCTCGGCCGCCCTCGCAACGGCAGCTGCGGGAGCATGATCGTCAGCAGGAACGCCAGCACCGCGAGGAAGAACGCCAGCCGATAGACCTGCACCACCGCGACCGTGAAGCCGTCCTTCAACGCCCGGTCCACCTTGTCGATGGTCTCCATCGCTTTCGGGCGCTGCGCGTCGATGCCCGCCTTCACTCCGGCGACGGCTCGAGCGAGCGCGGCATCAGCAGCGGCTTCTCCGGTCTTCTCGAGCGTGGCGTCGATGGCAGCGATTTCGGTTTCGTTCGCGGGGCGCGTCGGGGGAATCGGCAGGCCTTCGCTCTGCGCGACGAACTCGGCCCACGCAGCGTCATCGGCGGCGGCGCGACGCAACTTGCTGCGCGCGACGGTGAAGCGCGCACGCACTTGCGCCTTCACGCCGCCGGCTTCGATGACTGCTTTCAACTTCTCATCGGCGTAGGGACTCGCGGTCACCATCGGCGCCGCGAGCGCATCTCCTTCGAGCGCACGCGTCGTCAACGCGAGTGCACCGTCGAGCTGCTCGTTCACCCTGGCCTTCACTTTTTCCGGCTCGAAGCGCGCGAGGTTTCCGCCACCGCCTTCTTCGCCCGCGGGCGCGGTGGGTCCACTCTGGGCGAAGCGCTGCACCATCTCGGGAGGCAGACCCTTCGTCGCTTCCGCCATGCGCGTCGAGAGCTCGCCACTCAACGTCGTCGCGAAGAGCGAGCCGACGATGGCGATGCCGACGGTCGAGCCCATCTGCCGCAAGAACGTCGCCATCGAGGTCATGGTGCCCATCTGCTGCGGCGGCACCGCGTTCTGCACGGCGATCGTGTACAGCGGAATCGACGGGCCCAGGCCCAGCCCGAGCAGAATCATCTTGAGGGTGACTTCGCTCTGCGTGCTGGTGGACGTGAGCGTGAAGCCCATCACCAGGAAGCCGACCATCAAGAGCAGCAGGCTCCCGAGCATGAGGAGCTTGTATTTCCCCAGACGAGACACGAGCTGGCCCGAGAGCACGTTGCCGGCGACGACTCCCATCACCATCGGGGAGATGGTCAGACCGCTCGCGGTCGCGGTGACGCCGACCACGTTCACCATGAAGAGCGGCAAGAAGACCATCGGCGCGAGGAACACGCCGCCCATCACGAACATCGTCGCGCTCCCGAACGCGACGGCGGGAATCTTGAAGAGCCGCAAGTCGACGAGCGGAGACTGCACGCGCAGTTCCCACCACACGAAGCTCACGATGCCGGCGACCGCGAGCGCGAAGAGGCCGAGCACGTGCGGGTCGGTCCACAGGTAGCCGAACTCACCGAGGTGCACGATGGGACGGCCCAGCGTGAGCGCGAAGAGCAACGGGACGACTCCGATGCCGAGGAGCACGGCGCCGACGACGTCGATGGTGGCAAAGCCCCCTCCGGTCTGATGGTCACGTTTGAGCATCGGCATGCGGCGAAGGATGAACCACAGCGCGACGGCCCCGATGGGGATGTTGATGAGGAACACCCAGTGCCAGCCCCAGTGGTCGGTGATGAAGCCTCCGAGGAGTGGGCCGATGAGCGAGCTGACGCCGAACACCGCTCCGAAGAGCCCCGAGTAGCGGCCACGTTCGGCGGGCGTGAAGAGATCTCCGACGACCGCGAACGCGGACGTGAAGAGCGACGCGGAGCCGACGCCTTGCAACGCGCGCGCGCCGATCAGCTGCCACGTGGTCTGTGAGAGCGCGCACAACACCGAGGCGGCGAGGAAGACGACGACTCCGAAGACGATGATCGGCTTGCGGCCGTAGAGGTCGGACAGTTTTCCGTACACCGGCACGAGCACCGTCGACGACACGAGGTACGAGGTGGTGATCCACGTGTAGAGCGAGGCGTCGATGTGCAGCGACTTCTGGATTTCGGGGCCCGCTGTGCCGACCACGTTTTGATCGAGCGCGGCGAGGAACATCGCGAGCAGCATGCCGGCCAGCGCCTGCGCTTTTTCGCGCGGCGAGAGCTGCGTCGGGTCAAAGGGAGGCGCGTTCACAGGAGGCTCAGCTGACCGTTACTGACAGCTCTTCGCCGTGTCGTTGCAGTCGCTCACGCAGCGCGCGACGTTTTCCTGCGTGCTGATGCCGTTGGGGTTGCGACCGGGTTGATACGGTGCAGGGTTCCCGGGAACCGCGCCTGGAGCGCGTGCGTTGGCGGCGGGGCACGCGTTCAGACAGGCGTTGTACAGGTTGCGGCACGGCTCGCTCATGTTGGCGGTGTTGAGCGTGGCGCACGAAGCGCTGCTCAGCACCGCCAGAGCAAGCATCAGTCGCAAGGCTTACTTCTTCTTCTCTTCCGTCACGGGCTTCTTGCCCGCGCGCGCCTTGCTGCCCTCGAAGAGCGCCTTCATGTCAGCCGCCGGCTGGCCCTTCTTGGCGAGGATGACGTTGACGGCCTTGAGGATCTTGCTGCGCACCTTGCGCGCGACCGGGACGTCCTTCGCGGCCGCCGCGACGGTCTTCTCGCTGACGCCACGACCCGCGTGGGCCGGCTTGGCGATGTTGAGCTCGCTGTACTTCTTGTCAGCGGTCTCCTTGGTGACGCGCTTGTTCCAGCGCTTCTGCATCAGGTCGCGCGACGCCTCATCGCGGGTCTCGACGCGCTTGCTGGTGATCGCGATCTGCTTGGGGGTGATGCTCTTCGAGGTCAGAAACGACTGGAAAGTGCCCATGGACGGCGCCCATACGACAGCCAACCGGGGAAAAGCAATGGATCAACTTGATCCGCCGACGGTCCTGAGTGTATGGAGCCCGTCCCTTTTTCGAAGGTCCTCAAAAGTCATGGCGAAGACGTCCTCAGTGAACAAGAACGAGCTGCGCAAGGCGACGGTGAAGAAGTACGCCGCCCGCCGCAAGGAGCTCAAGGCGATCATCAAGAACCCCGCGACGTCAGCGGAAGATCGCAGCGCCGCGCAGCTGAAGCTGATGAAGCAGCCGCGCGATGCCAACCCCATTCGCGTCACGCTGCGCTGCGCAGTCACGGGCCGTCCCCGTGGCAACCTCCGCAAGTTCGGCCTCTCGCGCATTCAGTTCCGTGAGAAGGCTCTCGCGGGCGAGCTCACCGGCGTGGTCAAGGCCAGCTGGTAACAGGAGAAGAGATCATGTCCCGCGTGTGTCAGGTGACGGGCAAGCGCCCGATGGTTGGCAACAACGTCAGCCACGCCAACAACAAGTCGAAGACCCGTTCGCTGCCGAACCTCCAGAAGCACCGGTTCTTCGTGGCGAGCCAGAAGAAGTGGATCACCCTGCGCGTGTCGGCGCACGGTCTGCGCATCATCAACAAGCGCGGCATCGAGCGCGTGTACGCCGATCTCAAGGCGGCCGGCGACCTCTGAGTCGTTGGTTCTTGCCGTGAGTCACTCGCGAGCCGCGCGTCTCTTCGGAGGTGCGCGGCTCGAAGTGTTTTCGGAGCGCGCATGACGATCGTCGTCTCGATCTGCAAGCGGTGCGAAGACGAAGACGAGCGTGACTCCGGCAACGGTGAGTTGCTGCACGCGCGCGTGAAGGAACTGCGCAAGTCGCTCGGCTTGAAGGACTTGTTCGAGCTCGAAGCGGTGAAGTGTTTCGGCATGTGCCGCTCGCCGTGCAACGTGGTGTTCGAGGGGCCGAAGCGCTCGACGTACACGCGCACGCGGGTGCACGCGACGTTGGAAGCGGAAGTGGTCGTGCACGCGGCTCGCGCGTACGCAGCGCTCTCTCCGGGTGAAGAGCTTCCGGAGCGGCGACTGCCGGGTCTCTCAGCTGACTAACCGGCTCACGGCGTTGCTGCTCACTGCGTGTTCCGGTCACGCTCACGCTGAGCGATTTGGGCGAAGACGTGATCGGATGCCCCGCTGTGCATTCATCGATCCAAATCCGCCGTCACTGGCCGGGGATCAGCCGTGAACGAGTTCAGCGGCTCTGCAGTCGGTTGAGTTCTTCGAGGATCGACGCGAGCTGCTGTCTCAACGTCGCGTGCCAGCGCGACTTCGACGGATCCGCGAGGCCGCGTTGACTGCGCTCCGCCAGCCACTCGAGGTCGGCTACACAACGCTCTGTCGTTCGGCCCTGAAATGCGCGCGAGGGACGGGGCAACGCACGCGCTGGAGTGGGGCGCTGCAGCGTCCTCGGTGGAGGAGGCGGAAGCCCTTCGGACGGAGTCAGCTGGCGCAACACGTTCCGCGTGCGTCCTGGTTCGAGTTCCAACCACGCGCGTGATTCGTCGCCCGACAGCACGCCCTGTCCGAGCTCGACGGTGTGGCCGTTGACGCGAACGATGACGGTGACGCGTTTCACGGCGCGCCTTCCACTGCGTTGCGCGCGCGGCGCACGTCATCGTCAGAGCGGCAGTCTTCGTGGAAGCGCCAACCGGTCGAGCCTTGCGTGCTGGTCGGCCACCACGGCAACGCGTTGGGTGTGTACGTCACGAGCGTCCACACCGAGCCGGTCGAAAAGCCGGCGAGCCGAGCAGGATTGAACGTGCTCGCGCTGGTCAAGACGCCGCCGATGACACCGGGAGGGCCCGACACCATCTTCAACGCGCAGCCCGCGAGCACGAGGCCCGCTTGCGGAACGTTGTTGCTGGTGAGGGAACAAGTGCCATTGGCGACGAAACGGCCGAGGGGCAAATCGAACACCGCGTAGAAGTTCTGTTCGAGGCCCGGAGGGAAGAGGAAGTTGGTGAGCTCGACGCACGCCGTCGCTTTCCCGATGCGCACCGCCTTCTCGACGATGACGCGACCGTCGACGAGGCGAGAGACCTGAGACCACAGCGACGCGCCGAGCTTCACGTTCACACGGAACGGCGCCTGCGCGCAGATGGTGTCGTCGGGAGGGAAGTTGGCGTCTTCGACGGAGCGGAACTGAAACGTGGTGTCCTCCGCCGGAGCGGCCTGCGCGAACGCAGCGCGCGCAGCGAAAACGGAGAGGAGGAGCAGGCCGCGAGCGAGCACGTGCACAGCGGTGGAGCTCGGGAGTGCAGTTTGTGGAACATCCAGCGAGAGCGAGTGACTCATGGCTTTGCCTCCCAGCTGACCTCGTAGTCGGTGTCGAGCAGCCCAACGCGCGTGCCCTTCACCTGCACCCCGCGCGCGCCCACCGTGGTCAGCACCTGGAGCAACACACCCTCGTGGTACGGGTGCGGCATGAAGTCTCGACGCATCGTGAAGAGGCAGCGCGTCTGGCTGTTTCCATGGGGGCCACCTGCGCTCGCTTCGCTCACCATGCGGCCCTTCCACTCGAGCGCGCGCACGCCGTAGCTGACCGCCGTCTTGTAGCCACTGGCGAGCGACGCCATCAGCCGGCGTGGGTCGCTTCCCGCGAGCATGAGGAGCGTCTTGCCGACCGCGGTCGAGAGAAAGTCATCGGTGGCCTGACGACCGAGGCTGCGAATGCCGCGCTCGAGCGCCGTGGAGTCAGATCCACCGCCCGCCACCGCCGCCGCATGCCACGCCATCGGCAGAAAATCGGCGATGGGGTAGTTGAAGAAGTCGACGAACTTCTGACCGCGGCCGACATGTCTGAGCGTGTCTGACGCAGGCGTGCCGCCCTGGCGAACGACCGCGCGGAACAGCCCGTTGAAGAACATGCCCTTGCAGGTGTCTTCGGGGTTGGCGAGCGCGAGGCGCGCTGCGAGGTCATCGAGATCGATCGCGAACGCGACCGCGCCCGGCGTGGACCTGGCGCTGATGGGCGGCTGTCCCCCCGCCGCGCTCACGGGTTCACCTCGTCCCGCGCTGCCGTTCGTGCGTGTCGACGCACGGGACTGCTGCGCGTCGCCTCCACTCTCTGGCGCCTCACAGGACCACCACCTGTCCGCCGCCGTGCACGTTCGCTCCCACCGCCGCGAGCACGACTGGCTCTCCACGCCCAAACGAGACACGTCCTTCGTTCAAGTCTTCCGAGAGCAGCACGAGCATTCCGGCCGCGGAGGTGTTGCCGTAGCGCTCCACGTTCATCGCCACGCGCTCGCGTTCGAGCTGCAGCTCGCTGATGAAGAGGTCCATCACGCGCTTGTTCGGTTGATGGAAATAGAAGCGAGCGATGTCGTTGGGAGCGAGCCCTGCTCCATCGAGCACGCGCGCGACGCACTCACTCATCAGGCGCGGGTAGCTCCTGGCGACGAGCGGACCGTTGACGATGAACGCGAGGTCGGCGTCGCTCGCGCGGCCCTGGTGCATGTGTTTGAGCGCGCCGCCGCCGCGACGGAAGACGAGCTCTTCGTGGGAGTTCATCGCCATCGACGAGATGAGGCGGCCGTCGCTGCCTTCGTCACCGCGCAAGACGACTGCGCCGGCGCCATCGCCGAACACGTACATCGAGAGGAAGCCGCTGAGGCCCTTGCTGTCTTCAGCCGTGTACGTGCGGCGATTGACGAGCGGAGAGGTGAAGGCGCTGGCGACGACGACGACGGTGCGCAGCGCTCCGCTCTCGAGCATCTTCTTCACGAGGTCGAGGACGTACGGCGTGCCGCCGCAGCCATCGTCGATGACCATCGCGTACGCGTCGCGGCGCATGCCGAGGCGGCGGTGCAGTTCCATCGCGTCGTGCGAGAAGTTCAACTCGTCAGGAGTGCACGTGACCATCACGAGCGCGTCGATGCTGCTGGCGCTGACTTCCGACATCTCGAGCGCACCGCGAACGGCGACCTCGCACATGTCGGAGTTGTTGATGGGGTAGAGCCGCTCGTCTTCGGGCGGAGGGATGCTGACTCCGGTCTCGTTGTCGAAGTCCCACAGGAAGCGGCGCTCGAGGATGCCGGTCTTCTCTGCGATGCGTTCCGCGGTCCAACCCGGGACTGCGCGCGCGATGCGCTCGTTGCTGATGATTCGCGTGGGAACGAAGTGCCCGGCGCCGATGAGTCTCGCGTGTGCCACCAGTGATGCCTCCTTCACCGGTGCAGAGCACGCAGCGGACCAGCGCCAACCCCTTGATCTGAGTGATCGCCGACTCGCTCATGCTTCACTTGTGAAGCAGCTGTCTCGTGATTCACTGAGATGCGATGCTGCATTCATGAAGCATCAGTACCTCGAGCGCTCGCATCGACGGCCGTTTCACGTGCGTGTTCTGTCGCGACCGAACATCAACCGCTGCTGGTCGGTGAACTTGAGCCTGTTGGGCATCGGGCTGATCGGAAGTCCGAAGGAAGGCGAAGGGCCGCTCGAAGGCTCATCAGTCGAGCTCGAGATTCCACTGCCTGGCGAGTCGCGGCCGCTGCTCGCGCGCGGACAGATTCGGTGGCGGCACGACTCGGTGCCCAGTGAACACGCGCGCACGGCGTTCGGCGTCGTCTTCACCGGCTTCGAAGACACCGATCAGCTGCGGCTCGCGCGATACCTCGAAGGGCCTCCGGTGCGCGTGGCGGTGGCGTACGCCGATCTGCATCAGCGCGCGCAGCTCGACGAGGCGCTCGGTGACGAGGTGCAGCTCGACTTCGGTGATGAGCCGGCGCAGGTCGAGACGATTCTCGGCCGCGGCGACGTGTCGGCGCTGGTGGTGTGTGGCGATGACGACGTGCAGGCGCTGTTGCTCGCGCAGCTCGCGGCAGCGGTGACGGCGGACAACCTGACCTTCGAGGGCCGGCCGCGCGATCTCGCCGCGCGCGTCGTGTACTGCGCGAAGGGGGAGCCGCGGCACATCGCGACGCTCTTCGACGAGAAGAAGGTGTACCGCTGGCTGCCTCCGCCGTTCGAAATCGCCGCGCTCAAAGAAGCGGTGATGGATGCGTGTCAGGAACACGCCAAACGCCTCGAGCAGGAACGCATGGCACTCGAGCTCGAGCGCAACCTGCTGCGTGAACGAGCGCTGCGCATGGGGCCGGAGCCGTCACCGGTCGAAGCGGGGCCGGGGTTTCAGAGCGCGGCGATGGAAGAGGTGCTCGCGCAGATTCGGGTGGCGGCTCCGCACAAGGTGTCGGTGCTGCTGCAGGGAGAGACGGGCACGGGCAAAGAGGTGCTCTCGCGCATCGTGCATCGCTTGTCGGATCGCCGTGACGGCGCGTTCGTGGTGCAGGACTGCGGAGCGCTCACCGAGACGCTGCTCGAGAGTGAGCTGTTCGGTCACGTGCGTGGCGCGTTCACGGGCGCGGTGGCTGATCATCCCGGGCTGTTCGTGATGGCCGACCGCGGGACGGTGTTTCTCGATGAGATCGAGAACACGACGCCATCGCTGCAAGCGAAGTTGCTGCGCGTGCTCGAGACGGGAGAGGTGCGGCCGGTCGGTGGCTCGCAGATTCGGCGCGTCGACGTGCGGTTGGTGACGGCGAGTAATCGCAACCTCGAGGCAGAAGTGCGCGCGGGACGTTTCCGTGGAGACCTGTTCTTTCGATTGAACACGTTCACGGTCGAGGTGCCTCCCCTGCGAGCCAGAAAAGACGACTTGCTCGGGCTCGCGCGCAGCTTCGTCGAGCTCTTCAACCACCAGCATCGGAAGAACGTGCTCGGGCTCTCAGACAAGGCCGAGCGTGTGCTGCTGGGTGCTCCGTGGCCGGGCAACGTGCGTGAGTTGCGCAACGTGATCGAGCGCGCGGTGTTGTTGTGTCCGACGGGCACGTTGATCGAACCGACGCATCTGCCGAAGTTTCAGCATCACGTTCCGGCCGCGGGGCCGTTGCGATCGCACCTCGCGGAGGCGGAGAGCTCCGTGCTGCGGGAAGCGCTGCAGCGTCATCACGGAATCATCCGGCGCGCGGCGAAGGAACTGGGGATGGATCCCGTTACGTTTGCGAGGCGCGCGCGAAAGTTGGGACTTTCCGCGGGCCGCAGGTGACTTCTGACCAACAGCGGCCCTGGGTCGAGTTGGGGTCGTGGTGAACGAGGTGCCAAACGGCGACGAAGCTCCTCGAGCTTCGAGCGAATTGTCCGCACATCACAACTGCTGGCCGTGCCCTGCCCTGCTCGCTTTCGCATTTTGGAGCTCCCGCACTCCCCCGCCCTCCAATGTCATTTCAGACGCACGCGTTCGCCGACCTCACGCTCGTCACGTGCGCATGCGAACAAGAGAACGCCGTGGCCGAGCGCAATGAGTGCACCTAGTGCCTCTGCCGTGTGAGGGAGCGCTCGTGACGAGCGTGGAGTCGGCACACAGCGCGCGAGAGCAACATTGGAGGGCGGGGGAGTGCGGGAGCTCCAAAATGCGAGAGCGAGCAGGTGAGCGCTGCGTGCTGTTGGCGCGAATCAGAAAAGAACTCGGCTGAAGTCGCGGGGCACGCTGGAGTCGAGCGCATCGACTCGCACCAGATCATCAGCCACCCCAAAGCAGTTCAGCCTCCGCGCGGCCTGTGCGCATGCAAGTGCTTCCGCACGCGCGCAATCAACATCCCGCTCTCATCGCGCAACTCAGTCTCGAAGCGAGGCTCGACCTTCCCGACCTCATCGAGCTGCTTCCTGATCTCCTCGACGCGCGAATCCGGCACCTCGAAGCGAGCACGCAACGTCGATCGCCCCGGCTTCACGAAGTCGATCGTCGCCGCCTTGTCCCAGACGACGTACGGCTTCCCGAGCTTCCACTGCAGCAGCAACATGAACCACGGATCCGCCATCGAATAGAGCGACCCGCCGAACGCCGTGCCCACGTAGTTCCGATTCCACACCGTCGTGCGCAGCTCAATGACCACCGCATCGATGCGCTCACCCTGCCCTTCGACGTCCGTAACCCGAACACCCGCTCCCACGTAAGGCGGATAGAAGTTCATCAACTGCAAAACGCGCCGCCGGGGCACGCGCGACACCATCTCCTGGAGATTCACGCCGCCGTTGTGCACCGGTCGTCAGGCGTGCTTCAAGCCCGTCGTCGAAGGCGCCGCCGTGGACTCCCCCGCACCATCAACTGATGCTCCCAGGCCGGCGACCATCGGTTCGCTGCTGGGTCTCGCGTTTCCCATCGTCATCTCTCGCGCCGCGCAGACCGTGGTCGGGTTCGCCGACGCGCTGATGGTCGCGCACCTCGGCGCTTCCGCCCTGGCCGCCACCGCGACCGGAGGCCTGAACACCTTCACGGTGATGATTCTCCCGATGGGAATCACGTTCATCGTCTCGAGCTTCGCCAGTCAGCTCTTCGGCAAGGGCGACCTCCCCGGCGCGCGCCGCTTCGGCTGGTACGGCCTGATGATCGCCGCGCTCACCATGGTGATGTGCCTGATGGCGTGGCCCTTCGTCGATTCAGCGTTGAACACGCTCCAGTACGAGGGCGAGCTGCACCACCTGATGAGCTCGTACATCCGCATTCGCCTGCTCTCGGGCGGAGCGGCCATCGGCATCGAAGCCCTCGCCAATTACTTCGGCGGTCTCGGGCGCACGTGGCCCGCGTCGATCGCGAACGCCAGCGCGATGGTGCTCAACGTCTTCGCCAACTGGGTGCTCATCGACGGCCACCTCGGCGCTCCCGCCCTCGGCGTCGCCGGAGCTGCGTGGGCCAGCACCATCTCGACGTGGCTCGCGTTCATCGGCCTCTTCCTCTTCTTCATCCGCGACGGGCGAAAGGTCGAGGCCACGCCGCTGAAGTCACGCGAGTTCGTGCGCATGCTCCGCTTCGGTCTGCCGTCGGGCATGAACTGGCTCGTCGAGTTCGGCGCCTTCATCTTCTTCGCCAACGTCGTGGTGGCCGGTCTGGGCACCGCCGCGCTGGCCGCGATGAACTCGGTCATCACGCTCAACTCCGT
>JAEUJS010000145.1 GCA_016792935.1 Archangium sp. | reverse complement strand
TCTGCCTCAGGTGGTGGCCTGCTAGCGGGCTCTCCGGCGACTACCCGCGCGGGACTCTCACCCGCTGGTGAAGTGCGGCGTGACTCTGCGCACGCAGTCGATCGCTCGGCTGCTCGCTTTGAGTCGTCACGACGCACCATGGCTGGAAACTAGCTCAGGCGACGGGCGGGAAACGGCGACGCTCGTTCGCGAAGCGCTCGATCGCGCCGCGAAATTCCTGTCGCACGATCTGGAACAACTGGTTGTCGTCGACACTCACGCGCTTCGCATCTTCCATTCGTGCCAGCGCACGCAGCCAGTCAGACCGAGCCGTGTCGACTGGAACGGCTGCGAGCTTGCGCTTCCGAGCCAGGTACCGTGCCTGCTCGCGCGTGAAACCCGTCGCATAGCGATGCGACGCAGGTGCGGGGAGGCGCTCGAGCACTTCCCGGTCCTGAGCGCGCATGCAGTTCATGAGCGCTTCCTCTCCCTCACTGTCGCTGAGTGAGGCGCGGAGCACGTCCTGCACTCGGTCAATCATCTGCAAGGCGACGAACACGGCTTCCGCGTTCTGCATGTCGACGCTGAGCTTCCACCCATCGAGATCGAGTCGTTCTCTGGCCGCGCTGATACGCGACTCGATGAACGCACTGATGATGTCGGTCAGTGAACGGGCCCGCACCTCGCCATCGGCGCAGATCGCCCTCGCCTCAACCGCGTATCGCGCATCGAACAGGCCGCAGCGCCGCAGGTCCTGCTCGATTCTGCGGAGGAAGGCGATGTGCTCAATCTCGATCGAGAACCTGACCCGATCAGCGCTCGACTCATCGATGATGTCCGTCGCGCCCTCGAGCGCCCCTTCCGCGAAGAGATTGCTGAGCGAGGCGACGACATCCGCGAACGTTCTCGGCCACGGGAGCGCGCTCACGACCACGCGGCATCGCTGATCCGTTCGGTTGAGTTGCGGCTCGATCTTCGCGCATACCCAGACGTGCTCGAGGCTTCGATACAAAAGCGGGGTCATCCAGCTCGTCGTGGCTCCGTCCGGCGGATCGAAGCCGCGCGCTGATTCCGGCCACCGCCCTCGATCCTCCAGCTGAGACAGACAGCAGTTCGCCAGTTCGAACGGGTTCATCGGCAGCAGGCAGCTCCCCTTGCCGCGTGCGCCGTTCAGCAACAGGTTCGGGAGCGGAAACGCTCCATCGATCACCTCACGGCCGACCTGCGTGAGTCGCACGTGCGTGAACGTCGGTTCGGCGGTGAAGCGTCCCGTGAACCCTTGAAACGTAACGAGCGGGAGTCGACGCAGTGAGGGGTGTCCGAGCAACGCGACCTCGCGCACGAAGGTGGCGAGATCGATCGAGGCGTGACTTCCCTGTACTTGCGAGAACACGTCGCTCGCTGGAACGAAGCGACCGCTTTCTGGAGCCGCAACGCGCAGCACTTCCATCAGCGTGGTCTGTGTCGCAGTCAGACCGGTGAGTTCATCGGGGAACTCAGTCGCTTCGGTGAGCAGCGGGTGCGTGATCAGCTCATTTGGAAAATCTCGAACGGGCGGCCGAACCCAGGGAATCGACTCGGCCATCTTCGGTCGACCGATGGCTCTCCACGCGGCGGCCAACAGCCGCAGAGCACCTGGCGTCTTGAAGAACCGCTTGGTGAGAGCGCCCAACGTCTTGCTCGGAATGAGCGGCGACGTCAGTTCCCAGGTTTGCGCCATCAACGCGTGAAGCTCGCGCTCGAGGTCTGCGAGCGGTGGCGGCTGGACCTCGGGCTCTCCTTCGACGTCGAAGGCAGGCAACGTTTCGCCAGGCTTCTCTTCCTGCACCTCGCTCACCGCGAGCGGTCGCCACGCACCACCAACGTTCAGCGCGACCGTCCCCGCCGCCGGAGTGAGCGGCGGAGGCAAACCACGCAGCGCAGCGATGCGTCGCGCAAGCTCGCGTCGCGTCTTCCGCTCGTCGTCGAGCACCTGCGACGTCGTGCGCTGCTGATACCCCTCGGTCGCCCAGCGTGCGTCGATCGCTGCGAGATCTCGCTCCAGCCGCTCGAGCTCGCGCTTCGGATCTTCGTCGTCGAGATCGCCGCCGCCCATGCCGCTCACGCTAGTAGATGAAGTCTGACTGCCGCGCCTCGCCCGCGAAGCGCTCGATCGCCCTTCGAAACTCCTGACGCACCAGACTGAAGATCTGGTCGTCATCCGCCCGAGTCTCGCTGGAATCTTCAGTTCTCTCGCGCGCACGCAGCCAATCAGTGCGCGCTGCCTCGATGGGTACCGACCTCAGCTTTCGCTTCTTCACGAGGTGCCGCGCCTGCTCACGCGAAAAGCCTGTCGCGTAATCATGTGACGGCGGCGCAGGCAGATTCTCGATCACTGCACGGTCCTCATCGCGAAAGCAGTTCAGCAGGGCCTCTTCGCCTTCTTCATCTGACAAAGCCTCGCGCAGGACTGCCTGAACGCGGTCGATCATCTGCAACGCGATGAACACCGCTTCCGCCTTGTGCGCCTCGACAGCGAACGTCCCGGTGTCACTGCTCAGCCGCCGTCTGGCCGCCTGCTTCCGCGACTCGATGAAGGTCTCGATCAGCTCAACGAGGCCACGCGGCGCGCCACGTCGAGTCGAAGCGGTCGCGGCGATCGCGTACTTCGCGTCGAACAGGCCACACGCCCGCAGCTCCTGCTCGAGCGGGCGCAGAAAGGCGATGTGTTCGATGTCGATCGTGAAGCGAACCTGATTCGCGCTCGATTCCTCTGTGAACCCCGTGACGCCTTCCAGCTCGCCATCGCTGAGGAGTGTCTGGAGCGCAGGCACAACGTCAGCGAACGTCATCGGCCACGGCAACGCGCTGACGACGATGCGGCACTTGTAGTCTGTGCGGCTCATCTGAGGCTCGAGCGTTCCGCGATGCCACGACAGCGACGAATTCCCGACCTGCAGTGCATTGAAGTGAGCCAGCTGGTTCGACTGCGTTCCATCGGGAAGATCGAAGCCTCGGACTGCATCCGGCCAGCGCGTTCGCCGATCCTCGAGCACGGCGAGGCATGCGTTCGCGAGTTCGAGCGGATTCATCGGCAGCAGACAGGTGCCTTTCCCTCGGGCGCCGTTCAGCAGCAGGTTCGGGAGTGGAAACGTTCCGTCGATCACTTCCCGACCCACCCGTGTGAGTCGAACGTGCGTGAAGCTCGGCGTCGCGCTGAACCTGCCGGAGAACCCCTGAAACGCGACGAGCGGAAGACGACGCAGTGACGGATGCCCAAGCAGCGCCACCTCGCGTGTGAAGGTCAGATCGTCGAGGTCACTGCTGCTCTGCACCTCAGCGAGGACCTCCTTTGCTGGAACGAAGCGGCCCGTCTCTGGCGCGCACGATCGCAACACGCGCATCAGCACTGTCTGAGTTGCAGTGAGACCGGTGACCTCGTCGGGCAACTCGTCGGCTTCAGTCAGCAATGGGTGCTTCACCAGGCGCGCCGGCACGTCGGAGATGACGGTGCGCTTCCAGTGGATTCCGTTCTTGTGAGCGGAGCCGCCGATCGTCCGCCATGCCGACGAGAGCAACCGCGGCGCACCGGGCGTATTGCGGTAGCGCCGACTGAGTGGAGCAAGTCGCACACTCGGCACCGCTTGCCGCTCATTTCCCCATGCACTCGAGAGCAGATCGTGAAGTTCTCGTTCGAGGTCGGCGAGGAGCAATGGCTGCTCGGGTTCGCCGTCAACATCGAATGCAGGAAGCGGGTCTCCTTCGGTTTCCTCTCGCACCTCACTGACTGCGAGCGGGCGCCATGCACTGCCGACGTTGAGCGCGACGGTGCCGGCCGCCGGCGTCAGCGGCGGAGGCAGACCGCGTAGCTGCGCGATCCGTTTCGTGAGTTCGCGGTGCGTCTTGCGCTCATCGTCGAGCACCTGAGACGTCGTGCGCTGCTGATAGCCCTCGCTCGCCCAGCGCGCGTCGATCGCTGCGAGATCTCGCTCGAGCCGCTCGAGCTCCCGCTTCGGATCTTCATCGTCGCCGCCGCCCATGCGGGCGAAGACTACTCGGTGACCAGCGTCGCCGTGACAAAGCCCACGCACATCTCCTGATCTTCGCCCCAGTTCAGCCAACGCGGACTCTGCGGCACTCCGCCGATGACCCGCTGCTTCGACGCCGTGTTGTCGAACTCACAATCGACCAGCAGCCGATCTCTCGGCTTCAACCGAATCGACGACGCAAACCGATAGTCGCCCTGCCACGCGTGATCCCACGCGTTGATCTGCAACAGGCACTCGCGCGTCCCGTCCTCGCGCAGAATCCACACCCCGCCCTTCTTCCCGCGCTCGTGCATGTGCAGGTTCACCGCGTGGAGATCGAACGTCGCCGCTCCGGCGAGCCGCCCCGGCGCATCGGCCCAACTGAACCGCGTCGACGGAGCGTTCTCCGGAATCGGCATTCCTCCGACGAGCCAGCTCGGGTTGTAGACGCTCAACGTCACAATCGGAGTCACCGCTTCGGTCTGCGTCTTCAGCTCCACCGACGTGACGTCAGACTTGAAGCCGCCGCTCGCAGGCAACGAGTAGTGCATCGTCAGCACCACGCGATCTCCGGGATCGACGCGGAAGCCTTTCCCCTCGAAGCGCTGCGGCTCGAAGAACGAGCCACCGAGTCCGCTCTTGATCGATCCGAGCAGACCTCCAGGACAGCTCCAGCCCGGCTCCGCGCTCTCTGCATCGAGGTCCTGCAACTTCTTCACGTCACTCGACGCGACGGTGAGCACCAGCGAGTGATGCATCTGATCACGCACGCCCGGCTTGATGTCGATGCCCGTCACGTACTGCGTCTCGGTGAAGCCCGTCTCGAGCAGAAAACACCGCGTGTCTTCCGCGTTGAACGTCGCGACCGGCGTGTACGCCTCAGGCATCGTCAGCGTCACGTTCGCGTCGAGCACCGCGCGCTCCGGCACCATCGGAGCTGCAGCGACCGTTCCCTCTGAAGCGCCGTCGTCGATCCACGACAACATCAAGCGCCGCTCTTCCGTCGTCAGCGCCGCGGGATTTTCGTACTCCGCACAACACGGCGCCGGAGGCCACGGAGGCATCCGTCGCGTCTCCACCGCATCACGCACCACCGTCTTCAACGCGTCGACTTGCGTGAAGGTCGTCAGTTCCATCGGCGCGTTGCCGCCCGCGCGGTGACACGACATGCACTTGCGCGCCATCAACGGAGCGATGTCCGTGTGCCACGTCAGCCCGGTGCGCGCCTCGCCCTCGTCATCGCCGCAGAACTCTCCGCGTGGATTGAGATCGAGACAGCTGCTCGCGAGCAACAACACCACCGCCCACCTCATCGAGCCCTCCCGAGCGAGACCGACACGTTCGCTTGAAACGTCCACCGTCCGTAGAACCACGCCGTGCCGGGCGGGAGATCACTCCGCCACGTCGTCGTCGCCACCGGCGCCAGAAACCCGAAATCGGGAAGCACTTTGAAGCGGCCGAATTTCAGCGCGACGCCGACTGCGGCTCCGAGGAAGAGCTGATTCACCGTGCCGCCAGCCTGACCTGCGCTCATCGCGAACAGCGAGTCGTGCACTTTCGGAGCGAAGATCAACTCAGCGCGTTCGCTCACATCGACTCCGATGAGCAGTGGCAAGCTCGCCTGGCCGGTGCCCAGCGCGATGCCTGACGGGACCCAGAACGTTCCGCCGACACTCGGAGCGAGCGACACGTGCACCGGCGCGCCGCGCTGCGTGAACATGAACTTCGAGGTCGCTTCGATGCCTGCGGGCCCAACGCGCACTCCGACGTCCACCGCCTCCGCGACGCCGTAGCGAAAGAGCACCGCGCTCAGCGGAAAGAGAGACAGCGAGTCGAAGCTCGTCTGGGCCTGCGAGGACAGCTCGACGCCGAGCTCCCAATTCTTGCGCCCAAGGGTCTGCGCCGATTGGAAAACGCCCACCGACGCGCAGCCGCTGCACATGAAGAGGATCAGCGCCGCGGCCCGCACCGGGCTCTGGTACCCGCTCCCGCTTTTCGCATTCAATGCAAATCACCCATGAGCACCTCGGATTTCCTCTTGTTGATGCACGCGGGACCGCAGACCGATCCAAAGGCGTGGGGGCCGTATCTGCAGCGCCTTCGCGAGACCGGCCGCATGCAAGGTGGCAGCTCGATTGGCGCCGGCGCGCCTCCCGCAGTCACTGAGCAGCTCTCGGGCTACATCAAGGTGCGCGCCGCGGATCTCGCCGATGCGCAGACGCTTCTCGTCGGCCAGCCCGTCGACGAAGCCGGTGGCGTGGTCGAGATTCGTCACCTCCCGACCGATTGATCACCGCCGCAACAACTCGGTCAACGACTCCACCGGCTCGAGCATCAGAAGGCCGAACGTGTTGTAGCGACCAACCGTGGGCTCGGCAGTCAACGAGACCATCGGCCGCACCAACATGCGCGCGCGTCCACCCCAGGCGACCACCCACTCGATCGACGCATCGGCGCGCAGCTCGTGCAGCTGCCGACCGGGACCAAACACCGACTGGTACTTCGCCTCGAACCGCACCGCCGACGGCCACGTCGAATCGAGCGCGATGCGACCGACGAGCCGCCCCGCTCCACCACCCATCGGCATGGGAGAAATTCCATCCTCTCCAACCCACGCTGCGGGTCCGACTCCGAGCGCGAGCAGATTCCGCGAGAACGTGTCGCGCGCGTGCACCATCACCCAGCCCTGCCCGCCCCACAGCGTCTTCTGCGAACGCCACGCGCGGTAATCCGTCACCACCTCGAAACCGAACCCAAGGTGGTCCTTCAAGAACGTCGAAGGCACCAGCGGCGCAGCGATGGAATCGAACGAAATGAGCGTGAAGTGACTCTGCACCACGTACGGCTGCACCGTCGGAGCGAGCGTCAAACTCCCCTCCAACATCCGCACACCGACCGGCGCTCCGATGCCGCGCAGCCGCTGCTCGCCGAGCGCCTCGTGCAGACCCGCCTCGTCGATGCGCACCACTGGAGCGAACCCTCCGCCTTCCCGCATCCACACACCGCCACCGACTCCCGTGCGCCAGTGTCCCGAGACCGGCAGCGAGCGCGTCGTCGCCACCACTTCATTCGCCACCGCCGCGGCGTTCTGCTCGTCGATGAACGACACCGCGCTCTGATCATCCACGCCCTCGAGCACGTCGAGCAGCGCGCCCTGCGCCGTCGTCACCTGCGTGAAGAGCGCGAGCTGCGCGTCGAACTCCGCAATCTTCTCGGCTTCCGACGGAGTCATCGGCCTGCGATTGAGCCGTCTCCGCACGTCATCGAGGAAGGTCTCGCGGTCGAGCATCATCAGCTGCTTCTGCAGCACCGACTCGCGCTCCAACTTCACGAGCCGGTCGTTCCAGATCTGCTCGAGATCCAGCGGAGCCCCTTCCACCAGCTCGTCTTCCAGCTTTCTCCGCTCGTAGAGCGCGACGTCGGAAGGCGCACGCTCGACACGCACGCTCAGCGCCCACCACGTGAACAGCGTCTGATGCTGCGCGCGCGGAGCCACCCGGCTCTTCTCTGCCAGCGACGCATACGCCGCCGCCCGCGTCGCCACGTCAGTCGAGTGCGCGCCATCGAAATCGAACCCTCTGAGGTCCTTTTCCATTTCGCGACGTTTCAGATCCGCGCGCTTCGCGATGACGCCCGTCGCATCGAGCGGTGGATACAAACCCGTCAGCAGCCGCTCACCACTCGCGCGCCGCGCGCGAAAGAGATCATCGAGCACACCACCGGGAGACGTGATGAAGCCCGGCCACTTCGCGAGCGTGGAATCGCGACCGTCGAGCGAGCTCTCCAACATCCACAGCAGCAGCGTCGCGCAGTTGTCCGAGAAGAACGCGTACGAGAACCGCCCGCGCCGCTCGAACTCCCACGCGCGCTCGAGAAATCGAAGCGCTTCACCGCGCGAGAGCCCGAGCCTCCAGCGCGTCATGCTCCGTTGTTCGCCCGAGAGCTTCTCGCGCTCGAGGTCCGTCATGCTGATGGTGAACACGCCGATCGAATAGCCGCCGAACAAGCCGCGCCCGATGTGCAGCAAGTCCGGCCTCGGCGGAGTGATGGCCGCGAACTGAATCGCCGTATCGAACGACGGACCGAACGAGGTCTTCCACACCGGGCGCACGAGCAGGTGACCGAACAGCGACTCCGGAGCGCGACCTGACGACTGCACCAGCAACACCTCGAGGTGCTCCAGCTCATCGACGCGCGCGAAGGCATCGAACGCCGGACACGCGCCGCGCTCGTAGGGAACGCCGATCAACTCGCTGAACGCACGCCCTCGCGTGAAGTCCTGACAGCGCACCTGATCATCCACGGCAAGGCTGCGCACCGGAACGAGCACGCTCTCCGCGAAGGTCAGAAAATCCAACCGGGGGCTCTGCCTTCCGCGCGGCCGCGAGAACGCCGTCGGAGCGTGATTGAGCGCGCGCTCTCCCCACGTCAGCGGACGCTCGAAGGGCAACAGCCAGCCGTTCGCGCGTCTC
>JAEUJS010000130.1 GCA_016792935.1 Archangium sp. | reverse complement strand
CATCGGCTTGCCGGTCGACGAGACGATCGGCAGCGGGTGAATCGAATACGGCACGCCTTCCTTGATCTCGCCCGCGAACCACGGCCCGGAGATCACCATCGCTGCGCGGTTCTCGTTGAAGAGCGCCTTCACCAGCGCGCCGCTCACTTCTTGCGGCATGGAGTGCTTGTCCTGGAGCGAGCGCACCCACGCGAGTGACGCGGCCATTTCCGGAGTGTCGAACTGCGAGCGGCCGTTCTCGTCGAAGAGCTTCCCGCCGAAGCCAAACAGAATCGGAGCGTGCAGGTAGAAATCACCCGCCTCGTACGCCAGCCCGAACTCGTTCTTCGTCGCGTCGGAGTGTTGGATCAGCAGCGCCTCGAGCTCGTCGGTGGTCTTCGGGGCCGCGATGCCGCGATCTCCACGCACGTAGAGCGCGAGGTTCTTCACCGCGAGCGGGTAGCCGTAGCGCGTGCCATCCACAGTGAGCGCGTCGAGTGAAGAGGGCAGGTACGTGCCGTCGGCGATCTGCGAGGCCGCGACGATCTTCATGCGATGAAACTGTCGCAGGCGCTCGTGCGCGAAGATGAAGACGTCGGGACCCGCGTCGTGCGGAATCGCGCTGGTGAGCTTGCTGCTCAGGGCGTCGTACGGAACCGCGAGGATCTCGACCTGCGTGCCGGTCTGCGCGGTGAACGCTTTCGCTGCGAGCTCGATCGCCTGCTCTTCGCCGCCGCGGTAGCCGTGCCACAACTTCAGCGGAGGACCGGCGAAAGCGACCGAACTGAGCAATGCGCTGAGAAGAACGATCCCTGGTGAGGGAGTCATCACTTCGTTCCCCGCACGGGATGTCTCAACGCGCGAGCCCCATCAGCCGAGAACACGTACAGCGCGTCACCGATCGGGCTCACGCTGAGCGTCTGGCCCACCTGCACATCGACGTTCTCGAACCGCGCCGCAACCGGACCCGCAGCAGTCTTCAGAAACGCATACCCATCGAAGCCCAGCCGCTCGACCGCCTCGACCTCACCGCGAATCGGGCCCTCGGCGCCGACGCGAAGATCCTGCGGGCGCAAACCGATCTTCACTTCGCCGGTCGCGTCTCCACTTGCAGCCAACGAGAAGCCCGCACCGACGAACGACGCACCCTCACGCCGCGCATCGAGCAAATTCATCGACGGAGATCCGAGGAACGTCGCGACGAACGTATTGGCCGGCGCGTTGTAGAGCTCCAGCGGCGGGCCGAGCTGCTGCAGCACGCCCTTGTTGAACACCGCCACTCGCGTCGCGAGCGTCATCGCCTCGACCTGATCGTGCGTGACGTAGATCATCGTGACGCCGAGCTGCCGATGCAGCCGCGCCAACTCTCCACGCATCTGCACGCGCAGCGCGGTGTCTAGATTCGACAGCGGCTCATCGAAGAGAAACAGCTGCGGCCGCCGCACGATCACGCGCCCCATCGCGACGCGCTGCCGCTGACCACCACTGAGCGCCCTGGGTTTGCGATCGAGGAGCGGACCCAGCTCCAGCATTCGCGCTGCTTCGCCGACGCGCGCATCGATCTCCGCTCGCGGCAGCTTCCGCAGCTCGAGCCCGAACGCCATGTTCTCGCGCACGCTCATGTGTGGGTAGAGCGCGTAGCTCTGGAACACCATGCCCACGTCGCGTTCGCGCGGAGGCACGTCGTTCATCTTCTTCCCGCCGATGAACAGCTCGCCCGCATCCATCTGCTCGAGACCCGAGATGATGCGCAGCAGCGTCGTCTTCCCACAGCCCGACGGCCCGACCATCACCAGGAACTCGCCGGCCTTCACGTCGAGGTCGACGCCCTTGACGATCGCGTTGTCGCCGAAGCTCTTCTTGATGCCGACGAGACGAACGTCACTCACGAGGGCGCGAGGGTAGCGAACGCCCGCACAGCGCACCCAATAAAGATGAGTGACGCGCCGTGTCGAAGATCAGCGCCGGCGGCGGCGTGAGGCGACGAGCGCGGCGAGCGCGATGAGCGTCACCGGGTCGACGGTGGTGCAGCCCTGCTTCGGCGTGTCGGTCCGCATGTCCATGGGCACGGTGAGCGCCTCGGAGATCGCCGTGCTGTTGTCGACGACCAGCTCGGCCTGACCTTCCTCTTTGAGGATCTCGATGCGCGTCGCGCCGGGGCCTCGGCCAGGCGAGAGCGTCGAGACGGACCAGCCTTGATCGGTGGTGGTCGTCTGCTGGCCATTGCAGTGCGATCTGATGTTCGCGGTGTGGTTGCGGGGCACGAGCGGCAGGTCGGGGTTGAAGGCGAACACCGGGTCCTCGGTCATGTCCTCCGGAGAGAGCGTCGTGTACATGCGCGTGAGGATCGGGAACTCGGTGAAGAGGTCGTTCGCCTGGCGCATCGGCTTCACGAAGGTGCCGAAGATCTCCGCTGCCAGACGCACGGGCTCGAACGCTGGCGGGTTGTAGTTCGCGAACAGATCGGGGTTCTGCGTCTTGAACGGGCCCAGGTAGTAGTCGAGCCGGTTGATGAACTCGGTCTGGTTGATGCCGCGGTCCACCCTCAGCGCGTTCGGCACCGGAAAGGCGAGATCGAGAATCTCACGCACGGTCGCCGGCATCCGCCCGTTGAAGTCGACGAAGTCGTGGTCGAGCAGGTAGCGGAAGAACTCCACCGGCGTCTGCGTCGCGGCGAGGTCGACCTCGTTCCCGAACATCGATGGATCGGCGACGAGCACGTCCTTCATCAGCGAGCTCGGGCCCGCGTACTCGGTGACGAAGGCATGCTTCTGGGGCGCTTCGGCCACCGCCGCCGTGACCACGCCCGAGTAGTTGTTCACCTGGCTCTGCCACGAGAGCTGCGCGTCGTTGATCACCACGTGGTGGTAGTTGCGCGGCACCGCGCGTGAGGCGCCGAGCATCCACACCTGCACGCCCATGTTGGGCTGCGCTCCGACGCTGGTGAGGACGATCGGAATCATGGGGTACGCGGCTGGGTATTCGAGAACGACCGGCGTGATGTCTCCCGCCGATTTTCCCGTGCGCAGCTTGAGCGCCAGGAAGTAGGCGCCGGGGTGGACGTAGCGATCGACCGCCGAGCTGCTCGCCGCGGGGATGAAGTACCGGTTGTCGTTGAGCCAGGTGATCATCGCCTGCTTGTCGCTCGCGTCGAGCACCGCGTAGTCGTACGGCCCGACCGACGACTGCACGACGGCGACTGGTGGCAGCGCACCCGCGTCCTGTGGTCCGAACTCGGGACCGCCGTTGAGCACCTCACCGCTCGACGGCGGAGCGTAGGACGCGCACCCGAGCACGAAGGGCCTGCCCCCCGGTTGGCTGCATGAATCCGCCGAGCGCGTGACCACGTACGTGGGTTGTGTGCGCTGACCCAGTTGCTGGAACAGCTCGTCGCGGCCCACCTCGAGCTTCGGAATCGCGGGCAACGGCAACAGCCAGCCGAATTCCTGCGCATCGCCGCTGTATTGAATCTGAATGTGGGCGATCACCTTGCCATCGCGCACGGCGAACAAGATCCGCTCTCCGGCTTGAATCACCGGCGAGACGGTGGTGTTCGAGTTGGCGAAGCAGCCGCACGCTTCCGCGCGGTCGCTCCAGAGGACGACGGTGAGCACTGCCACTGCCAGAAGACTGAGTCGTGTCATGGTCGTCGAAAGCGCGCGGCCCGCCTCTCCCGAAGATCCGATGCGTAGCGTAGCGCACCCGGCTCGATCCGGAAGGGTGGGCTCTGGTAGGCACGCCTCCGTGCGTCGTTTCCTTCCGTTCATCTTGATCCTCACCGCGTGTGGTCCGACGGACACCGCGAAGCTCTACAAGTCCTCTCCGAAGGCGCCCACGCTCGATGCGGCGTCGATCGAAGGCCTCAATCATCTCGGCCCGACGGTCATCGATCAGGGCGTGAACTTCGGCGTGTATTCCGAGCGCGCGGAGCGAATCGAACTGCTGCTCTTCGACAATCCCGAGAGCCCGCTGCCGACGCGTCAGTTCCCGCTCGAGCGTTTTGGGAACGTGTGGAACATCCACATTCAGGGCATCGGCGTCGGTCAGCACTACGGCTTCATCGCGTGGGGCCCGAACTGGCCGTACGACCCCGCATGGATTCCGGGCTCGGTGATCGGCTTCAAGGCCGACGTCGACGCCGACGGCAATCGCTTCAACCCCAACAAGCTGCTCTTCGATCCGTACAGCAAGGCGATCCACCGCGATCACGACTGGAGCAAGGGCTCGCTCGCCACCGGTCCCGCGCGCGGCGATTCGACGTGGGCCGCCGCGAGCAAGAGCATCGTGGTGCAGAGCAAATACGTGTGGAGCGAAAACGAGACGACCTACCGCGCGCGCCGCCAGGACGAGAACTCGCCCGGCCACCGGTGGAACGACATGATCCTCTACGAGCTCCACCCCAGGGGGTTCACCGCGAGCACCGCGTCAGGCGTCGAACACCCGGGCACCTTCCGCGGCCTCGGCGAGAAGATCGCCTACCTCAAAGAACTCGGAGTCACCGCCGTCGAGCTCATGCCTCCCTTCGAAAAGCCACCCGAGGGTGGCTACTGGGGCTACTCGACGCTCTCGTTCTTCATTCCCGAAAACACCTACAGCTCGAAGCGTGATCAGCAGGAGATCATCGACGAGTTCAAGTGGATGGTGGATGAGTTCCACAAGAACGACATCGAGGTGATTCTCGACGTCGTCTACAACCACACCGGCGAAGGCGGCTTCTGGCGCGAGCGGCTCGACTTCGATTTCAACCCCGACAACTCGATCCCCACGGGGCTGGTGAACATCGACCCCAAGGAAGTGGTCGGCCTCTACAGCTACCGCGGCTTCGACAACCACGCGTACTACGCGCTGACCGACGACAAGCAGAGCTACGTGAACAACACGGGCGTCGGCAACGAGACGCGCTGCAACCACACTCCGTTTCGCCGGCTGATCATGGACTCGGTTCGCTACTGGGTCGACGAGATGCACGTCGATGGCTTCCGCTTCGACCTCGCGCCGGTGCTCGGAGAAAAAGATCTCCAGTACTACGTGTGGCCCAACCCGGAGACCTCGGTGTTGCAGGACATCGCGAACGACGAGGTGCTGCAGAAGTACAACACGCGGTTGATCTCCGAGCCGTGGGCCGCGGGTGGCTACGATCTCGGGCTCTCGTTCAACGGCCCCAACAACAACGAGTTCAGCAACGGCTACGGCACGCGGCTGGGGCTCTTCCCCAACTCGACCAACAAGCCGGGCACGGGGTGGGGTGAGTGGAACGGCCGCTTCCGCGATTGGTGGCGCGCGTTCTTCAACAACGACGGCTGGAAGTTGAACTCCACCGAGGTGAAGGACGGCGGCTTCTTCCTGACCGGCTCGAGCGATTGGTTCCGCTGGAACGGTCGCAAGCCGTACCACTCGGTGAACTTCGTCACGGTGCACGACGGCTTCACCATGTACGACCTGTTCTCGTACGACCTGAAGCAGAACCGCTGCGGTCCGCTCAATCCCGTGTGCTGCACTGATCCCACGAGCGCGTGGTGCGAAGTCGTCAGCGGCGAAGACAACAACCGCTCGCGCAACTGGAACGATGAGGTCGCCAAGCGGCAGATGATGCGCAACCTGTTCGTGGCGATGCTGATCAGCCACGGCACTCCGCTCTTGTGGGCGGGCGACGAGTGGATGCGCACGCAGCTGGGCAACAACAACGCGTACAGCACGCGTGCGGACAACCCCTACAACTGGATGGATTGGGGTGTGTGGCAGCCGCAGGATCCGCGCAACCGCATGTACGACTTCGTGCGCGACGTGATCGCCTTCCGCAAATCGCACCAGTACGCGTTCGCCCCGCTCGATTACGGATCTTCGGCTCCATTTGCGTGGAAGACGGCACAGAACACCGACAAGACGTTCTGGGGCGACAAGCAGCTGATGATGCACTTCTACGACTCGACGAAAGGGCCGCAGCTCGCGGTGTTGATCAACGGCGAGACGAACGACGTGACGTTCACGCTCCCACAAGGCGTGAACTGGAAGCGCGTGGTGGACACGCAGTCGTACTGGGACCTGCCCGAGACGCTGGTGATGCTCAACAAGCCGCAGCGCGAATCACTCAACGTGTGGCTCACCCAGGGCGATGCCGTCACGACCGCCG
>JAEUJS010000124.1 GCA_016792935.1 Archangium sp. | reverse complement strand
TGGTTGTTGTTGAAGTAGCCGACGAGCGAATCGAAGCGCCCATCGATCTCGAGGAAGGGGTGGAGGCGACCGTCACCGATCTTGAAGCCCGGTGCCTTCTGCACCTGCGCAGTGGCCGTCGCTGCGAGCAGCAGGCTCAGCATCAGCGCGGCTCGCACCGAGGGCTTCAGCCCGGCGACGCCGGTGGCAAAAAAAGTTCCCCTCGACCAGTTCATCTTGGTCATTTGGCCTTAGCACACGAGGTGCGCGGGCCAATTCCTTTCCGGTCCACGCGGGTCAGGTCGGGCTCGCCGGCGGCGGGCGCGAATCGACCGGCGTGGGCGCCGGCATCTGAGTGGGATCTCCGGGCGGCAGGTAGTCCGGAACATCGACCTCGACGGTGAGGTTTTCGTCCGTACGGAACGCCAGCTGCCCGATGCACTGCTCCGCTTCGGCCCGGAGCTGCTCGACCTTCGAGCGTGCGATCGTCACCTTGGTGAATTCGTGTTCGCCGGTCGCGGTTTCCTTCTTGGCGACGGCTTCCTGCAACGCCACGTCGGACTGCTCGGAGATGCGGAGCAGGCCTTTGATCTGGGTCAGCTTCTCGTTGACGCAGTTCAGCTTCACCACGTCTTTGGTGTTGCGCGCCTCTTCGAGCTTGCTGAGCACGTCTTTGAGCGCGCCGCGCATACGACCGACCGACTCGGCGCTGATCTTCACCTTCTCGGGATCAGGCACCTTCGAAGCGTCAGTGTCGCCCGCTGGTGCGGCGGGGGCCTGCGCGAGCGAAAAGCTCGCCACGACGGCCACGAATGCGATCAGCGCACGACGAATCACCAGGCCCCCAACAGAACGAGAGAACGTTGAAAAGTAGGGTCCCAACTACCCTAAGTCAATGAGAAGACAGCAACATTCGCGACACCGACTGAGTGCCCCGACACCCGGCCTTCATTCACGAAGCAGGCGTCCTGATCAGTGGCGGTTCGCCTCACGCAGCCGCACCGACAGCAGCCGCGCGATGTTCATCACCAGGAAGCCGAAGCCGTCTTTGTTGTCCTTGCGGAACACGGCGAGCGACTCCGGAGACAGGTGCAACAGCTCGACATCACTGCGCGCTTTGACGGTGGCCGACCGGTAGTCCTTGTCGACCAGCGCCATCTCGCCAAAGCACTCGCCCGCGCCGAGCGTCGCCAGCGGGCCGTTGCGCGAGCTGTGGAACACCTCGACCTCGCCCGAAGCGACCAGGTACAGCCCGTCACCGAGCGCACCTTCGGTGAAGATGGTCGCTCCGGCGGTGAGCGTCTTCGGGGTCAGCAGCGCGCAGATCGCCTCGAGCTCCTGATTGGAGAGCATCTCGAAGAGAGGAGAGCCTGCGAGGAGAGCGACGCGATCCACCGCTCCCGATTGTGCCACGCGACGAGCGTCGCGCGAGTTACCGGGAGAACTACGAAGCCGGAGCGAAGACGAACGGGTACGCCACCGGCACTTCGGAGTCGGGCTTGAACGGGAAGACCCAACCGCGAATCGTCGTCTTGATGCACGACGCGACGGCCTCGTTGCCGAGCGTGTTCTCTTCGATGTCGATGTCGGAAGTGCGGCCCGCGGGAGTGATGTTGAAGCGCACGACCACCTTGCCCTTGAGGCTCGGGTTGCGCTTCAGCTCCTTCTCGTAGCACTGCTGGATGGCGCCCTTGCGGCTGCGCACGTACGCCGCGAGCTTCTCGCGATCGACGTCGGACGACTCGACTTCCGGAGCCTGCATCGACACGCCACCGCGCACCGTCGCGTTGCCCTTTTCAGCGAGCGCCACGTTGCCGCCGCCGCTGGTACCGAGATCGCCGATGCCCGCGGCCGAACCCGACGTGCCGCCCTTGGGTCCACCGGCCAACGCGTCAGAGGTCGCGACGCCGACGCCGCTCGCGCCGGAAAGGGCGTTGGCGACGTCACCCACGCCGCTCGAACTGCCGAGGACGTCTTCGAATGCGCCCGCGCCACCTGAGGAACCGATGACCTTCAAGAGACCCGACTTGGCGACCTTCGCCTGCATCGCAGCCTTCTTGTCGGCGGCGCTGGTGGGCGCCTTGTCAGCCTTCTTGTCGGCGACTTCCTTCTTCTCGTCTTCCTTCTTCTCGTCCTTGCCCTTGTCGGCGACCTCGGTCTTCGGAGGCGGCTTCACTTCGACCGGCATCATCGCCTTCACGAAGCGGTCAGGCAGCTCATCGAGCGTCAACTCACGCTCTTCGACCGGAGGCTGGCAGGCGATGAAGGTCGCGCCCGAGAAGTGGATGAAGAGCGACGCAGCGAGGATCAGGAAGAAGAACTGATCGACCTGCTTGAGGATGTTGCCGCGCACCTCGGTCGGGAGCTCGGCCCTGGGCGGCTCGGGAGGCGGCGCGACGAACTGGAAGAGCAGCGAGACTTCACCGAGCGCGACGCGGCCCTTGCTCGCATCGGTCAGCGCAATGACGAACTTGTCTCCGCGCGGCTTGGCCAGGCCGCGCGAGACGGCCTCGGAGAGCGGAACGTCGCCCTGCCCCGAGACCGAGACCTTGCCTTCCATCGAGCTCGAGAAGACGAGGCTGTACTGGTCGTTCACCACCTCGAAGAGCGTGAACGAGGGCGGCAGATTCGAGACCGGCACCACGATGGTGTTGGTGGCGTTCTGGCCAACCGACACTGACGCGCGGCGCTTGAGCGTGCGGTCTTCGGTGATCTTGCTGCCCTGAATGAGGGCGATGCGAAGCAGCTTGCGACCGGCAACGACCACAGGTTGAGCCATGACGAACCTTTAGACAGCCCGGAAAGCGCCGGGTTCCCAAGTACCTCGACCAGGGAAGCCCGTGATTTAGCCGTGTTGGAGTCTCAGAACGAATCTTTTTCCACGCTCTTCTCGACCTTCGGAACGAAGGTCTCGGCGCGGTTCAGCTCGTCGAAGTTCAAGGTGCTTCGCTGCAGGATGTAGAACGCCTGCGGCTTCTGGATGCGACCCTCGACGGTGATCGCATCGAGGCGGATCACCTTCTTCTTCTTCGCGGGCGCCTGGCCGGTGTCCTGAGCGAACGCGGCGGAGCCGATCATCAGCACTGAGAGGATCAGGAGTCTCATTTGTCGTCGTCTCCGAGCTTACCCGCAGGCGTCGCCGGTTTGGGAGGAGGGGCGGGCGTCGGCGCCGGCGCCGGATCATCGTCTCCCAGCTTTCCGGACGCAGGCGTCGTCGTGCCGGTCTTCGCCGCCTTCGCGTCTTCAGCGGCCTTCTTCTTCGCGGCGGCCTCTTCTTCCTTCTTCCGCTTCGCGTCTTCGGCGGCCTGCTTCTTCGCCGCGATGGCGTCGAGCTTGGCCTGCTCCTTGGCAGCCTTGGCATCGGCAGCGGCCTGCTTCTTCGCCGCGGCCTCATCGAGCTTCTTCTGCTTCGCAGCGTCGGCTTCGGCCTTCTTCGCGGCGGCCGCCTCTTCCTTCTTGCGAGTCGCTTCGTCGAGCGCGGCCTTGCGAGCGGCTTCGGCGTCGGCCTTCTTCTTCGCGGCCTCGGCTTCCTGCGCGGCCTTCGCGGCGGCCTCTGCATCGGCCTTCGCTTTGGCTTCCGCGTCGGCCCTGGCCTTCTTCTCGGCTTCGATCGCGGCGGCGGCTTCTTCGGCGGCCTTCTTCTTCGCGTTCTCTTCGTCCTTCTTCGCCTGCTCGGCCTTCTTGAGCTGATCCTTCTTCTCGCGTTCCTTGCGGCGCTCTTCCTTGTCGATGCCCTTGTTGGCGTCCTTGATGTACGTCTCGACGCGATCGTCTTTGCCGCCGCGTTCCTTGTACTGGTTGAAGTACGAGATGGCGGTCTTGAAGCGCTCGATGGGGTCGACGCCCGGGATGTCCTGATCGAGATACGTGACGCCGAGGTTGTACGAGACGTCAGCGAGCTCGGGCCGCGCCTTCTGCACCAGCTGGTACTCGGCGATGGCCTTCTGCGGCTGCTGCAGCCCACGGTACGCGTTGCCGAGATTCAGGTGGGCGAGGGTGAACTCCGGAGCCGCAGCCACGGCCGCCTCGAGCTCCTTCACGGCCGACTCGTAGTCGTTGCCGTCGTTGAGCAGCATGCCGAAGTTGTTTCGCGCCTCGGCGAAGTCGGGGTTGAGCAACGTCGCCTGGCGGAACGACTCCAGCGCCTGGGGGCGGAGCTTCAGCTGCAGCTGCACGAGCCCCAGCGCGTTGTGCGTCGCCGCGTCGTTGGCGTCGATGGTGCGCGCGTTCTCGAGCACCAGGCGCGCGAGCTCGATCTTCGACTCGCGGAAATAGACCTGTGCGAGCAGCTGCATGGCGCGCACGTTGCGCTCGTCGGCCTTGAGGACCTTCTTCGCTTCGCTCGACGCGGCGTCGGTCTTCTGTTGCTGCAGCAGGCAGTACACCAGCGCGTTGCGTGGACCGATGAGCGCGGGGTTCTTGCCGATGGCGGCGCGCAGCTCAGACTCGACCTGTGCACAGCGGCGCTGACGGCACTCGAGGCGCGTCAGGTAGTCCCACGCCACGTCGGTAGTGGGGTCGACCTCGGTCGCGCGGCGGTAGTTGCGGGCGGCGGCTCCGAAGTCGCTGCGGCGTTCCTCGATGATGCCGAGGTTGGTCCACGCGTAGGCGGCCTTGTCGTTGCGCGAGAGCACGTCTTTGAACGCGGCCTCCGCGCCAGCGGCATCACCTTTGTTGAGGGCGGCGACGCCTTCCTTGAAGCGGCTCTGCGTCCCGGGATCGAACGTCGGCGGAGGCGGAGCCGCAGGCGCCGCAGGAGCGGGAGCGGCGGCCTCTCCACCGGTCGCGGGCTTGATGACCTCAGCGCCACCGGGATTGGCAGCGGGAGCCGGAGCCGGATCGCTGCTGACCGTCTTCGGCGTGTAGGGGATCTCCGCCGTCTCGGAAGCGTTCGAGCCCGAGCCCGCGTCGGCCGCCGAACCCTCAGGCGTCGTTGCGCACGCCGAAGCGAACACCAGCAGCGCGAAGGGCAGGGTGACGCC
>JAEUJS010000539.1 GCA_016792935.1 Archangium sp. | reverse complement strand
GGTGAGCTCGTGTGCGCTGGTTTGCGAGCCCTCGATGTTCGTCACCACGAGAGCGCGCGCGTTGAGGCGCCGAACGAATCCGGCCACGCCTGGTGAGAAGCTCTCGACCTCCGAGGCGTCGCCGAGGACCACGACTTCGATCTCCGAGCGGTCGACATCACCTGCCGCGAAGAACTCTGCGAACGTGTCCCAGAGCAGCTCGAGTCGTTGCACCTCGGCTTGATGCCGCTGGAGCGGCAGCCCGCTGGTCACGACGAAATGCGAGGAGCGAATCGAACGCACACCCGGGCCGCCATGCGCGCTGCATTCGAGCGTCGCACATCCGGAGAGCGCGACCAGCGTGAGCGCGGCGAGCCTCATGCGTCCGGCGTGAACGTACGCAGCGGCTCGGCCTTGCCCTTCACGGGCAGCGGGTCGGTCGCCTTCCATCTCGCGACTTCGACCGAGAGCCGGCCGTGGGTGGCTTCGCTGATCAACAGCGACGTTCCGACCGTCTTCGTCAGCCCTTCGATGCGGGACGCGGTGTTGACCGCATCTCCAATCACCGTGAACTCGCGGCGCTGATCAGACCCGACGTCACCGACCACCGCGCGCCCGGTGTGGATGCCGATGCCGATCTTCAGCTCGGGTTCGCCGCGCGCTTTGCGTTTCGCGTTGAGCGTGTCGAGCACCTGCAGCATCTCGAGCCCACACGCGACCGCGCGCTGGGGATGATCAGGTTGGTCGAGCGGCGCTCCGAAGTACGCGAGGATCCCATCGCCGATGAACTTGTCGAGCGTGCCTCCGTGCTTGAAGACCACGGCGACCATCTCGCTGAGGTACTCGTTGAGCCAGCGCACGAGCAGCTCCGATTCCATGCCTTCGCTCATCGAGGTGAACGAGCGGATGTCGGAGAACAGAATCGAGACGTCCTTGTGCTCGGGCCGCACGTCGTCGAGCGCAGCGAGCCGTTCGGTGACCTGCGGAGAGAAATAGCGTCCCAATCGCACTTGTCGTTGTTGCTGCACGGTGAGGTCGCTCACCATCTTGCGCACCAGGCCGATGCCTCCGTAGGCGGCGGCGACGGCGGTGGACATGATCAGCACCACCGCAGACGCGGCGTGGTTGAAGTCTTTCGCGGCCATCCACAGCAGGGTGACGGCGCCGAGCGTGGCGAGCGCTCCGACGAGGAGGAGCAGGGTGCGCTGGAACGTCAGCATCGTGAGCAGCGGCACCGCGAGGAAGATGCTGGACGACAGCGCGGCGGTGAACCCCGGGTCCGGCTCGTCGTTCAGCGCGAAGTACTGCGCGAAGAAGATGCACGGCACGTCGATGATGGCGAGCGTCCACGCGGCGTCGCCCTTCCACTGCGGCTTGATGAGCAGCACCGTGAAGACGAGCAGCGAGATCAACCCGTACACGCCGACCGGCACGAACGCCACGACCCACACCTTCAACAGGCCCATCAAGAACCACACGCCGACGGCGACCGCGCGCAGACCAGCGAGCGGCACCGCGAGGTTGGCGCGTTGGTCTTTGAGCGCCTTGTTGAACGTCGCTTCGAGAGCCGGGTCGGTCATGGCATCACTGATGAGTACGGCGAGTGCTTCATCATGGATGGGGCCCGAGCAAGTCGAGGAGCGTGCGGTGACTGTTCTGTGATGTTCGCGACGGACACATGCACGCGGCGGGCGAGAACGTCCCACATCCCGCGTCGACGTCGGTGAACGACCGTGGCCCGCAGCTCGTGTAGGCCATCACGTCGGCGCAGTGCGTGACGGCTTCGAGCCCCATCAGCGAGCCCCAGGCCTGACCGAGCGCCTGACAGGTCCCGTCGGGATCCGCGTTGCCGAAGACGTCGATGAACGCGAAGCCAATGCCGTTCTCGACCGGAGCGCAGTTCATCGTTGCGACGTACGAAATGCCCGGGGATTGGCCGAGCTGCATTGGCGTGCCTGCGGCGACGATTTCGACGTGCGGGGCAGGCGATGGGTCGCTCTCGGTCACCACCACGTCATATGGAGCGAGCCAGGCTCGGAAGCAATTCGCTGCCAGCGTGCGCGTCATCAGGCCCGTCGTCGCGCTCAGCGTCCGCGGAGGGTTCGGCACGACTCCGGAGCGGTTGAGACGCGAGTCGTCCGTTCCGAAGCTGTAGGTGCAGCCGCCGTCGCCGCAGAAGTTGAGGAAGACGAGGTGACGCGACCCGGCGTCGCGCGCGCCCGCGTCGGCGCCAGCATCGTCAGGACCTGCGTCGTTGGAGCCCGCGTCGTCGTTGGAGCCCGCGTCGTCGTTGGAGCCCGCATCGTTGGAGCCCGCGTCGTTGGAGCCCGCGTCGTTGGAGCCCGCGTCATTGAAGCCCGCGTCGTTGAAGCCCGCGTCGTTGAAGCCCGCGTCGTTCGAGCCCGCGTCGTTCGAGCCCGCGTCAGTCGTGACCGCTCCCGCGTCATCACGTGGCGTGGTGCCGCAGCTGGCAGCGAGCGCGAGTGAGATCAAGAAGGTCGTTTTCCGGACGAGCATCGAGGTGAAGCGTACACGAGCGGACTTCCGCGTCTCGCCGCTTGCGCCGGGCGTTCCGCGATGGTGAAGCGCGCGCGATGCAGCGCAAGTACATCTCGCTCCTCGTGGTCGCGGCGGCGCTGGTGCTGCTCGATCAAGGCGCGAAGTTCTGGGTGCTCGACCGGTTGACCACCGCGTTCGATGGAGCGACGTCGAAGATGGCAGTCTTCTTCGGCACCGCTCCGGAGCCTGGCTACGACGGGTACCACTTCAGGCCGAAGGATCAGATCGTCTTCTCCGACGACTTCTTCCGCCTGCGCTACGCGGAAAACCCCGGAGCGGCGTTCGGTCTCTTCACCGGCGTCAACCCGCAGTTCCGCGGCCCGCTCTTCTTTCTCGTGACGCTCGGGGCCATCGCGCTGGTGGTGCACACGGCGCGGAAGCTCAAGGGAGAGAAGAACGAGCGCTGGGCCCGTGTCGGTCTCCCGCTCGTGCTCGGAGGCGCGCTGGGCAACTTCGTCGATCGCCTCGCGCGCAGCTTCGTCATCGACTTCCTCGAGGCGCACTGGTTCGACAAGGCGTATTGGCCGGCGTTCAACGTCGCGGACACCGCCATCGTCGTCGGCGTGATTCTGTTGCTCATCGATTCCTTCGTGCGGCCCGAGCCGGAGGCGCCAGTGGAGAAGAAGGCGTGAGCAAGAAGACCGAGTGGCTGAAGTTCGTGCGAACGGTGACGGCTCCGCTCGAGCACTGCTCGGAACGTCTGAGTCACGGCACGCCGTCGTGGTTCGTGAAGAAGAGCAAGTGCTTCGCCTCGCTCGCCGACAACCACCACGGAGATGGGCGCCTCGCGCTCTGGCTCTGCGCGACGCTCGACGCGCAGCAGTTGCTGGTGAACGCTGAGCCGAAGCACTTCTTCTTGCCGGCGTACGTCGCGCACCTGGGGTGGATCGGCGTGCGACTCGACAAGGGCATCGGCAAGAAGAAGGTGAAGGCGTTGCTCGAGCAGGCGTGGAGCGTGCGGCTCGGCATCACGCGCTGACGGATTGGCGCACAGCGGTCGCTTTGGAGTAACTGCGTCTCGACGATCTTTGGGGGAAGCAAAATGAACCGGCTCTTCAAGGTGGTGGCAGGCGTGTGCGTGGTGGCCGCGATGAGTGCGTGCCCTCCGAAACCCACGGGGAACTGTGGCGGCACGGAGTGCACGTCCAGCGAGCGCTGCGACATGGACTCGCTCAAGTGCGTCGCTGATGGGGCGCCGGTCATCACGCTCGATTCGCCGCCGGTGGTGAACACCGCGACGTTCACCGTGACGGGCACCATCACCGACGACGTGCAGGTGACCTCGGCGGAGTGGCGCACCGGCACGCGGCCGTTCACCAGCATCGACCTTCAGAGCGGTGGTGCGTTCTCCTTCATGGTCGAGGCTCCGCTGCTCGACGCCGAGAACATCGTGCTGACGTTGCGCGCGAGTGACGGCAAGAATGAGACGACGTTGAGCCGCGACGTGCGCGTCGATCGCGTCGGTCCCGCCGTCGAATTGCAGTCGCCTGACGCGGGTTCGGCACACAACACCGCGAGCATCGCAGTCGCGCTCAAGGTGACCGATGGCAGCGGCGCGGTGAGTGAGTTGACGGTGAATGGCCAGGCGGTGACGAGCCCGATGTCGGGAGCGGTCGTCATGACCAGCGTCGCGGTGCCGGCGTCGGCGAACAACACGTTGATCGAGGTGCCGGTGGTGGCGGCGGACTCGCGCGGCAATCGCACCATGACCTCGTTCTCGTTCTACGGAGATCGCATTGCGCCGGTGGTCGCTGTCAGTGCTCCGGTCGCGAGTGACGTCATCGCGACGCCCACGATGACCGTGGCTTTTACGGCGAATGATCCGAGCGCGTTGACGGCGACGTGCTCGAACACCACGGGCGCGTCCGCCGAAGCGATGTCGTCAGATGGAACGAATTGGACATGCGTGCTTCCGGTCGCGATGGAGGAGCGCGCGGAGACGGTCTCCGTCGTGGTCTCCGATGCGGCGGGCAACACGACGACGCAGATGGTGACCTTCGCGATCGACCGGGTGGCGCCCACGGTGACCGTCGTCTCTCCGCTACCGGGGTTCATCGCGGGGCAGCCGATGACGGTGACGGTCAACAGTTCAGCGGACGCAGACGTCGCCTTCGCGCGATTTGGAAACGGGCCGACCACCACGCTGGGCAACGGCTCGTCGACCTGGACCGGAGTGATCACGCTCCCGATGCACGACTTCGCGGCTGAGACGTTGACCATCGAGGTGCCCGATAACGTGGGCAACACCACGATCGTCACCGTGAGCGGCTTCACCGACACCGTGGCGCCGGTGATCACGTTCACGGCACCGATGGCGAATCGGCGCTTCAACATCGCGGACCTCAGCGGCAACACCTCGGTTCGGACGACGTGGACCTTCACGGATGCCGATCCCGCGACGACGACCACCACCATCAACGGCGTCGCAAACACCGCGAACCAGATCGATCAACCGACAAGCTCGACGGACAATCCGCAGAGCTACAGCACCGTGATCGTCGTGAGTGATCGCGCAGGCAACGCCGTGACCGAGACCCTCAGCTATTCGGTCGACCGCGTCGCGCCTTCGATCGTCAGCTGGACACCCGCTGCCAATTCTCGGCTCGTCGATACCGCGGCCACGCTGACGCTGAGCGAGTCGATGACCGCGACCCAGGGGTTGACGGTGGCGCAGAACCCTCTCTTGGCCGGGACGTGGACGACGACGAGTGTCTACACGCTCCCGCTGGACACCTTCGCCGCACAAGTCATTGACCTCAGTGTTGGGGCGTTGAGTGACCTTCATGGCAATCCGCTGGCGATACCGGCGTCCCGCAAGATCCACGTCGCAACGCGACTGCCGGGGTACACGACGATTCGCTCGAACGTCGCGCAATTCGCAGCAGCCTCTGACGGCGACGGTATCGCCTTCATCGCAACCATCGATACCGCCAATACGCTCGACATCTATCGCGATACCGGAGGTGCTTTCGTAACGGTTCCTCGAGGAACGCTCCCTGCTACCGCTTCACGTGTCGCGGTCAACGCGTGGAACGTGGTCAACCCCACGACGCTCGCGAGCAGCACTCGCTACGGACTCGCCGCCGCGAGCACTGGTGTCGGCGGCTCGGTCTATGCGTTGATCGATGGCGTTCCGACCGCGAACTCATTTGCAACGGCCCGGCTTGGCGTGGTCAGCGTGCCTCCGTTCGTCGGTGAGATCTCGAGTTCGCCCGTGGGACTCGTGCAGGACAACGTCTTTGCACGCGCGGGCGGCGGCAGTTTCACGCTCCCACACAACGGGGCTCTGACCGTCGCGCAGTCGTCGGTGAGCTGGAACGCGTTCGATTCGGACAGTGGGCACGTCTACTTCTCGCACTTCGCGTGTCGCCCTCTGTTCGGCGGCGGAAACGAGTGCGGCGGCGTGTCGTACGGCTCAGCGACCTCGAACCCCACACGGCTGCAGGGTGCCATCACGTACTCGGGCAGCTGCGCCGCGATGACCTGGCAATCAGGCGCGGGCACGTTCGCCAACTTCCTCGCAAGGCCGTCGTGCGACACCAGCCCGATTCTCTGCGTTGGCGACACCGCCATTCCCGCCGTCACCGTGACCAACGACGTGCGGTTCGCGACGGGGGGCCCATCGCTGCCGAACTCGCTGCTCTTCTCGTACCGCAGCGCGCCCAACGTGCTGACCGTGGCGCAGACCAACCCTGGAATCTGCGACTTCTTCTTCGCGAACCTCTACAGCATCACCGAGGCTGGGGCGAAGGAGCACCTCCCGATTCGCATCGGCACCAGGACGGGCCTCCTTTTCGTCACGGCGACGAATGATCTGCGGCTCTACGTGCCGTGATCAGTCGTAGCTCTCGAGGTGGAGCTGTTTGCGATCGGCTCCACCTTGCGTCTTCAGCACCTCGCGCACCTCGAGCAGCATCTTCTTCACGCCGCACACGTATGCGTGGGGAACGCCGCCGAGGGCCTTGAGCTCGTTCCACAGTTCGAGCGCGTGCGTCTGCACGTAGCCGGTACGTCCGTTCCAGCCATCGGTCGGGCGTGAGAGCGACAACAGCAGCCGTACGTTCGAGTGCTTCGCCGCCAGCGCCTCGAACTCCTCGCGGTACATCGCGTCGTTCAGCGTGCGCACTCCGAACAACACCCACAACGGCTCGGTGCGGCCCGCAGCCAACGCGTCGTGAATCATTCCGCGAAACGGAGCGACACCCGTACCCGTCGCGACGAACAATGACGGCCCCACGTCGACCGGCCGCAAGAACATGCCCTGCGGGCCCTTCACCTCGACCTTCGTTCCCACCTGCAGCTCGTGGAGCCACGTCGAGCCGACGCCACCATCGACCTTCGTCACCACCAGCTCGAAGCGCGCACCACCGACGACCGGAACGCTGGCGATCGAATAGCTGCGCCGCAACGGCCGGCCGGTTCGGACCTGGCCGCCTGCGCTCGCTTCGCTCACCATGCGCCCGGGCGCGTCGACATTGTCGCCAATCACCACCGAGACCCACTGGCCTGATTGGAAGTGGAACGGCGCTCCATCGCGCTCGAACACCAGCTCCCGCACGCGCGGCGTCACCGACCGCGCGCTGATCACCGTCGCTTGAAACGTCTCCGGAGGAGTCACTGCTCCATCCTTAACCGGGAATTCAACCAGTGCGCTCGTGTTGGCGTGGCGCACGCATCAAGAGTACGGAGCGTCTCCATGCTGCCGGTCATCTACCGCTTCACCTTCGACACGGGCCTCTCGCGCGTTCTCCTCTATCTCGCCGCCATCGGCCTCGTCGTCTACGCCGCGTTCAACGGCTGGCGCAACGCCACCGGCCCCGAGGGAAAAGACGGCAAGCCGACCGACCCGACTCCTGACGACCGCCGCAACCGCGCCATCACCTACGCGCTCTTCGGCGCCGGCCTCGCGGTGTTCGGCCTCTACTACGCGTTGCCGGAGCTCCCGGTGCTCGGCCGCGGGAAGAACGAAGGCATTCCCATTCACACCTACGGCGTGATGATTGGCCTGGGCTTCATCACCGCGGTCACCGTGAGCGCGTGGCTCGCACAGCGCGAGTGGCCGGGGAAAGTCGGCACGCTCCGCCGCGATCAGATCTTCGACCTCGCCTTCTACGTCTTCATCGGCGGCATCGTCGGCTCCCGCGTCCTCTTCATCATGGTGAACTGGAAGGACTACGCCGCGAACCCGGGAAAAATCTTCGACCTCGGCGGCGGTCTCGTCTTCTACGGAGGCCTCATCGGCGCCGCCCTCGCCTCGGTCTGGTACTGCCGCCGAAACGGCATCGAGTTCTTCCGTCTCGCCGACCTCGCGATTCCCACCGTGTCGCTCGGTCAAGCGTTCGGCCGACTGGGTTGCTTCTCTGCCGGTTGCTGCTGGGGCGACATCACCACGCACGCGCGCGCGCCGTTCGCGGTCGAGTTCCCGGGCAAGGGCGCGCTGAACCTCTTCGGAGGAGCGGCGGGCACTCCGTCGCTCGCGTTCTCGTCGCAGTCTGACGGCAACACCGAGACGCGCTGGGTGGTCGAGACGACGGGTCAGGTCTCAGCGCAGGCGGTCGACGGCGCGGTGCGCATCTCGGAATGGGCGTCCACGCACCAGCACACGCTGCCGGTGCACCCCACGCAGCTCTACGAATCGCTGGGCCAAATCATCCTCTTCGCGACGCTGCTGACGGCGCGCCGCTGGCGCCGCTTCCACGGGCAAATCTTCGCCATCTGGTTGATGTGCTACGCGGTGCTCCGCACTTCGGTCGAGCTCTTCCGCGGAGACCTGGAGCGCGGCACCTTGCACGGCCTCATCGACAGCGTGCCCACCGGCGTGTGGTGGAACATCTCGACCTCGCAGTTCATCTCGCTGGTGATGTTCAGCTTCGGCGCCTACCTGCTCGTCAAGAACCTGCGCGAAGTGCGGGCCCAGCCCCCGGTCGACCTCGCCGCGTTGACAGCATCGCCCCAGACCTGATCAGGCGTTAGAGTCTGGCGCGTGCCGGCGCGTGCGGAAAAGCTCGGGAGAGAAGAAAACCGAAATCCCATCAAGGATTCGGAAGAGGCGAACGTGCGATGCACGGAGCTCGACGTCGAGCTCGCCGAGCTTCGCGCTGCGTACGAGCTCTACTTCCAGGGCGTCGAGCGCTTTCCGCCCACCAAGAAGCACGACGCGTTCAAGCGCGAGTACGCCAAGCTGAAGGGCACCTCGGTGCGGCAGACCGCCGCCAAGTTCCGCATCGACGGCATCGGCCAGAAGTTGATGACCTTCGAGCGGCTGTGGGAACGCAACCTCAAGGAAATCGAGAACGGCACCAGCAAGCGTGAAATCGCGCGCGCGCGCCGTCACCGCCACGGAGACGACGACAAGAAGAAGGGCGCCGACGCCGATTTCCACATCGACGAAGATCTCGACTTGTCCGACCTGGACGAGGGCGATGGAGACCTCGCCGCTGCCGTTCGCGCGGCCGAAGCCGCCGTCGCCGCGAAGCCTGTTGCGCCCGCCCCGCCCGCGTCTCCTCCGAGCGTCGCTCCAGCGGTGAAGCCTTCGCCTCAGGGGGCTTCGGTCGTCGCTCCCGGAAAACCGGGCACCGGCATCGCGCCGGCCATCATGCCGGTCACGCCTCCTGGCGGCGTGAAGCCCGCGACGGGAATTCAGGCCGCGTTCAACCCGATGGCGCCTGCGCCCGCGGGTGGGAAGCCGATGATTACGGCTCCGCTGACCGGAGCGAACCCGGCGTTCAAGCCCGGAGCACCCGCTGTCGCTGCGAGCGCTGCCGCTCCGCGTGGAGCGACTGGCTCGAACCCCGCGCTCAAGCCTGCCGGCGCGACGGGAACGAACGCCGCGTTCAAGCCCGCCGCTCCCGCGCCCGGCAGACCCTCGACGGGTCCTGACGGCGGTTTGTCGGACACGAAGATCAAAGCCATCTACGACGCGTACGTGATGGCCAAGAAGCGTTGCGGAGAAGACACGCGCGCGGTGACCTATGACTCGGTGGCGAGCTCGCTCAAGAAGCAGGTGCCCGAGCTCATGAAGAGCCACAACGCGAAGAGCGTCGAGTTCAAGGTCGTCATCAAGGACGGCAAAGCGGTGCTGCGCGCGCTCCCCAAAGAGGAGTGACGCGAATCAGTGCGCGGCTTTTTCGAGTGCCTTCGAGGCGACGCTCGACTGAGTCGAGTCGGTTGTCGACGGCCGTTCAGTGCTCGAGCGCCGTCTTGATGCCAGCATGACCAACTGCTGTGCGAGGTCTCGGAGCGACGTCTCGATGACTTCGAAGCGTTGGTCCATGCGCTCGAACTGTTCGCGGTGTTCACGCGAGAACTTCTCGAGTTGTTCGCGCGTCTCTCTCGCGCTGCTCCGCGCGTCGTCGCGAATTTCCTGCAGCAGCTTGACGGTGCGGTTTTCTGGTTCCATGCGAGGGCTTCTACCAGCCGAGTCTGACAACCCCGGCTGGGAGGGACAATCCCCCGAGTGTCCCGGCTCGCCCCGGGTCGAGCCTCAACTCAGAAGCAGCTCTGGATGTACTGAATCTCGAGCGGCACACCGGGCTGCGGCGTCGAGCCGGTGTTGAACTTGATGGAGTTCGAAGCGGCGTCGTATTCCCACGTCGTCGGGCCCGGCGGCACGACCATACCGTTCACGCGCACGACGATCTGCGCCATCGCCTGGTCCGGCTGGTTGTTCAGATAGAACTGCGTGCGGTAGCCGAACGCGGTGCGACCGAGGTTCTGCAGCGTCGCGGCCCAGTTCGAGTTGCAGATTTCATCCTGCACGCCCGAGGTGAAGGTCACGACCGGGTCGTAGCGCGTCGAGTTCGCGCCCGTTTCGTCGTACGTGCAGTTGCCCGGCGGCGTACCGAGGCGCGGCGTGACGGCGCTGAACGTGAAGTACGAGAGGCGCTGGAAGCCTTTCACGTTGACCAACAGGTTTTGGTAGTAGGTGACCGGCTGCGTCGACTGGTCGCTGGCGTCGGAGATGACGACGACCGCGAGGTTGGCGTCGGTGCGCACGAAGCCGTTGTTGTGGCCTGAGATGACGGGCGGCGTCAGCGCCAGCGTCGCGCACGCCAACGCCGTCTCACCGCCCGCGCCGTCAGTGCCGACGTTCACCAACCGCGAGAAGACGCTCGAGACCGCGGGCGTGGTGGGCTTCACGAACTTGAGGCCCGTCGGCATGTCGACGACCAGCTTTCCTTCGGGGCCCTTGCTGTTGTTCGACACGCAGCCGAAGCCGGGGATGCATTCCGTCGCGGCCTCGGTCGTGGTGGTCACACCAATCTGGTAGTCGACGTTCGCGGCGACGGCGTACTGAATGAACGAGTTGAAGTTCGCCGCCAGCGCCGCCTGCTTGTCGGCCATCGAGCACGAGTCATCGACCACGAGGAGGATGTCGGCCTTGGGCTGCAGGTCCTGCGTGTAGGTGTCGACCTGGATGCCGGTGGTGTCTCCGCGGCCCTGCAGACCGACGAGGTACGTGATGCTCTGGCCGTTCTGAATGGCGTCGATGGCGATGGCGCCCTGATCAGACCCGACGTCGATGGGGCCGTAACGCGCCTGGAAGGTGATGGGTGCGCCGCCGCCCGGGTTGATGGTGAGGCCGCCCATCGGAATGTTCGGAGCCGACGTGAGGAAGAACTCGGGGCAGCGGTTGGTGCCCATGCAGTTCGGCCCACCGGGCGGCTGACCACCCGCGGCCTGCATCGAGAACGCGGTGAGCGTCACCGGCGCCGAGCACGTGTTGTACACGTTGAAGTTACGCGCGGCCGAGTTGCAGCCGACCTTCACGGTGCCGAAGTCCATCGGGTCGGGCGTCACCGTGAGGCACGACGGACCAACCGACGTGCGGAGCGGAATCGAGACCTGCGGCCGCGCGGCTGAGGTCGAGTTGAAGACGAGCTGACCAGTGAGGGTCTGCAGCATCGTCGGCGTGGGGCCCGTCGGAGCGACACGCACCACGACCTGGAAGCTCTCCTGCGGCTGCAGTTCCTTCTCGACGATGTTGCCGCCGACGATGGAGTACGCGAGGTCGCTGCCCGCGCCGAGCTCGATGCCCGAGAGGTAGCAGACCTCTCCCGCGGTGACCGAGTTGTTGGTGATGGTGATGGGCAGGTCCTTCTGCGTGCCCGGCGTGACGAGACCGAAGTTCGCCATCGCGGGCGAAGTCACGAACGTGCACGGAGGCAGCTGCTGCACGTCGGCGGTGATGGTCACCGTGATGTCGGGCTCCGCGGGGTCGTTGCTGACGATGTGCACCGTCGCGCTCTTCATGCCCACCGACTGCGGCTGCAGCGAGACGCGCAAGTCGACGAAGTTCGCTCCGGCGATGGCCTGCAGACCGACCATCGGGTCGTACGGCGAGCCGAGGCCGACGGTGAACTCACCCGGCATCGTGCCCGCGCCGGGCTGGAGATCGATCGCGCTCAAGTCGACGTAGAGGTTCGACGTCGGGTCGGGCATCGGCGGGCGGCTGCCGACGTTCTGCACGTTGATTTTGCGCTGCACGCTGAAGGTGGTGTTGCCCGGGAAGAAGCCGACGCGGCCGAAGGCGAGCGTGGGGCGTGGCGTGACGCGAATGCGCGGGCCACCACCGGTGCAGGTGAGCGAGATGGTGCCGGACGGATTCGTGCGCAACCCGGTCTGGAAGGTCAGCGTGCCGACGCGCGCGCCCAGCTGCGACGGGTTGCAGGCGATGTGCATCGGCGTGGGCACCGAGTTGCCGGGAACCGTGAAGGTCGTCGCGTCGGTGCCGGCGGGGACCGCGTGGTAGAAGTCGGCCGAGTTGGTGCTGTTCACCATGGTGAGCGTGATGGGCGCCGACGCCGGGTTGACGAACACCACGTCACGAATCGTCTCGGAGCCCGGGTTCACGTAGCCGTACGCGATGCTCATCGGTGACCAGGTGAGCGTCTCGTTGCTGCCTTCTCCGCGAATGGTGATGGTCTTCTCCGGGCACTCTCCTGCGCCGCGCATCACGACCTGCGCCGAGTACTGACGCAGCTCGGTGGGCGAGAACTCGATGACGACGTTCGTGGTGCTCATCGGCGCAACCGGCACGACACCGACCGGCGTGTTCACCGCGTAGCCGAACGCAGTCGCGTCGGTGCCAGTGATGGGACCGGCCTGGCCCTGCGCGGGCAAGCT
>JAEUJS010000094.1 GCA_016792935.1 Archangium sp. | reverse complement strand
AGCAGGCCAGCCCGCTCTACGCGACCGCGCGCATGTGGGACGACGGCATCATCGACCCACGCGACACACGCACCGTCATCGCGCTCTCGCTCTCGGCCGCGTACTCACGCGAGGTCGAGGGCACCACCAGCTGGGGCGTCTTCCGTCACTGAGCCACGACAATGAAAACTGCTTCCCCACCGAACGCCGTCGCCCCAAGGGGCTTCGGCAAACTGCTGGTCGCCAACCGCGGAGAGATCGCGCTGCGCGTGATGAAGACCGCGCGCCGCATGGGCCTCGCGACGGTCGCCGTCCATTCCGACGCCGACGCGAATACCCCACACGTGAAGTTCGCCGATGAAGCGGTGCGCATCGGCGGTGCTCCCTCGAGTGAGTCGTATCTGAACGCCGCGGCGATCCTCAAAGCCGCGAAGCTCACCGGCGCCGACTGTCTGCATCCGGGGTTTGGATTTCTCTCGGAGAACCCCGACTTCGCGCAGCAGGTCGCTGATGCGGGGCTGACGTTCATCGGCCCTCGTCCCGCGGCGATTCGCGCGATGGGCCTCAAGCGTGAGGCGAAGGCGCTGGTCGGAGCGCGCGGTGTTCCGCTCGTTCCCGGCTTCGACGGCGGAGATCAATCGACGGCGTTGCTCGAGAGCAAGGCGATGGAGATCGGCCTGCCGGTCATCTTCAAGCCGAGCGCGGGCGGCGGCGGCAAGGGCATGAAGATCGCGCGCAAGAAGGAAGACCTGCGCGAGGCGATCGAATCAGGCCGCCGTGAAGCGCAGAACGCGTTCGGCGACCCCACGTTGATCATCGAGAAATACCTCGAGCGTCCGCGGCACCTCGAGATCCAGCTGCTCGGAGACGAACACGGCAACGTGGTGCACCTCTTCGAGCGCGAGTGTTCGATTCAGCGGCGCCATCAGAAGGTCGTCGAGGAGACACCGAGCGTCGCGCTGAACGCCGAGACGAGAGCGGCGATGGGTCTGGCCGCAGTGCAGGTCGCGCGCGCCATCGACTACACGAACGCGGGCACCGTCGAGTTCATCATGGACCGCGATGGGCGCTTCTACTTCTCCGAGATGAACACGCGGCTGCAGGTCGAGCACCGCGTCACCGAGCAGGTCGTGGGTCTCGATCTCGTCGAGCAGCAAATCCGCATCGCGCGCGGAGAGAAGCTCGCGTTCAAGCAGGAAGACCTGAAGCAGAAGGGCCACGCGGTGCAGGTGCGCCTGTACGCCGAAGATCCCGCGAACGGTTTCTTGCCGAGCGTCGGGACCGTCTTCGATTTCCACGTGCACGAGGTCGGCGGTCTCACGGTGGATTCCGGCATCGAGAGCGGCGGCGAAGTGTCGATGCACTACGACCCGATGGTCGCGAAGTTGATCTGCTGGGGAGAAGACCGGCTCGACGCGACGTCACGCATGGTGCGCGCGCTCGAGGGCTTGAGCGTGCAAGGCGTGCGGACCAATCGCGGCTTCCTCACTCGCTTGCTGAAGCACCCCGACTACCTCGCGGGCCATCTGCACACCGGCTTCATCGAAGAGAAGATGAGCGACGCGTTGCAGGATCCGTCAGACCCCGTGCGCGGAAAGCTGAACGCCATCGTCGCCACGCTCGCCGACTACGCGATGCGGCGCGCGGCAGACGACTTCATGCCGTCGATCACCAGCGGCTACCGCAACAACCGCGCGATGGATCAGTTCGCCGAGTTCACCAACGGCTCGCGCGTCGAGTACCGCGCACTCGGCGCTGGGAAATTCCTCATCGAAGGCGGCACCTGGGAAGTCCTCTCGTGGGATGCGCCGGCCCTCACGCTCGTCGCTCCCGACGGGCTGCGGCAGCGCGCGCGCGTCACGAAGGTCCAGGACAAGTTCTTCATTCACACCCGACTCGGCGGCGGAGTGCTGATCGAGAAGCCCCGGTTCCCCGCGGCGAGCGACTCGTCGGTGAAGGGCGGCTTCATGGCGCCCATGCCGGGCAAGGTCGTGAAGGTGAACGTGAGAGACGGCGAGTCAGTCAAAGCGGGTCAAGTGTTACTGGTCCTCGAGGCGATGAAGATGGAACAGGCGACGCGCAGCCCGACTGACGGCGTGGTGAAGAAGGTGATGGTGCGCGAGGGCGATCAAGTCACCGCGGGCCAGATCCTCGTCGTGATGAACGAGTGAACGAGTGATCGATCGCATCGCGCCCACCAAACGTCCGAGCGGATCTCCGAGCGGCTACCAGAACTGGCGCGAGCTGCTCTTCGTGCACTGGAGCTACCCGGTCGAAGCACTGCGCCCGCTGATTCCGCCCGAGCTCGAGCTCGACTGCTACGAGCCCGGCCGCATCTACGTCGGCGCGGTGCCGTTCATCATGGAAGACATCCGCCTCGGTTGGCAGCCGCGCTTCACGGCGATGAACTTCCTCGAGACGAATCTGCGCACCTACGTCCTGCACAAGGGCGAGCCCGGCGTGTTCTTCTTCTCACTCGAAGCGAGCAGCAAACTCGCGGTGCGCGCTGCGCGGTGGGGCTGGGGCCTGCCGTACTTCGACGCAGAGATGACGACGTCCACAGCAGACGGCGTCATCGACTTCTCGACCACGCGCGCGAAGACCGGAGCGAAGCTGACCGCGCGCTTCAAGCCCGGCGAGCACCTCGGCGCTTCGAAGCCCGACACGCTCGAGCACTTCCTCCTCGAGCGCTACTACCTCTTCACGAAGTGGCGCGGCGCGATCTGGAAGGGCCACGTGCACCACGTGCCCTACCCCGCTCAACGCTGCGAGCTGCTGTCGCTCGACGAATCGCTCACCACCGCCGCGGGACTCCCAGCGCACGACGCGACGCCCGCGACGGTTCACTATTCCGCGGGCGTCGAGGTCGAAGTGTTCGGGCCCAACCGCGTCGCGTGAGACTCACTCCGCGCAGGTGAGGAACACCGCTTCGCTCAGCCCACAATCCTCGGAGAAGAACGCCGGGTGCATGCAGTCGACGAGCGTCGCCTCGCTGCCATTGCACGTGAAGCCGTCGAGGATGAACACATCGGACGTGCCGGTGGTCGAGCTGAAGGTGGTGACTCCCGAGAAGCCGAGGTCGCGGCACACGATCTGCGCCGGCAGGGTCACGAAGTTGTCGTCGCAGACCTGACCCCACTGGCCGTTGCCGAACACTTCGACGCGGCCGCTGTTGATGCCGTTGCCACCGACCAGCCGCACGCGGCCGTTGTCGAGCACCGAGTTGACCTTGCGGCACTGGCTGTTCGTGCACTGGAACTGCGGGCACGTCGTACCGCACGCGCCGCAGTTGTTCTGGCTGGTCTGCAGGTTCACGCAGCTCGTTCCGCACGCGGAGAGTCCTGACCCGCAGACGTTGCCGATCGCAGGGAACGCGACGAGCGACCAATCAGTCGCGGAGTTGGTGTCGGTGATGAACACGTTGCGCTCGAGCGCTTCGTTGCCGGTGTCAGCCGGGTTCGGCGTGTTCGCGCCCATCCACGTGGTGCCCATCGCCGGCAGCGCCGTCGAGTTGCCGGTGCGCACGAAGTCGATGCCCATGCCGCCCGGATTCTTGAGGCTGACCGCGATGGCCGAGGTCCAGACGAGCGACTTGTTCATGAAGAGCTGCGTCGCGGTGCTGGTGCCCGAGCCTTCGATGAGGGTGAGCACGCCCCCCGCCGCGAGCATCGTGCTGGTGGGGATCGCATACGTGTCGGTGCCCGACTCGCTCACCCATTCCACCGAGTAGCCGTCGAGCGCGATGGCCGCGGTCGTCGCGTTGTAGAGCTCGATGCGCTCGGGCGCGACGTTCGAGAGCCGGTTGAGCACCAGGCCGCCCGCGCTGCCGCAGGTTCCCGCGTTGCACGTCTGCGGAGCGGTGCAGGTGCGACCGCACACGCCGCAGTTGTTGGTGCTCGACGAGAGGTTGACGCACACGCCGTTGCACAACGTCATGCCGGCGTGGCACGCGAAGCCGGTGGTGCTCGGCATGAAGGTCGTGAAGTTGAGCGCGTCATCCGAATCGATGGCGTCGAGCTTCCGGTGCACCGAGAGATCCGCTCCGGACACCGGCGGGTACGTCACGCCAACGCCGAACCACGAGATGCCCGACGGAGGCTGCGCCGTCGAACCGCCGAAGCGCACGAAGTCGACGCCCATGGTGCCGTCGAAGACCGTGACCGCTGAGGTATCGGTGAACGCTCCGCTCGGAGGCGCCATGCCCGCGTAGACGGTGTTGAAGTCGTCAGCGCCAGGCGCGGCGTAGATGGCGACGAATTTTCCGGGCGGCAACGTGCGGCCGCTGCCGGGGAAGGTGAAGAGGAACGTTCCGGTCGCGGCGACCTGCACACGGTAGCCATCGAGCACGACGGTGCTCGGGCCGGGGTTGTAGACCTCGACCATCGGCACGGGATCGATGCGGAACTCCGAGATGAGCAGACGGCCGCCACCGGCGACGCACTGACCCGAGCGGCACACCTGCGACATGGCGCACGCCGTTCCGCAACCGCCGCAGTTGCCGCGATCGTTCTCGAGATCGAGACACGAGGTGCCGCACAAGCCCGGGCGCGCGCAGATGCGCAGCGGAGAGGCGTTGGGCGCGAGGCTCCAGTCGAGCGCGCCGTTCGAGTCGGGCACGCTCAAGTTGCGCACCAGTGATTGGTAGGTCGCGACGGTCGGGTTGGGCGGGTTCGAGCCCATCCACGTCGTGCCTGTCGGAGGCGGCACCATCGAGCTGCCGGTGCGCACGAAGTCGACGCCGTTCGCGCTCGGGTTGAGCAGACGCAACGCGAAGTCGGTCGTGCGCAACTGAATCGCCGCTGCGTTCACGAAGCCCGCATCAGGCGAGCCGCGGCCGATGACCACGAAGCCCTGCGGCGGAACGTCGAACGACGGCAACGCCTGAGAGCCGGTGCCTCCGTCGCCGAGCGTGTACTGCAGCGAGTAGTTGAGCAGGTTCACGTTCGCGCTCCCGCCGTTGAAGAGCTCGATGGTGGAGAGGCCCGGGTTGATCTCCGAGAACACGAGGCCACTGACCGACGACGCCGTGCACGTGCCGTTGTTGCAGGTCTGACCCGCGGCGCACGCCATGCCGCACACGTTGCAGTTCGCAGCATCGATGCGCACGTCGACGCAGCGCCCGCCGCACATCGAAAGCCCACTCGTGCAGCTGCCGCTTCCTCCGCCCGTCGCTCCGCCGCCGCCCGTCGCGCTGCCGCCGCCGGTGGCTGAGCCACCTCCAGTTGCGGACCCACCGCCCATCGCACTGCCCCCGCCCGTTGCCGAGCCACCGCCAGTCGAGCCGCCGCCACCGCCGGTCGCTCCACCACCGCCGGTCGCTGAACCTCCGCCCGTCGCCGAGCCGCCGCCCGTTGCCGCGCCGCCTCCCGTCGCTCCACCGCCACCGCCCATCGAGCCGCCACCACCGCCGGTGCCGCCAGGCACGCACTGGCCCTGCGAACACACGAAGCCGGAGTTGCACGTCTGCGGGAACGACCAATCGTTGCAGCCGTTGCCGAGCGAGATGCAGGTCTGCGCTCCACCCGTCGCGGTGCACCGCGCGGCTCCAGCGGAGCATTGCGACATGCAGCTCGCGACCGCGGTGCAGGAGCCACCCGAACATACGGAGTCGGTGCCGCACGTCTCGCTGACGACCCAGTCGTAGCAACCGGTGGCGAGCTGCTGGCACTCGGCCGTCGCGCCGGCGGCGATGCACTGCTTCGCTCCGGCGTTGCAGCGATCGCTGCAGGTCAACACGCACGCGCCGCCGCTGCACACCGTTCCGCCCGAGCACGCCTGCGGAGCCGACAACACGCGGCAGCCGTTCGAGCCGCGTGTACAGGTCTGCACGCCCTGGTTGCTGCACAACGCGGTGCCTTCGTCGCAGCGATCGACGCAACACGTGGCGAACGAGAAGCAGTCGGGATCGGAACAGTCGGCTTTGCCGTCACCGTCGTCGTCGACCGCGTTGTTGCAGGTCTCCTTCTTCACCATCACCGTGCCCTGGCCGCAGGCGGAGAGGAGGGCCGCGAGCGAAATCGAGAGGATCCACGGGGCGGAAGTGCGCATGAACCCACATACCCATGGGGTGGTGATCACGCGCAACAGAACTTGAGGAAAATGCGGGGCCGTGGGTTTCAGCGGCGCGGCACGCCCATGTCGTGGAAGAAGATCTTCCACGTCGGATCATTCGCGTCGTCGAATTCGAGCGGCCCGTTCCACGGCAACGCTTCGACGCGGCGGTGCGCTTCCTTCAAGTCGCGCACGTAGGCGAGCAGCTGCAGCTTGTTCTCTGCGAACGAGAACGAGTGCACGACGCTGATGCCGAGGCCGTCTCTCTCGAGCTCGCGCTTGAAGGACTGCTCGAGCATCTCCAGCTCGGCGTTCGGAGTCGCCGACGGCTTGATGAGACACAGCAGGTGTTGGTGGCTGCTGCGATCCATCTCCTCGGTGACGCCTTCGCGGTAGCGGATGAGGTACTTGCGGCTTCCCATCGTGGTGCCGCGCCAGTCGCGATCGAAGCGCAGCACTTGATCGAGCGTCATCGGCTCGTCGAGTGTCGGCGGACAGCGGCGCGCGTTCTCGAGAATGGTGTCGATGCGAGCGCGAGATACGGCTGACGACTTC
>JAEUJS010000089.1 GCA_016792935.1 Archangium sp. | reverse complement strand
CTGCAGCTGCTCGCGCGCGGCGGCCTCGGCCTCGTAGTTGCCCGTGGCTTCCGAGAGAGACGTCTTGAGCTGACCGATCTCGCCCGACAGCTGCTCTTCCAACTGCGCCTTGCTCGTCTCGGTCTGACGCCAGAGGCCGGTGACGCGCTGGATCTCGTTGCGGGCCGCCGTGAGCTGGCCCATGTGATCGTCGCGCTCGCCGCGGGTCTTCTGCAGCTCGGCGTTGGTCTTCTCGAGGGTCGCCGCGGTCTGCGCCTGCTCGTTGGTCTTCTCTTCGAAGGCCTGCTGCGTCTGGTTGAGCGAGTCCTGCGTCTGGAGGAGCGCCTTCTGCGTCTCCTCGAGGCTCACCATCAACCGGTTGTTGGTCTCTTCCTTCTGGTTGAGATCCTGCGCCTGGCCCTCGACGGTCTGCTTGAGCGCGGCGATCTCGCCATCGCGCTCAGCGAGCGTGGCCTGCGCGGTGGACAAGCGCGCCTCGAAGTCGGCGATGCGCGCGCTCTTGTCGTTGCCCTCGGCGGTGAGGGTCTCGATCTGGCGGTTGCGATCGGCGACGGCGGCTTCGAACTCGGCGAGTGATTGGGCCTGGCCCTGGTTGAGCTGCGTGAGCTCGTTGATCTGCGAGCCCAACTCGCCCACTTCGCCGGTGAGCTCGGCTTCGCGATCGGCGAGCGCAGCCTTGACCGCCTCGACTTCACCTTCGAGTTCACCAATGCGCTCGAGCCGCGACTGAATCTCGGCCTGCAGCCCGGCTTCCTGGCGGTCCTTCTTCTCGACGGTGTCGGCGAGATCGGTCTCGAGCTGGGTGATGCGCCCGTCGCGCTGCGCCAGCGTTTCCTGCAGCTGCTGCTCGCTCTCGTTCTTGGCGTTCTGGATCGCCTCGAGCTGGTTGTGGCGCTCGGCGATCTCTCCTTCCAGCTCACCGATCTTGATCGCGCTGCGCTGGCGGGCATCGGCCAGTTCCTGCGTCAGCCGCGCGCTCTCTTCTTCGCCGCGCTGGCCGTGCTCGGTGGCGAGCCGCAGCTTGCTCTCGAGGTCGCGCTGCATCGCGTCGGCCTCGGTCTGCGTCTTCTCGAGCGTCTCGGTGAGCGCCTTGAGCTGGCCTTCGTAGTCGGCGTACTTCGCGTCGCGATCGGCGACGGTGACGTTCTGGGTCTGCGTGAGGTGCTCGTGCGCCTCGGTCAGCTGCGCCAGCGAGGCATCGCGCGCCTGCACGATCTCGGTGAGCTGCTTTTCCTTCACCTCGAACTCGAGCGTCGCGAGGTTGAAGTCCTTCTCGAGCTGCTCGTAGTCCTTCCGCGCCTGCTCGAGTTCCTGCTGCTTGCGCGCGACCTCTTCTTCGAGGCCGGTCTTCTCGCGGCGCAGCACGTTGACTTCTTTTTCCTTCGCCGAGACGACCTCGATGACTTCCTTCTCACCGATGAACTTCTGCAGCAGGAGATCTTCGACCTGCCGGCCGTGCTCGCGTTCCTTCTCGACGAGGTTGTTCTGGGCCTCGTTCAAGCGGCGGGTGAGATCGTCACCCTGCATCTTGAGGCCCTGAATCTCGACGTCTTTCTCGTTGAGGCGATCTTCGACCGAGAGCAGCTCGCGCTCACGCACGCTCCAGATCTCGGAGATGCGCGCGATCTGCGCTTCGCGTGACTTCAGCTCGTCGCGGAGGATCTGGATCTTCGCTTCCGGCGTGCCCATCGCGTCGCGGCGGGGCGGGCGGCGCACTTCACGAGATTCAGCGAGGAGCTCGGTCTTGCGATCAGCGATCGATCCGAACGCGCGATCGAGGAACGCCTTGTCTTCATCCGTGAGCGCGCTGCGACGTTCGCGACGAGGCAGGCGCGGAGGACCGCCCGGACCGCTCGTCTTCAGCGGCGGCGGTGCTCCGGTGTTCGACTCGGGCGCGGGACCGCTGGCGAGCGCCGCGTCCAACTCGCCATCCATTTCTTCGAGCGACGTGTTGGGAGCCCCCGGCGGAACGATGGTCTGCGTCAGCCGCGCGAGCTCGCCCATCTCGAACGGAATCGCGAGGTAGCCGTTGGCTGCGTTGGGGCTCTGGGAGTGCTGCATCAGCGCCGCAGGATCGGAGTCGCTGCTGACGAGAATGACCGGCAGGTTCTGGCCGAACTTCCCCTTGCGAATGGTGCCGCAGAGCACGAAGCCGCTCTGATCGGGCAACTCGGCGCGCAACACCACGATGTCGGGGCGGCGCTTCTCGAGCTCGCGCTGTGCGTCACCGGCGCTCGCGGCGAGGCTGGTGTTGAAGCCCACGCCTTTGAGCACCGAAGCGAGGGTGAGGGCGAAATCGTTCTGGCTTTCGACGATGAGAGCGCGGCGCTCCATGGAACCTCAGGCGAGCGTGGGAAACTTTGAGGAACGGCGATGCAGTTCAGTCAGTCTGCACCTTCGGGGCGGGCCGGTAAACCGCCATGATCAAAGCCCCTTGGGGCGACGACGATGGGGGCAAGTCAGCGGGTCGGAAGCACCCTGTAGCGGTCGTTTCTGAAGGTGGTGACGCTACGTGTCGCGACCCGGCATCGTCGTCGGCGGCGTGTGGCGATTGAACAGGCCGGATGCGGGCGGGCAGTAGCCGTGAACCAGCATCGCCAGCCAGGGATCGATCGCGGACGGAGGCGGTGAGGCGTCGGTGTCCACCGTCTGCACGCCGGCGTCTTCGGGCGCCATCTCGACTGCGTCATCGGAAGTGGTCGAGGCGAGCGTCGCCGAGGCGGGCTTCGCGACCGGCGTGCCCCTGGGCTCCGTCACGGCGGCGTGGATCGCGCTCGGCACTTCCATCAATTCGTCGTCGCCGATCTCCTGCGGGCCGTCATCGACCTCTTCGATCTCGCTATCGCCGATCACGTCTGGCCCAGGCACCTGCGCGCCCGGCTCGAGCTTCGCCTTCGCGATCGGTGTCTTCGCCGGCACCGCGGGCGCTTCAGGGAACAAGCCCGACGGCTTCGCGAGCGGTGGCGGCGTCATGCTCGACGCAAAGGGCAACGGCGGCGGTTCCCCACCCAACGCCCCAAGGGGCTTTGCTGGAGCACCCGGCGTCGCAGCGAGCGTGGCGAAGGTGCCCGACGTGGTGCGCGGCGGAAGTGGAGGCGGGCGCGTCACGCCCGAGGGCGAGGTCGACGCTCCTTGCGGAGGCGTCAGCAGCGGGACGAATTCCGGCGGTCGCGCGACGGCGGGGACGATGGGCAACCCGGTGCTCGACGGTGAACTCCTCAGCGTCGGGTTGAGGCCCGAGGTGCTCGACTTCGGAGCGAGCGCTGGCGTCAAGCCCGACACACTCGACTTCGGACTGGGCGTGACACCCGGCATCTCGAGCGGCGGAATGAACACGCGATCGGACGCAGGAGTGAGCGGCGGCGGCGGCACCGAAGCGCGCGGGCGCGGCGGAATGCTCTCGACCTCGAGCTCCGACGGCGCAGCAGGTGCAGCAGGCGGTGCAGTCGGCGTGAGCGACGAAAAGCTCGGCGGCTGGGTGTCGCGTGAGGAGAACGAGGGTGAACTGGAGGTGAAGGGTGAGGGAACGAGCGGCTCATCACTCACCGGAGTCGGAGTCTTTTCCGCAGCGAAGGGGTTGATGAGCGGCTCGTCGCTCGGGAGCGCCCGAGCAGGCGCAGGCGTCTTGTCGGAGAACGCCTTCTCGGTGTGCTCGGGTTTGACCTCCGGCTTCGCCTCTTTCGCTTCCGCCTTCGCCTTGGCGGCCGCGAGGATCTGCTGCGTCAGCTTCTCGGCCGCGGCGCGCTCGGCCGGCGTGAGCAACGCCTTCGTGCTGCTGGACTCTTCAGCCTTCCTCTTCGAGCCGGTCTCCGGACGCTTCGCGAGCTCGGCGGCGATCTTGTCGGCCAGCGCGTCTGCATCGGGCCTGGGCTCCGAGCGCTTCGCGAGATCCGCGGCGATCTTCTCGGCGCTCGCGTCCTTGTCCCAGGGTTTCTCGACGACGGGCTCGAGCGAGGATCGCGTCTCTTTCTTTTCCTTCTCCGCGACGGGCTCGAGCGACGACTTCGAAGTGCGTGTGGCGTCCTTCTTCTCGCCGGAAGCATCGTGCGAGGCCTTCGAGGCTCGCGTCCCACGCTTCTTGCCGGGAGCGGATGGCACTGGCCCGACTGTAGACGCACCTTTGCCCCGCGCGACCGGCGGAGGCGGTTCCTTCGGCACCAGCGAGAGGTGTGCGCCGGTGTCGGGCAGCTCGTCGGCGAGTGGCGCGGCGGTGGGATCCGTCGTGCTCGCGGTCTCGATTCCCCCAGCAGGTCGGCCTGCTGATTCGATCACCGTCGGCGACGAGCTCATCGGCGGTTTGGGTTCATCGACCTGACCGAGTTCCGATGCGAGATCGCCCGGCGTGATCACTGCCCCAGCAGCCGGCAGCACGCCCTGCGCTCCCGGAATCGGCATGCCCATGACCACGGGCGGCTCGGTCTGCCGGTGCGCGTTGGGCTCGGTGGTCACCTGTTGCACCAATTCGTTGGCGAGCTCGCGCGCTTCTTCGCCGAGCACGATGGGTGGCTCTTCCTCGCGAATCGGCACGCCCATCACCGCAGGCCGCTCACCCAGCGCGGCTTCGGGAGACGTATCCGCCGAGCCAATCGCGGGATCGGTGGTGACCTTCTGCTCTCCCGAGGTCGTCTTCTTCTCGAGCGCCGCGCGACGCTTCCGCTCTTTGGTGTCCTCCTGCAGGATCGACTGACCGAGCTGCGTGACTTCGTCTGGCGTGGTCGTCTCCGCGTCGCCAATCGCGCGCACGCCCGTGCCCGTCAGCGCGACGTATTTCGCGACGAGGTCGGCGCGGATCTTGGCTCCGTCGTGCTCGAGCGCCTGCGCGCGCGCTTCCTTGCCGAGCTTCACGCGGCGCGTGGGCTCTGAGGCGAGCGCGACGATGGCGTCCGCGAGCGACTGCTTGTCGCCCGGCCGGTAGAACACCACGCCCTCTTCCTGCAGCGTCGCGCGCGCGACGGGCACGTCCGCAGCGATCACCGGCCGGCCAGCGGCGAGATACTCGGCGGCGCGTGAGAGCGGAGAGCCGACCTGCACGTTGCGCTCGGTCTCGGACAGCGAGACGAGCCCCACGTCGGCGGTCGCCAGCACCTTGTGCAGATCGTCATGCGCGACGGGATCCTGGAACTCGATCTTCCCCGCGAGCTTGAGCGCCGCGATGCGCTCTTCGAGCCGCGCCTGGTGCGCCGGGTGCCGCGGACCGACCACGGTGAGGCCGAGATCGACGCCGCTCTGGAGCGCCAGCTGCATCGCCTCGAGCACCAGCGGCAGATCGTTCGCGTTCGAGAGATTGCCGACGTGCACCAGCTTCATCGGCGTGGCGTCGGGCACGCCCATCACCTCGGGCTTGTACGGCGTCAGATCGACGGGGCAGGGGAGCACCGAGACCTGCTCGCGCGCGACGCCGAGGCCGGTGACGAACTCGCGCGTCAGCTCGTTGGCGACGATCACCGCGTCGGCGTTCATGAGGCAGAACAATTCCTGCCGGCGAACGCGCGCGATGAAGCGGCGGTTGGCCTCGACCTCGTCGTGCAGGTGCGGGAGATCGACCGAGGGCAGCGCCGACGCGTCGTAGATGATCTTGTACGAGAACTCCGATCGCCGCTCGCACAGCGCGTAGCCGCCGAAGGGATCGAAGGAATGCACCATCACGTACTCTTCCGAGTCGAGCTGGCGGCGCACGGCGCGATCGAAGGCCTGCACGCGCGCGGCGAGATCACCCGAGCCCACCGGAACGCGAAGCAGCCGCGCGCCGTGGTACCGCTCGATGTGCGTGTGGTCGGGTGTCTTGACCGTCAGCACCACGACCTGAAAACGATCAGACAGCCCCTTGAGGTACTCCGTCATGCGACGTGAGATCGCCGTGGGCGCGGGCACCACGTCGAAACAACACAGGAGCAGTCGCGGCAGATCGCTCACGAAAGGTCAGGACGACAAATCAGCAGGCAATCTGCTGGGGCGACAGAGAAGAAAAACGGCGTGCATCATGGCACGTTGACCGCGCAGCCGAGCAGTGAGAAGTGCGAGGCGGCGCAACCCCATGAGCGACCTTTCGGCCCGCACGTTGAGGGAACTTCTGACGCTCGCCCGCGAGCGCTTCGGTCCTGGCGCGGCGAACCTGAAGACCAGGGCCGAATTGATCGCGGCGCTCAGCGCTCCGGGCGGTTCCGAGACGCCAGCGGCCGCGGGTGAGCCGCCGCCTGCCGCGCAATCAACTGCGCCGAAGAGCGTCGTCGTCGAACTGGTGACGCACGACTTCTTCCGGAGGCGCTCGTGACGCTCAACAAGCGGCGCGCGATCGCCCAGCTCGAACAGGCGAGGCTGCACCTCGAGCGCAACGAGTGGGCGCAGGTCGAAGAGCTGGTGAAGCCGGTGCGCGAAGCGGGCTTCACGGAGCTCGCCGTCTTCTCGTTGCTCGGTGAGGCGCTCCGTCAACTTGGTCGTCGCGACGAAGCGCGCGCGGTGTTGCAGGCCGGCCTCGCCGAACACGCAGGCGCGGCGGAACTCGAGGCCCGCCTGGGGTGCGTCCTGCTCGATCAAGACGAGCCGGCGAAGGCCATCGAGCAGCTCGCGCGCGCGCAAAAGAAGCTACCTCGCGATCCACAGGTGCTGACGTCGTATGCGACCGCGCTCTTGCGCGTGGGCAAGGCGGAAGCGGCGGAAGCGCAGCTCGCGCGTGCGCTCCTCGTGGGAGCTGGTCCCGATGCGCGCCTGGTGCTCGCGACGGTGAAGGTGCGGCGCGCGCAGTTCGACGACGCTGATCGCATCGCGGCGCAGGTCGAAGGGCTCGGCGTCGCCGCGCTGGAGTGGCCCGCGCGCGCGCTGCGAGCCGACATCAAGCTGATGCGCGGAGACGCCGCCGGTGCGTTGGCGGCGTATCAGGCGATCGAAAAAGCCGGACAGCTGCAGCCGTGGCAGGTGGCGCACGTCGCGTGGGCCGCCGCGTTGACGGGCGCTGATTCGGTGGCTGATCAGCTGATGACCACGCGGCTCGCGCAGTCGCCGGGCGCAGATGAGCTGCTCCTGTTCGCGAACATCGCCAACCTGCGTGGTGAGTCCGCGCGCGCGCTGGAATGGCTCGAGCGCGCGTGGTCGATGGTGAAGGCGCCCGAGCCGGCGTGGGTGTTCGACTTCTTGAACGCCAAAGGCCGCGCGCTGCGGCTCGCGGGCAAGACGGCCGAGGCGAAGGAGGCCCTCACGCAGTCGAGCGCGATGGCGGAAGCGGAGCTGCCCAAGGTGGGAGCGCCGCCGTTCATCGAGCTGGGGCACCTCGCTGCTGAGGGCGGAGAGTTCGAGCAGGCTGACGCTCACTTCCGTCGCGCGCTCGAGCTCGATCCGCAAGATCCCGAAGCGACGCGTGCGCTCGAGCTGACGCAACGGCGGCTCGGCTGGCGTCAGTCGATCGAAGCTTCCGCCGAAGAGAAGATCGCGCAGGCGCGCGCGGAAGCCGAAGCGGTGAAACGCCGCTTCGTGACGCGCGAGACCGAGGTCGAGAAGCTCAAGCGCGAGATCGCGCAGCTCAAGTCCGAACGCGCACAGGCGGAGCGAGAGGCCGAGCGGCTCACCGCTGAAGCTGCTGCTGAGCGTCGTCGTCTGGCGGAAGCGAATCGGCGGCAGCTCCAGGCCGAGCTGGAGCAACGCGAGACCGACATCGAAGCGAAGACGCTCGAGAATCTGGAAGGCGTGTTCGGCACCCGGCGCGACGCGTGCCCGGAGACGATCTGGCAGCTGCTCCTCGTCGCCGAACGGAACTTCCAGCAGTCGCTCTACAACGAGTTCCACCCCGCGGGAGTGGCGGTTCTCTTCTCGGGTGCCTTCGAGCGAAGCCTCGGTGAACTCTTCGCGCAGAACTTCGATCGCTGGCTCGATCGGGAGAAGTTGCGGACGCGCTTCCTCGAAGACGGCGTACGCGAGCGGCGCGGCGGCAGGGTGGAGTACTTCGATCGCTTCTTCGACTGGTTCGATCGAGAGCAGAACGCGCGACCTCCATCGCTCGGAGAGATCTCCCGCGTGCTCGAGAAGCGCCGCGAGCCGTATCTCGCACCGTTCGCGAAGTTCCTCGCCACGTCCTTCTCGCTCGACGAGAAGTTCTGGGACGAGTTCTCGAAGTTCGTGACGTGGGGCAAGGAGACGCTCCGTGATCCCGTCGCGCACGGAAACATCGAGATCGAATACGAGGGCCTCAAGCAGTTCCGCGAGCGGTTGCTCTTCGAGTTCGCCGGCGAGAAGCCCGGTGCGTTGCCGCGACTGATGCGCGCGCGGAAGAAGACATGAGTCGCGCGGTGCTGCTCCCCGGCTTCAACGGGAGCGCGGAGCAGGCGATCTTGCTCAAGCTCGAGAAGGCGCTCGGTGCCGACTTCGAGTGCACGCGGCTCGCTCCACCGCGTCTCAAGCTGACTGCGGACCTGACCGCGCACGTCGACTGGCTCGAGGAGCGCGTGAAGGACATCTCAGCGCCGATCCTGATCGGTCGCAGCTTCGGTGGCCGACTCGCGTTGCGTCTCGCCGCGCGCCGGAAGTTGAAGGCGGTGGTGTTGCTCGGCTTCCCCATCCGTCCTCCGGGGAAGCCGCGGCCGCTCGATGAAGAAGCGCTGGCTGCCGTTCGTTGTCCCACGTTGATCATGCAGGGATCGAAAGACGAGCTCGGGCCGCTCAAGATCTTCAAGCCCATCGTCGCCGCGAATTCGGCGCTCACGCTCGAAGTGTTGAAGGGCGCCGGCCACTCCTTCGGCTCGAAGGAGAAGGCCGCGATCGAGCACGTTGCGAAATGGATGCGTCTGTTATGAGCGCAGCCATGTGGATCGCATTGAGTGTGATGCTTCACGCGGCTCCCGCCGTTCCTCCGCAGCCCGCGGAGATCTCCGCGCCGCTCGGTCACGTGGGGAACGCGGTGGCCCCGCCTCCGACGGGCGGCATGTTGGATTCGGATCGCGTGGTGTTGCCGAAGTGGGAAGGCTGCGAGGCGCAGGGCGTGTACCTGATGCGCTTCCTCGGTGGCTCGACGCGCGCGCTGGAACAGCTGCAGCAGTCGCTCGATCGCGCTCCCGGTGCTGAGAAGACGTTGTTCGGTGGAAAGAAGAACGTGCTCGGCGAGGTGATGAAGAACCTCTCCAACTCGAAGTTCGAGGCGAAGCGTTCGTGTGAGCCCGCGAAGTTGATCGATGGCTTCAAGCTCGAGCTGGCCGCGCCTCCGAAGAAGTGGTGCGACCTCAAGGGTGACGAGCAAGACGGAGAGTTCTGGTTCTTCGTGAAGGGCAAGCCGGCCGCCGTGGTGGTGGTGAGCAAGGGCGCTGAAGCGAATGCGTGCAAGCCGCGCGTGTCGACGGTGCTGTTCGACGCGAAGCAGGTGGGCCGCGTGTATTTCCACGCCGACTGGGGCGGCGAGCTGTCGGCGACGCTGAGCGGCGAGAAGTGTCAGGTCATCGACTACGGATTCGACAAGGAAAAGCAGGGCTTTGTGCCGACGTGGAAGTCGTGCAAGCGCTGAGGTAGGGGAGCGCTCAACCTTCTTTGGGCTCCCGCCCCTCGTCGGAATCTTTCATGGCGTCAGCACCCATCGTCGAAGTCGATGCCCATCGCCCGCAGCCGCGCACCATCGATCGCGCTGCGGAAGTGCTCGAGGGCGGCGGCCTCATCGCGTACCCGACCGACACCTATTACGGCATCGGCTGCGATCTCTTTTCGAAGAAGGCGATCGATCGCCTGTACGGCATCAAGAACCGCGATCGCAAGAAGCCGCTCGCGTTCCTCTGCCCTGATCTGAGCGAGGTCGCGCAGTACGCCAAGGTGTCGAACTTCGCGTACCGCATCATGAAGCAGCTGACGCCCGGGCCGGTCACGTTCGTGCTCGAGGCGACGCGGCTGGTGCCCGACATGATGCAGAG
>JAEUJS010000071.1 GCA_016792935.1 Archangium sp. | reverse complement strand
GACCTGCTCGGGGCTCATGTACCGCGGCGTACCGGCGATGGCGCCCTGCACGGTGAGGCGTGTGCCCTCGCCCATCAGCCGGGCGATGCCGAAGTCGAGGACCTTCGCGTGAATGCCGCGCAGGCCCTTTCTCAGCATGATGTTCTCGGGCTTCAGATCGCGGTGAACGACGCCCTTCTCGTGGGCGTTGGCGAGCACGTCGGCGACCTGCAGCACCACTTCGATCGCCTCGACCATCGGCAGCGCGCCCTGCTCGGCGATGATCTTCTTGAGATCGACGCCCTCGCAGTACTCCATCGCGATGAAGAGGTTGCCCTCGTCGTCTTGCCCGAAGTCGTGGAGCGCGACGGCGTTGGGGTGCGCGACGCGGGCGTACGACTTCGCCTCGTTCAAGAAGCGGCGCGCGATCTCGGGATCGGTCGAGAACTCCGACTTGAGGAACTTGAGCGCGACGCGGTGACCGATGCCGAGCTGTTCGGCGAGATAGACGGCGCCCATGCCGCCCTGCCCCAGCTTGCGGATGATCTTGAACTTCCCCTTGATGACGCGATCGACCATGCGATCGGTCGCGGGCGCGAGGCGAATCGTTTCCGACGTGCCGCAGTGCGGACACTTGCCGCCCCAGCTCTGGTGTTCAGCGCCGCAGCCCTGGCAGATGAAGAGCGCCACGCTTGAGTCACTTCTCCGGTGGGTAGCGGGTGTTGAAGAGCATCTTCTCGAGCTCGGTGGCGCCGTTTTCCTGATTCTCGCCCAGCGCGAGTGACGTGCGCAGCACCGCGGTGCGGGGGTCGTCCTTGAGCTCGGCATCCATCACCTTCAAGGCCGCCGGGCGCTCGCCCGAGTGCACCAGGGCCAGCGCGCGGAAGAACGCGTACTCGTGATTCGTAGGGTCGCTCTTCGCGGCCTCGGTGAAGTGGGCTTCGGCCTTCTTCCACGCCTTGTCGTTGAGCTCAGCGAGGCCATCGAGGAACGCCATGCGGCCCTTGGAATCGGAAGCAGCGGAGCCGACGTCGGCGGCGAGCTGGTAGAGCGGCCGCGCGCTGCGCAGCACTTCGGGAGCGAGCTTCTCTCCACCGAGCGCGCGCTTGTGAATCGACTCGGCTTCAGCGGTCGCAGCGGCGCCGAGCTTCTGCGCCATCTCTCCCAGCTCAGGTCCGAGGAAGCCGTCTTTCACCAGCGTCTTCAACGTCTCGGCCGCCGTGTCGGGTCCGCCGAGGAGCTGCTTCGCATCCAACGAGGTGAAGAAGGCGGCGCGGAGATCGACGTAGGTCTTGGTGGGATCGACCGCGGGCGCCTTCATGCCCTTGAGCTGACGCTCGCACTGATCGCTCTCGGCCGCGGCCTTCTTGCGATCGGGCGTGTCGGCCACCACGGCCTTCAAGTAGACGCGGTAGGCGTAGCAGGCCATCAGCACGTTCTTGGCCTGCATCTGCGCGCGCGCGAGCTGCACGTAGGTGTTGGTGTTGGCGGGGTTGGCGCGGGTGGCCTTCAAGAACTGCTCGACCGACCTGGGGTACTGCTTCTTGTTGAAGAGCTTGCTGCCCTCGGACACGAAGGTGTCTGCGTTGCCGACGCCGGTGCCGACCAGAGCAACCGAGGTGTCGACGGCGAACGCGCTCGAGGCGACCAACATCACGGCGAGGAGTTCAGAACGCATAGCCAACTCCCAGGGTCGCTCCGAGTGAGCTGGCGGACGTGTACGTCTTGCCGCCTTCATCGGTGGCCTGCCAGCCGATCAAGATCTGCGCGTAGTTGCCCTGCAGGTGCAGGAAGAGACCGTCGACGATGTAGAAGCGCACGTTGAGTTTTCCCGTGAGCAACAGGTCGGTGATCATGAAGCCGTCTTTGTAGCTGGTGACGGCGGCGTCGGTGCCGTCGGGGCCGATGATGTGGCCGATGCGCACCTCGAGACCGACCTGCAGGCCGAGCTGGAACTTCCACAGCGCGATGCGGAACTGCGGGTGGAGGATGCGCACCACGCCGAGGTTCACCTTCACGTTCTGGATCGACTGCGGGCCCTCGGCGCCCATCGCGAACTGCTCGCGTCGCTGGCCCGGCTCGTAGCCGACGGCCATCTGGTAGTTGTCGAGCGTGGTGAGGTAACCGACTCCGAACACCGTCATGCCGAAGTATTTTCCGAAAGTGCCGTACTCGAGGCCTCCGCCGATCAGCGTGGGCATCTGGCCGACGCCGTTCTTGAAGAACTGGGTGGTGCGCCCATACGCGTTGGAGTCGAGGCGACGGGCCACCATGTTGGCGCCCATCAACTGGGCGATCTCGAAGGTGGCGTGGAAGTAGCTGCGGCGCTCGTAGATCAGATCTTCCGGAGTCGCGGGCTTCGGAGGCTCGGGCGGCTTCTTGTTCGCCGGATCATTCGGATCGTTCGGATCGTGGCGAATGACGACGGCCACCTTGCCGTTGGGATCGTTCGGATCGGGCGGCTTGGTGACGACGTTCAGACCGGGCACCGGCTCGAGCGTCTTGTCGAGCGAGTACTGCTGATCGGCCTTCACGCTGACGGTCTGCTCGAAGGCCTTGTGGTTCTCGGCGGTGAGGCGAATGGTGTGATCGCCCGGGGCGATGCCGCGATCGACCTTGTCCTTGCCGATCACCGCTCCATCGATCGAGATCTCCGTGCCCGGTGGCGACGCGGTGATGACGATGCGCGCGGCGACCTTCTCGAGCGTCTTCTCGATCGACGCGTTGCCGCGAATGGGAATGATGATGCTCTCTTCGAGCGGCTGGTGGAGCTTGAGATCGAAGCGCACCACGCGCTCACCGGGGAGCACCTGCGTGGTGAGCGGCGTCACGCCGACCTTCACGTCGTCGACGAACACCGTCGCGCCGCTGGGAGTCGACTTCACTTCGAGCGTGGAGGCCGCGGGGACGACCTTGGCCAACGCGCCGAGGAGCGCTTTTTCCAGGTTCGCGTTGGTCGCCGTCGCGGGGTTCACCTTGCCCGCGCGAGGCTCGTACGACACGACGCGGTACTTGAAGCCCGCTTCGTCCTGGCCGCCCTGAATCAGCACGATGCGATCGAAGCCGAGATTGGCGACGAAGGGATCGATGGGATCCGCGCAGCGCGCCTCGACGCCGAAGCACGGGAGCTCTCCGCCGCCGTGGCCCTTGAGGGCCGAGACGAGTTCTTTGTGGCCGATGACGGCGTCTTTGCGCGCGTCTCCGGGCATCAATTTGTCGAGCGCCTTCTCGGTGCGCTCAATCAGCGTTTCCTGGCCCGGGTACAACGGGCGCACGAGCCACAACGTCTTTTCCGCGCGTGCAGGAGCCGCCGCGAGCACGATGGCGGCAAGCGTCAGCAACACAACCGGCTTCGCCAGCAGCCCGCGGCTGGTGACTGGTTTCTGCAAGTCCATGGTTTCCTTGAGGCTTCTACCGAGCGGATCCTCGTGACGCCACATATTCCTCCAGCTCCTCGAGCGTCGAGGGCCAGTCTTCCTTCAAGAGCCTCGAGAGTGACCGATCGGCCAGCAGCTTGCCGCCGGTCTGGCAGCGCGCGCAGTAGTTCGTCTCGTTGTCGGCGTGGACGATGCGTTGAATCGGAGAGCCGCACACCGGACACGGCTGTTTGTGTTTTCCGTGCACCGCCATCTCGGGACGGAACGCGGTGACCTTCTCGGGCCAGCCGTCTTTCGTTTCGGCTTTGAGTCGCTCCAACCACTCGGCGAGCACGTGTTTCGTCGCTTCGAAGAGCCGCGAGATCTCCTCGCCGGTCATGGTCTTGGTCTGCTTCACCGGAGAGAGCTTCGCGCGGTGGAGGATCTCGTCGGAGTACGCGTTGCCGATGCCGGAGAAGAGGCGTGGATCGGTGAGCGTGCGTTTGAGCGTGTGATTTTCGAGGCGCAGTCGCGCGGCGAAGTCGTCGAGGTGCGCGTTCATCACTTCCATGCCGCCGCGATCGAACGTGCGGAGTGACGTCTCTGACTGCGCGACGTGGATCGACGCGCGCTTCCTGGTGCTGACCTCGGTGAGGATCAGGGTTCCTCCGTCGGGACCAAAGTCGAACGCTGCGAGCCCCGCGCGACCGGGGATCTTCGCGTTCGCTTCCTTCCACTGGAACCGGCCGGCGACCATCAAGTGCACGATGAGGAAGAGCTCCCCTTCGAGCTCGAACACGATGCGTTTGCCGATGCGGCGCAGACCGATGACTTTGCGGCCGTACGTACTCGCCAGTGGAGGCTCGACGCTGCGCAGCACGAACGGACTGCCGAGGCGCACCTTCTCGAGCGTCTTGCCGACGACGCGCGGTTTCAGCGACGAGAGGTAGAGCTCGATGTCCGGGTACTCAGGCACCGCGCGAGTCTGCCACGACTGCCCCAGCAGACTCGTCTGCTGATCTGATCGTGCCGATCACCAACCCAGCGCGCGACGAACGGCGGCGCGAATGGGCGGGGGCACTTCTCCACCGGGCAGATGGCGACACAACGACACCGTCTTGCGCAGCGAATCGCAGGCGCTCGCGCACTTCGGGCACTCGGCGAGGTGCCGTTCGATCAAGAGACACATCGATTGATCGACCTCCTCTCCGGCGGCGAAGTCAGCGAGGCGCAGCGCAAATTCCGGGCAGGCCTCGACGACCGCGTCCTGCGGCTCGAGCACCGCGGACAGGTGCTGGCGCAGCTGCACGCGCGCGCGGTGGAGCCGGCTCTTCACCGCGGCGACGTCTTCGTGCAACACGCCCGCGATCGCCTCAGCCGTGAGCCCTTCGACGTCTTTCAAGATCACGACCTCACGTGCGTCGTCGGACAGCGCACCGAGCGCAGCCTGCAGCACGACGCCGATCTCCCGAGCGTGCGCGCGTGCATCGGGTGTGGGCGCGGGATCTTCGCGGCGTTGCAGCTCATCGGTGTCGAGCGACTCGGTCTTCGGCGTGCGACGCGAGCGAAGACAGAAGCTGCGCGCGAGCGCGTAGAGCCACGTCGAGAGCTCGGCTTCTCCGCGAAACGAGGTCACGCCCTTGAACGCGGCGAGGAGCGTCTCCTGCAGCACTTCGCGCGCCGCGTCTTCGTCGCCGCACAGGCGCAGACCGAAGCGGTAGATGCGCTGCTCGTAGTCGCGCAGGACTTGCGCGGTGGCCTCGCGATCTCCCTGGCGGGCGCGTTCGACCAACTGGCGATCGGCGTCGTTCACGAAAACGAAAATAACCGCGAATCGATCTTTCGCCCGCTGACTCTCACCTGCATGTGCAGACGAACGAGCTGTGAGAGGTGCGGAAAGATCACGTGGGCCGGCTGCGGAGCGCACGTCGATGCGGTGATGGCCGGCGTGCCCGACAAGGACCGCTGCCGCTGTGGACGAGGCGAGGTGCGCAAACCGGGTCCTTCCGCTTCGAGCCCTGGTTCGAATGCCGGTGCGAATCTGTCGAACATCGGCCCGGTCGATCGCGGGCTGCGCGTGGTGGCCGGGGTGGGCCTCACGTCACTCGCGCTGAGCGGTCAGACGCCGTGGGGCTGGCTGGGGCTGATTCCGTTGATCACCGCGCTGGTGGGCTTCTGCCCGCTGTACCGGCTGCTGGGGTTGTCGACCCTGAGGAGGGCGTAATGGCTGGCGCGACACGACTCGAGATCACGATTCCCGGCGGCCGCCGCGTCGATGCGCGCGTCCGCTCACACGTGGTGCACACCGATCAACCGCTCGACAACGGCGGAGAGGACACCGCGCCATCTCCCTTCGAGCTCTTCCTCGCGTCGATCGGCACGTGCGCGGGCATCTTCGTGCAGGGCTTCTGCGCCAAGCGTGGCATTCCGACCGACGAGATCCGCATCATCGAGCACGCGCAGTTCGGCGCCGACGGCGTGCTCAGCGGCGTGGAGCTCGAGCTGCAGTTGCCGCCTTCATTTCCGGAGCGCTACCGCGGCGCGGTGCAGACGGTGGTGGAGCAGTGTTCGGTGAAGAAGGCGATCGCCGCGCAGCCGACCTTCACGGTGCGAACTTCGGGATCAGCGCTTCAGCCCACGCCGCATACGCCCGCGACGACGGGTGCAGACCATCAGGCGCGATGAGCCCCTTCTTCGCCTGCTCGACGAACTGCGGGAAGAGATCGAGGTACGTCGCTCCGGCGACCTTCGATTCCTCGGCGAGGATCGCGTTGTAGACCTCGATGCGCGCGCGAATGGCGGACCGATCTCCGAAGCCTTCGCTCACCGGCGACTGCGACCAGTCGGGCTGCGGCAACACGTAGACGCGCCTGGGCTTCACGGCGTTGATGGCCTTGAAGATGGTCTTCAAGTTCTTGCGGTACGCGTCGAGATCGTCGTGACGAACGATGTCGTTGGCGCCGATGGCGAGCGTGACGGTGTCGGGCTTGAAGCGTTCGAGCGCCTCGAGCTCGCGATCGATCACTTCGTTCGTCGAGTAGCCGTTGACCGCGACGTTCTCGAGCTTCACCTCGACGCCCTTCTTGCTGAGCGCTCGCTTGAGCTGCGAGGGAAAGCTCAGCTCGGGCGGAGAGCCGGTGCCGCACGTGAAGCTGTCACCGAGCGCGAGGTAGCGAAGCGGCTCTCCCGCGAGGGCGGAGGTGGCGAGGACGCAGAGAACGAGTGCGCGCATGAGGAAGAGTACGGAGGATGGCGGCAGTCAGATTCAGCCGCGAATGTCTGACTTGTCAGACATTTTCTAAACAATGTCCGATATGGCAGACATTCTGAGCCAGTTCGGCCAACGGTTTCGAGCCCTCCGACGCGAGCTGAAATGGACGCAAGAGCGGCTCTCGACGCGAGCGAGGGTGAGCCGCGACACGATTCACCGGCTCGAACGCGGAGAGGTCGTCGAGCTCTCGTCGCTGACGCGGTTGCTGGACGCGATGGGGCACCAGCTCACGTTCGAAAAGAAGCCTGCGTTGCGCGGCGCCGACATGCGGAGGCTGTTCCCCGAGATGTTCGAGGAGGACGTCGAGTGATCGACTTCTCCCACAAGGTGACCACGCTGCGTGAGCGCTGGCAGCCAGCCCGCTGGCGAGTTGCGTCGGCGCAGTCAGTTCGAGTTCGACTACGACGCCGACGCCAGACGCGTCATCTCGCGACTGATGCCGAGGTGCAGGACCGCGTGCGCACGCTCGAGGCGAGTGGCATCGAAGATCGTTCGTTTCGTGACGGAGAGTTGTTCGCGGTGATGGACATGAATCTGCCCGAGGGCTTCCTCCTCGCACGGCTGCGCGAGCGCGCTCCCAAACAACCACCGACGAAGATGCAGGTGCTGGCCTTGATGGGAAGCAATGGCATTGGCCGAGTCGGGTTTCAGTTGGAAGGCACTCCGCGCGCGGTTCCAGGTGTCATCAGCCGCGATCGCACACTTCTTCGATCAACTCGCTCTGAGCGTGCTGGTGCAGAACGGTGACGCACATCTGAAGAACTTCGGAGTGCTCTACGATGATGACTCGTGCTGGCTCGCGCCGATGTTCGATGTGGTGACGACCACGCTCTATTCCTACGACCGCGCGGGGATCGCCGTGACGGACCGCACGATGGCCCTCAAGCTCAATGACGACCGGCGCTACCCGCTGGTACCGGAGTTGATCGCGTTCGGAGAGGCGCACGGCTGGCGACCGCGACCGATCGGGTGGCCGCGATCAAGGATGCGATGAGCGCCACGCTCGCTGCAGCGGCGAAGGATGATCGCGTGCCGCGCGGGTTTCTCAAGCAGCTGCGTTTGGCGTGGGAAGGCTGATGCCGACGCGCTCGGCGGTCTCGTTCTTGCGGAGCTTCCAGATCACGCCGTCGATCCAATAGTGCGAGAGCGTCGCGCTGACCCAGATGATGCCCGCCCAGCTCAAGAAGTCCCACGCAGGAAGCACGCTGCGCACCCACCCGAGCAGCGCGTCGAGCGGCAAGGCGAAGGCGAGCGCGCGCACCAAAAGGGGAACCGGGAGTTCGCCGATCGGCAGGCGGCCTGCCGTCAGGAGCGCCAGCAGACCCGCAGTCACGTACACCGTCCCCGCCAGCGCCATCAGCAGGCACCAGTAGAGGAACGCGCGTAGCCAGCCCGGCTGAGAGAGCCACGAGATGACCTTCGCATTGGGATCGACTCCGCGCTTCCACGCGTTGCGGTTGTAGTGGCGCACCATTCCCAGGTACTGAAACCCGTGCCAGCAGGCGGCCGCGGCGAACGCGCTCGTGTCGTCGCTGGTGATCAGCTGAAAGGGAACGAAGAAGCCGAGGAACGACATCGCGATGAAGGCGATGCGCACCCACGCGGCCTTCGCGTGTGGCAGGTGGCGATCACGCACGCGAATGAAGAGGAGCAGCCCGGCGAGCAACGCAATCGGCGCGAGCAAGCCCAGCACGAGGGCGCGGGGGAGCGGCGGGTAGAGCACCTCGAGTCCGAAGAGGATGCGCGGGCCGGTGTAGAGCCGATGCGAGAGACAGAAGAGAACGATGAGCAGGAGCAGCGGCTTCTCCAACTGCACGGCGAGCGCGTCGAGCGGCTCCCCCGACTTGCGCTGGTAGATGCGAAGAATTCCCCAGTTCTGCGCCACGAAGTGCCACGTGGCCCAATAGAGGATCGTGGAGTTGATCAGCCGCGGGCCGAGCGGGCCAAACTGATGACCGAAGAGCTCGACCGGGTAC
>JAEUJS010000058.1 GCA_016792935.1 Archangium sp. | reverse complement strand
ACCGAGACCGAGTACGTCGCCCAATGGCTCGATGACGGCACGTACGTGCGCTTCGGCACCAAAGAGAACGGCCCCGTTCACGTGTGGCGTCCGCGCGCGTATCGGAAAGACACGGCACAGATCGTCATCTACCTCCACGGCTTCTACACCAACGTCGACACCGCGATGCGCGAGCACCGGCTCACCGCGCAGTTCCGTGACTCGGGCCGCAACGCGTTGTTCATCATTCCCGAGACGCGCTCGTGGAGGACGGATCCCATCCTCTGGCCTGATCTGGAAAAACTGCTCGTCGCCGTGGAGAAGCGGCTCAAGCTCGAGCGGCCCAAGGGCAGCATCGTGCTGCTCGGACATTCCGGTGCGTACAAGACCATCTCCGGTTGGCTGACCACGCCCGAGGTCGCGCAGGTGCTCCTCGTCGATGGCATGTACGGCGACGAGAAGGAGTTCAAGGAGTGGCTCGACGCGACTGACGCTCCGTCGCCGCGGCAGTTCGTGCTCATCGGGTACGACACCCAACAACGCGCGGAGTGGCTCGCGCGCAAACATGCCTCAGTGCAGCTCGACAACCTCCCGTGGCTCTACGACGAGCTTCCGGGCACGATTCGCAAGGCGCCGTTGGTGACCGTGCAGTCGGAGCGCTTCGATCACATGCAGTTGATCACCGAGGGGCGCGTCCTGCCCTGGCTGTTGCACACGTTCAGGTAACCCTTCCTTGGCCTCCGAGAATCTCCTTCTCGACAAGAACACCTTCCTCACGCGCTTCGGGTCGAGCGATCCGAACAACCGCGTGCTGCGGCGGCTGCATGCGCTGGTGTCGGTCGAGCAGAAGGGCGATGTCCTCATCGGTGAAGGCGCCATCGAGTGGCTCGAGGAAATCGTCGAGTGGATCTTCGAGAGCGGAGACATTCCCGGGCAGCTCGAGGCCGAGACCGACGTGCAGGCGCGCACTCGACTGCTGCTGACCGCGGCCGATGAGATTCCCGAGTTCGCCACGCGCATTCGCTCGACGGTGCTGCGGGTGCTGGCGGGAACCAGCTCGACGTTGCTGTTCGCGGACACCGGCATCGCCACGCGCGTCGGTTTCTGGGGCGAGCTGGTGGATCGCTTTTCGAAGAACGTGCTGCCCGCGCCGCCGGTGGGGCGTGAGGCATCGCGGCTCCTCGCGCGTCTGGTCGATCGCAAGGAACGGCTCGACTGGCTCATCGAGATGAAGCTCGAGACGCGCGATCGCCTCGTCGCGTTGCTGGGGCTCGGTTCCGAAGAAGTGCAGCGCGCGCTCGATCCCGGTCAACGCGAGGCGATGTTGTTGCTCGCGTCGCGCATCGCGATGCACGGCGTGAGTGACGATCTCCGCAAGCGTCTGCCGGGCGTGACGGTCGAGGGCTCTCCGTTTCTCTCGCTGCCTGCGCAGGTCACCGGGCTGCTCGACGGCTCGTTGCCGCTCGCGCGCATGCAGCAGACCATCGACGCGTGTCGGTCGCGACTCAACGCGGTGCAGGACAGCCTGGATGAGACGGGCATCAGCATCGACCTCGTGTTCCGGCTCGAGCTGTTGCAGGCGCTGCTCACGCGGCTGCAGCACCTCGCGCAGGTGAAGTACGGCATCGAGGAGACGCGCGCCTTCGCGCAGACGCAGCTCGCGCGTGCGCTGTTGCGAGGAACCGTGGCGGATCGCTCACTCGGTGCGCTGTGGCAATCGAGCACGCGTTTGCTCGCGCGACGCGTCGTGGAACGCGCGGGGAGTTCGGGTGAGCACTACGTCACGCGCACGCGCAAAGAGCAGCAGGCGATGCTCGACGCGGCCGCGGGCGGAGGCGCCATCACGGCCGTCGCGGTGTTCCTGAAGTTCTACATTTCCTATCTGCACGCGCCGCCGGTGTTCGACGCGCTGCTCATCGCGGTGAATTACGCGTGGGCGTTCGTGGCGATGCAGTTGCTGCACTTCGCGCTCGCGACCAAGCAACCCTCGATGACGGCGGCGACGCTGGCGGGAGCGATCGAAGCGCAGCGCGACGAAGACAACCCTGATCTCCAGCCGCTGGTCGATCTCGTCGCGCGCGCGTCGCGGACGCAATTCACGGCGTTGCTCGGCAACGTGTTCGTCGTCATTCCCTTCGCGCTGGCGATCGGCATCGCGTACCAGGCGTTCACGGGGAACCTGTTGGCCGATGGGTACGCCGACAAGATCATCAAGGCGCACCACCCCATCAAGAGCGTCACCATCTTCTCGGCGGCGATGACGGGCGTCTGGCTGTGGGCGGCGAGCCTCATCGCGGGCGCGGGCGAGAACTGGTTCGTGCTCCGTGAGCTGCCGGGAGCGATTGCGTCGAATCGGCTGCTGCGCAGGACCATTGGGCCGTCACGCACCACGCGGTTGTCGCGCTTCCTCACCGCTGAGGCGGCCGGCTTCGGCGGGAACACCGGCTTCGGCTTCCTGCTGGGCTTCATGCCGATGTTGTTCGTGCTGGTCGGCATTCCGCTCGAGGTGCGGCACGTGACCTTCGTGACCGGTCAGCTTGCGTACGCGGCGGTGCAGCTGGGGCCGGCGGTGTTCACGCGCGGTGATTTCCTGGTGTCGCTGATCAGCATTCCGATGGTGGGTCTGATCAACTTCGCGGTGAGCTTTGCGTTCGCCATCGTCGTGGCGTTGCGCGCGCGCGGTCTGGGTTTGCGCGGTCAGATCCAACTGCTGCGCGCGGTGGGGAAACACTTCCTGCGCTCTCCGCGGGAGTTCTTCCTCGCTCCGCGCGAGTCTACGCCGACGCCAGTGCCGCAGACCGCTCCGGTGCCGTGAAACCTGTTTCAGCGGCGCGGTGTCGAGGTACCCATGCCACTCGAACTGCGCATCGCGAGCCCGTGCTCGATGACGTGGGAAGCGATGCGCGGCAACTCACGCGTTCGTCATTGCGATGAGTGCAACCTGAAGGTCTTCGAGATCAGCAAGCTGACGGAAGCCGAGGTGCGCGCGCTGCTCGCGAAGAACGGTGGTCGGATCTGCGGGCAAATCTTCAAGCGCAAGGACGGAACGGTGCTGACCAGGGACTGTCCCGAGGGAGTGGCCGCGATGCACCGTCGACTGTTGGCGGGAATGAGCCTCGTGGTGACGGTGGCGTTCTCGATTCTCGGCTTTCGCGCGACGGCGCCAAGAGATCCGCGCGGCGCTGCCAGCTGGTTCGACCGTGTCGTCACGTCACGCTTCATCGAGGCTCGTGAAGAACTCCGCGAGACGCAGACCTTCGGCGCGTTGATCAATGAAGTCTGGCCGCCGCCACCGCCCGAACGTGTTCTCGGTGGACTCGTCGAGCGCGCCCCAAAACGAACGCCTCCCACTACGCTCGCCCCATGACGGCCGAAAACCTCCGTGTGCCGATGGATGTTCGCGTGACCCCTCGTTGAACAACGACCAACACGCCCGATATCGCGCCCCGCCATGCGCACGACGCTCTGTCTCTCGCTCGCTCTGACCACCACCGCCTGCCTCAACACCGCCTCGCGCACCGAGCTCGACTCGACCGGCGCGGTGAAGGTGAACCAGAAGCTCCCCGCGCTCAAATACGACGACGTGCTCGAGAAGATCGCTCCCGGCACGGCCATCGCGTGCGACACCAGCACCAACGAGAACGGCACCCGCTTCACCGATTCGACCGAGTCGTGGAATCTCGGCGCCGCCGGAATGAACCTCATCGGCAACCGCCTCTCGGTCGCCGACCTCGACTCCGACGGCTACCCCGACCTCATCGTGCACGCGGTCTCGAGCAACGCCTCGCAGCTCAAGGACCTCCCCGACGGCGGCAAGCGCCTCGTGTGGCAGCTGATGAACCGCCCTTCCCCCGACGGAAAGCGCTGGTTCGTCGACGAGACGCGCGAAGGTGGCTTCTTCGAAGTCGCAGGAGCCGGATCCACGACGCGGTACCGCTCCGCGCAGCTCGCCGTCTTCGGTGACGTCGACAACGACGGAGACCTCGACGCGTACTCCGGCACCTACGTCGATCCGACGCGCACCGACACCGACCCGGGCGATCGCTCGCAGATCTTGATCAACGACGGCACCGGCCACTTCACGCTCGCTCCCGCCACTGCCACGACGCCACGCCGCGACGAGTTCATGCCCACCAGCGGAGCGACCTTCACCGACGTCGATCGCGACGGCCGCCTCGATGTCTTCGTGGGCCATTGGTACGAGGCGTACGGCGCCAGCTACCTCGGCGTGCAGGCGCGCCTCTTCAAGGGCGCCGGCACCGGCGAGTTCTTCGAGAACACGTCGAGCGCCAATCTCCTCACCGACGGCACCGGCTTCGACACGGGCACGAACCACCGCCCGGCGTACGGCGTGACGTCGTGCGATCTCGATGACGACGGCGCTCCCGAGTTGATGGTCAGCGCCTACGGCCGCCAGCCCAACCTGCTCTACCGCAACGACGGTCGCGGCCGCTTCGCTGATCAGAGCGCCGCTTCGACGTTCGCCGGTGACGCGAACCAGGACTTCCGCGACAACGAGTTCTTCAAGTGCTGGTGCAGCATGCACCTCACCGATGCGCGCTGCTCCGGCGTCACCAGCCCGCTGCTGGTCTGCCCCAATCCCGCCGATTCTGCGTTCGGCATGGGCACCGATGATCAGCCGTGGCGCAACAACGGCAACACCTTCACCACCTGGTGCGGAGATCTCGACGGCGACGGAAGGAACGACCTCTACAACGCCGAGATCCACCACTGGTGGGCGGGCGGTTCATCGGACTCGTCCGAATTGCTCAAGGGCGCGTCGACGAACGGAGAAGTGCGCTTCACGCGTCCCGGCAACTCGAGCACCGGCCTCGGTCTGCCGCGCGTCGGGCTCTCGTGGAACGAAGGTGGACTCATGGCCGCGGGCGGAGATCTCGATCTCGACGGCCGCATGGATCTGATCGTCGCCGCCAGCGACTACCCCGATCAGTTCGGCCAGATCTTCCGCCAGAAGTCCGACGGCACGTTCGCGGATCAAGGCCTCGCGTGGAATCTGCGGCACGAGTGCATGTCGGGCCTCGCCGTCGCCGACTTCGATCGCGATGGAGATCTCGACGTGCTCGCCGGCGCTTCCACCGCTCGCGATTGCGCACGTCGCTGGAGCAAGAACGAGGTCCACCTCTATGAGAACCAGGCGCAGAGCAAGAAGTGGCTGCTGGTGCACCTCGAGGGCAATGGAACGACCACCAACCGCTCCGCCATCGGCGCGAAGGTGACGGTCACCGCGGGCGGCAAGACGTACGTGCGCGAGCTCACCGGCGGCTACGGCCACTTCGGCATGCAGAACGATCTCGTGCTGCACTTCGGGCTCGCGGGTTGCGACGGAGTCGAGCGCGTCACCGTGCGCTGGCCCGATGCGACGGGCACCACGCAGACGTGGGAACGCCTGCCCTCGAACACGTTCCTCAAGCTGAAGCAGGGCAGCGAGCAGCCGTACGTCGTGCGGCTGCAGTGAGGCGAGTCGGTCGAATCAGCTGTTCGCCGCAGCTTCGGCCTTCTGGGCCTTCGTCAGGAAGTCCAGCTTGAGGCGGAGCTCATCGAGGTGCCTGTCCAGGTCGTCCTTCTTCCTGAACTCCTCGGTCTTCTTCTCGCTCTTCTTCTCGTCTTCGGCCTTGGTGGTCTGCAGCGTGTCGAGCGCGATCTGAAAGGTCTTCGTCACCCACGTCACGAATTCATCGAGGTGGAAGAAGCGCACCACCTTGTCGAGCAGCGAATCACCCGAGCCCGGCTTGGGAGCGGACGGATCGATGATCTGCTCAGTGACGGCGAGGCGATCGATCTTGAGACCGTCGGCGTCGACCAACTCAGTCGCTTCCTTCACGACCTTCGATTGCTCGTCACGAGCACGGCGCAGTTCCTTCGCGAGCTCGGCACGCAGCGCGGCCTGTTCCTTCTTCGCCTCGGGCGTCTTGGGGAGCTTGTCGACCTTCGCGCGCAGCTCGTTGATGCGCACCTGCGCGGCCTCCGAACGAACCAGCAGCTTGTCGAGGTCGCGGCGACGGCGCGGGTGCAGGTGGCCACTGCGCTCCTGGTACTCACGCAGCGCTTCGGTGCGCGTCACCAGCCGCGAGTTCTTCCACTTGCGATCGAGCTGCTCGACGCGCGCGTTGATCTCTCCACCGAGTTGCTCGCGCTCGACGGCGGCCTTCTGGAGCACTTCCTTCTGCTCGGCAGGCGAGAGCTTCGCGAACGCCGCGCGATCGATGGAAACCGGCTTCGGCTGCTCACCCCACAGCGCGTTGGGGCTCGCCGACGTCGCGACCTGCTTGCCACCGGGGATCAGTTCCTTCGAGGGAGCGCTCTGGCCCGCGTACGTCGCGGCCGGCGGCGGCGAGGCAGGAGCGACGGGCACTCCACTCGGCCTGGTGATGGCCTGCGCGCGAGCGGTGGAGACGGAGGAGTTCGTCCGTTCAATCTTCGGCATGGTGCCGCGCATGCTATCAGCAGATCCATGTCCGCACCCGTAGCCGTCATCCCCGCGCGCTACGCGTCGACGCGTTTCCCCGGAAAACCCCTCGCGCTGATCAAGGGGAAACCGATGATTCAGCACGTCTGGGCGCGGTGTTCCGAGGCGGGCTGCTTCTCGCGGATCATCGTGGCGACGGATGATCAGCGGATCATCGACACCGTGAAGTCGTTCGGCGGTGAGGCGCTGATGACGTCTCCGAACTGCGCCTCGGGCACGGATCGCGTCGCAGAAATTGCGCGGCAGACCCGCGGGGAAATCTTCGTCAACGTGCAGGGTGATGAGCCGGCGGTCGCGCCGCAGACGCTGCGCACGCTCGCAGGGCTCTTCGAAGATCCTGCGGTGAACATGGGCACGTTGATCAGGCCGCTGCTCGAAGAAGAGCGCACCAATCCCAACGTGGTGAAGGTCGTGCTCGATGAGTCGCGCCGCGCGCTCCTGTTTTCTCGCTCGGAGATTCCGTTTCAGCGCGATGCAGGCGTGACGATGCAGCGCTGGGCGCATCTTGGTTTGTACGGATATCGACGACCGACGTTGGAACGGCTCGCGAGCATGCAGCCCACTGCGCTCGAGAAGATGGAATCACTCGAGCAACTCCGCGCGCTCGGAAACGGCATCGCGATTCACTGCGGCGTGACGAACGGCGCGAGTCAGGCGGTCGACAGGCCTGAAGACCTTCCGCTCGCCGAGGCTGCGCTCGCGCGGCTTCACGGATCCGCTCCCTCACCCTGACCCTCTCCCCGAGGGAGAGGGGATTCTCCGTCATCGGGTCTGAGCTGGTACCGCTCCACCGCCGTCGAGTCGGAGCAGTTCTCGAACCACGGAGCGAGCTCGAGCGGAGTGGTCTGCAATTCCGCCGCGCCTTCCACCGGCTCGATCAATTGCAGCTCACGAAATGCGTTCTTGAGCCGCAGCTCGCGCTGAGAACCGGCGCGGGCAGGAACCAACTCATAGATGCCGCGATCGACCACCACCTCGACGAGATAGCGGCGGCCCGCGGCGACCTCGATGCGCGTCAGCGGCGTGTGCAGAAAACGGCTGACCTCGAAGCCCTGGTACGACTGCCAAATCTGCGCGTCGATGTTCGGAGCAGGACACAGCTCGTACGCGCCTGGCTCCAATTCCATCGCGAAGGCCGACTCGTTCAAGCTGATGCCGAGCACGCGACCGGTCCGTCGCTCGAGCACGTAGACCGGCTCGGTCGCGCCGAGAAACGACAGCGGCCGCGCGAAGACGACCTGCGCGAGCGTGAAATTGCCCGCAGGCAGCGCGTTGCTCGGGGCTTTGCGCATCGCTGCTGGCAACACCACACACGCCGACAAAAGAAAGATGAAGGCCGCTGCACGCATGCTCAAACCGTACTCCTGAGCGTGGTAGGCATCGCACATGACTCCCTCTCTGACGCAGGCGCTGGGTCTCTTCTTCCAGGCCCACCCGTGGCACGGCGTCTCGCCCGGCGAGAAGGCTCCGGAGATCGTCACCTGCTACATCGAGATGGTCCCCACCGATGCCATGAAATACGAGGTCGACAAGGCCACCGGCATCCTCAAGCTCGATCGCCCGCAGCGGTACTCGAATCAGGTGCCGAGCTTGTACGGCTTCATTCCGCGAACGCTGTGCGATGCGCGCGTCGGTGAGCGGTGCAGCCAACGACTGAAGCGCAGTGGCATCACGGGCGACGGAGATCCCATCGACGTGTGCGTGCTCACCGAGAAGCCGATTCAGCACGGCGGCTTGCTCATCGAGGCGATTCCCATCGGCGGCATGCGGATGATCGACGGCAACCAGGCCGACGACAAAATCATCGCGGTGCTCAAGGGCGACAACGTCTACGGCGGTTGGCGCGACATGAAGGACATGCCGCAGCCGCTGGTCGATCGCATGAAGCACTACTTCCTCACGTACAAGGCGATGCCTGACACGCCGACGCCTCCGGTGGAGATCGCCGAGATCTACGACGCGGCCGAAGCGCGCGAGACCATCACCAAGTCGCTCGAGGATTACCGCGCGAAGTACGGCCAGCTCACGGATCTGTTCGCGCCCAATCGATGAGCTGAACGATGGACTGGTGCCCCGCGCAAGACGGCCTCGAGGTGGCGTTCGAAGCGCTGCAGGGGGTCTCTGCCGCGAGCGAGCCGTGTCTGGTCGCGTTGCACTATCGAAACGTCGGCACGCAGAGCCTCATCGTGCGCGCGAACGAGACGAGCGCTGATGACGAGAGGCTGCCGCCCGCGTTGAAGGAATGCCCGCTCTACGCGCTCGACGCGGTGGAGCTCGCGCCTGCTTCGGCGAAGCCCGCGTTCGAAGCGTGGACGCCAGTGCCCTCGCAGGTGTTTCAGCTCGATCGCTGGCTGCAGCTCGCTCCGGGTGCGGAGCTGCGTCAGGTCGCGCGCCTCGACACGAAGTTCTGGGAAGTTGGTCACCGTCGCGGGTTGGCGCTCGAGCCCGGGGTGTACGTCGCGCGCGCGCGCATGAAGAACCGCGCGCTCGATCCAGAACACGCGGCCATCGTGCGCGGCTTTCTGTCGACCGAGCAGCGCAACGACGCGATGGCGTTCTGGGACTTGAATCTTCCGCTCTCGCTCGGAGAAGCGTTTCAGCTCGAGAAGTGGGGCTGGCGGTTCTGGCGCGGTGAAGTGGTGACGTCTCCGATCATCATCGAGCGAACGTGATCGATCCGCTCGAGGCGTGGCGTGCGTTGTCCTCGAAGCAGCGCGAGACGATCGAAGCGCTGCTCCGCAAGGAACGTGGCGACGGCGTCGAAGTGTTCGCCGCGAAGCGCGAGGGCGCCGAGGTCGCGGTGCATGCCATTTATTACAGCTGGTACGACATCCCTCAGCAGGTGGGTGCGGACCTCACGTCGCACTCGGTCTCGGTGGTGACGGTGATGGGCGATCGCGTGACGTCTGCGCGCTCGACCACGGCGTCGATCGATGAACGCGACCCGTTCGACTCCGCGGCTGCCATCGCTGAGCTCAAGCGGAGATCCATCGAAGCGATCTTCGGACCTGAGCTGTCGGCTGAAGAAGACGCGATGCTCGCGGCGATCGAAGCGGCTCCCGACGAGGACGGTCCACGTCTGGTCTACGCCGATTGGCTCCAGCAGCGAGGCGACCCGCGCGGAGAGTTCATCGCGCTCCAGCTCGCCGGGAAGCGGACGACCAGGGCCAACCTCACTGGCATCCCGTGGAGCAGCAACGAGCGCACGATCTTCGAGCGCGGTTTCATCAAGGTCCTCGCGGTCACGGAGACGTACGACTTCGTGACGCAGATCGATTGCTACGCGCGCATTCGCCCGCTGCCTGATCGATTCGTGGGCAAGGACGGCAGTCTCCTCGTCGCGTCGATCACGCCAGATCGCCAGCGCTTCGTCGTCGCGCGCACGCTCGCCTTCAAGCCGAAGAAACGAAGAGAGACCGGCGAGTGGAACATCACGGTGGGGCGTTGCGCGGATCGGAGCACGATCTTCTCCACCACGCTCCCGTGGTCGTGGGATCAGAAGGCGCTGAGCAACGAGATCAATCGCATCGAGCTCGTGGACGACGACACGATCAAGCTCTGGTTCGCATCAGGTGAACGCGCGAAGCGGATCAAGATTCGCTGATCACTCTTTGACGACGCGAAGAATCAGCTTCGACGGACCGTTGAGGAAAATCGTCTGCGTCGCCAGCAGCGGCTCGCGCGTCTGAAACCACGGCGTCTCGGTGTTGAGATGCGCCGACAGCGCCGGATAGTTCGACGAGCTGATCCACAATCCAAACCGGTGGTACGGCTGCAGCACCCACTCGGTCGGCAAGAGCTCGAGTTCGAGCGCGCGCGTCGAGCCCGGCTCATACGGAACCCACTCGATGTCTTTCGCGGTCGGCAGTCGCAGCGTCGCGGCACCGTCAGTCACGTGCACCGCGTTTCCCTTCTCATCGATGTCGACCAACTTTGCGTAGAAGGCCGTGTCCTTCGCGGTGCTCTTCACGCGCAAGAGCACCTGCATCCGACCCGCAATGCGCGTGGCGTTGCGATTCGTGGGTCCGATGAAACGCAACACGTCTTGCCGCGAGCAATCCCACGTCTGTCGCACCGGTCCCGGCGTCAGCGTTCCCGCGACGAGCAGCTTCATTCCGAGTCCACGCGCTCCGCCTTCGCTCGGCCACGGCTTGAGCGGGTTGTAGCGGTAGCTCACTTCGACGCCCGGACGTGTCTCGACATCGGACTCGGTCATCACACGCTCCGGACAATCGTTGTCCTTCGGCGCTTGCGAGTCAGTCAACTGCCAGTCGACCTGCGTCGTCGGCGGCGGCCACTCCGCGCGATGCACTGGCTCTTGAACGCCGCGCCCGTAGCTCGTGACACCCGTCGCCGGAAACGGAAGCGGCACTCCCTTCAAGTGATGGAGCAGCCACGGCACCGGCAACTTCCACAAGTACTGCCCATCGGCCTTGCTCATCTCGACATCGCCAGGCTGCAGACCGACATGACTCGTCGGCAACAACACCAGATGACTTCGCTCCCGCGAGCCGAGTCGCGCGAACGTGTCGAGCCCTGCGAGCAAGAACGGATCGTCGTAGCCCTCGATGAACAACACCGGCACCTGAATGCGCGGAGGAATCGCCGCGAACTTCACGTTCGCCGGCAACTGCCACACCGCAGCGGAAGGCAACGTCGCGTCGAGCCACGCGCGGTACCACTCCTTCTTTCCACCGAACGCCGGCTCGTCACACGTGAGATGCGGCCGATGCGCGAGCGCGATCTCGAACGACTTCTGTGGATTCGCAGGCCGTTCCTTGCCCGGCATGTACGAGGCCCACGCGGTGATGAGCTCGTGCGGGAACAGTCCGCGCTCCGAGACGACCTGACGCAAATCAGTGCCGAACACCGCGAGCACCAGCGTCTTCACCTTCGGCGGCAAGTCGTGCGACGCGGCGAGCGCAGTGCCCGCGAGATAGCTCTGCCCATACAGCGCGATGCTCTCGACGAACGGCTGCGCGTCGACCCACGCGAGCGTGTCTTCACCGTCGTCGACTTCGTGAATGAGCGGCGCCCACTCGCCTTCGCTCTCACGCTGACCGCGCACGTCTTGAACGATGCAGCCGATGCCGTAGCGAACGAACACGCTGCAGCTGAACTTGAAGAGGATGTCGCGCGGGTATGGGTTGCGCATCAGCACGACGGGCGCCTTCTCCACACCCTGCGGCATCAAGATGTGCGTCTTGAGCTTGATGCCGTCGCGCATCACCACGTCGACATCGCGCCAACTGCCTTCGTCGTGCGTGAAGTCGGGCAGTCCGTTGCTGCCGCGCACGATGTTCTGCGGCAACGAGCAGCCAGCCAACAACGACAACGCCAGGAACGACCAACGCAACATGCACTGCACCATAAACACGAAGGCCGGAGGATTCGATCGATCCTCCGGCCTCGAGCTGTCTTCTCCGAAGGGACTTAGTTTCCGCCGCACCGCAGGTTCACGGTGCCGCTGCGACCTGCCGCCGTGCTCCAGCTCGCGACCGCCGAGCCGTCGTAGGCGAGCGTGACGACGGTGCGACCGGTGGTGTTGACGATGCTGCCACCGGCGGCCGGGCACGTGCCCTTGCAGCGCTTGTAGCCAGCGACGACGGTGGTCGAGGTGCGGAGCGCCGCCTTCGTGGTCCACGTGCCGTCGACCGTCACGCACTCCGTCGTCGAGTCGTACGTAATCGTGTACGCGCCCTCACGGTCGATCTTCCCGCCGCGAGGACCCGTGCCCGTCGCGTTCGAGACCACGTTCGCGGTGCGCACGCCGTTCACCAGCGTGGCGTTCACGGTCGAGTTCAAGTCCACCACCGCGTTGTTCACCTTCACGCCCGTGCCGCTGATGACGGCCTGCACCGCTCCGTTGGTGCCGCGCGAATAGACCGCGGTGACGGTGCCGGTGACGTGCACCATTCCGTACGGGCCAGTGCAATCGTTGAACACGTAGGTGACGGTGGCTCCGTTGACGGTGACCGTCAGGCAACCCGCGGGTTGCACATGCGAAGCGACGCGCATCGAGGCCGCGGTCGCGAGGTCGCTCGGAGACGCCGACATCGGCTGCGCGACTTCATCGGACAGCTCGGTGGTCAGCGCGCTCTCCGACGAGGTGACGACGGCCGACTCATCGGCGTCTTCCGCGCTGTCGGCGTCATCACCGCGGCCACAGGACAACATCGTGAGGGTCAGCGCTGCGACGGCGACGTGCTTCAACATGATGAGCTCCGAGGAAGGGGGTGTGCTTCCTTCAACCCGGCCTTCCTCGAGAAGTTGCGGGAGCTCGATTTCGGTCCTGAGACCGGGCGCTTACCCGACGACGCCATCGAAATACCCGTACCCGCCGGGGATGAAGTAGTCGCGCCCACCTTCGAGGCCGAACGCGTGGAGCACCGTCGCCGCGATGTCCTGGCTGCGGGGCTCGCGGGTGGCGGCCATGCCCGACTCTTCGATCAACGGCACCGGCGCGCCCATCGGAGAGCCGTTCATCTGCTCGTCGTACCCGCCCACCATCTGATTTCCGATGATGGAGCCGCCCGCGAGGATGGCGCACGTCGCGGGGTGGTGATCGCTGCCCGTCTTCGGGAACGTGCGACCGAAATCGCTGAACACGTAGACGAGCGTCTCATCGAGCAGCGTGCGGCCCATCGTGCTGCCGGGCGTGAGCGACATCTCGAGCAGCACACGGCCCACGCCTTCGAGCGCGATGCGCAGATGGTTGGTGTGAATCTGCGGACCGTTCGCGGTGTGCGTGTCGAAGCTGAAGTTGTTGAAGCTGGTGGCGCGCAAGCTCACGCTCGTCACGAGCTCACTCTTGAGCAGCTTCAGCGCGAAGTCGTAGTTCGCCATGCCGCCACCCGAGCCGCAGGAATCCGCGTAGCCGATGCACGCGGTCCAGTTCGCGGGGTACTTCATCGGCTCGGCGACGGAGAGATGTTGGAAGCCCTGCACCGTTCCGAGCGTGTTCAAGATGTCGCGCGCGATGGTGCGGCTGGCTCCGCGGTAGGTGTCGTAGAGCTGGCCGAGCAGCGCGTCGGTGCCTGGTGACGACTTTCCTCGACGCGTCTGAATCGCACGAAGGGCCGCGTTGTCGGTGGCGGTGAGTGGAATCGCCGTCGGACCGGTCGTTCCATCGAACAACACGTCGGGCTCCATCGTGCGCGTGCGCAGGCCCAGCCACGCACTGTCGCGTCGGTCGGAGAGGGTCGGCTCTACGCTCGCGTCAGTCGTCACGCGCGTCGGCGCAGCGAGCGAGGGCAAGTCCAACGCCGTCGGAGCTGGACCACCGAGCGTCACGTTGGGAATTGGTCGGTCTGGAAAACGCGACGCCATCGCGGCGGCGACGACGGCCTGCACCGAGGGCGCGCGGAAGTTGGCTCCGGCGACTCCGCACATGCTCGCGACGATGCCGGAGTAGTGCGACGCAGTTCCTTGATCAGCTCCGATGAGCAGCGCTGAGCGGTCGTAGATTTTGTACGTCGGGTCGGCCCACGCGTAGCCGTACGGTCTGAACTGCTGACCGCCTCCGGAGTTGGGTACGGCGCCCATCGTGTCGCCCGGCGAGTTCCAATTCCAATACACGGGCCCGCGCCATTTGCGACGCACGCCCGGTTGATCGAGATCCACGGGGGAGCGATCGAAGTTCTCGACCTGCGCGGGCGCGTAGCCGAACGGAATGAGCCCACCTTGCGGAGTGGGAATGAACTTGGTGATGCCTGCACTGGTGAACGGAGCGAAGAACGTCTCCCAGTGCAGACCGCCGTCGAGCCAGATGGCGAGCAGCTTGGTGGGCTTGGCGCCCATCGGTTGTGCGCGCGCGGGGCGTGAAAGCAGTCCGTACTTCGAGAGCAGCGCCACCTGCCCCACGCCGAGCGCCGCTTCGAACAGTTTTCGTCTCGTGAATTTCATGGGCGCGCGCCTCAGTAGAAGATCCAGTCGGGGTGACGAACGAACGCGGAACAGAGGCCGGTGAATCCAGCTTCTGCTCCACCGCCTGCCAGTGGCGTCCACACGTTCGTGTACATCGCGTCGACTTCAGCCGGAGTCGCGACGCGTCCGTGGAAGTGGAGGAACCAGCGCGTGATGGTCGCCTTCACGTTCGCTTCGTCGGTGGCCTTGGTCGCTCCGTTCGGGAAGAGCGCGTCGTTGGTCATCTTCCGGTACCCGAGGCGACACCAGCGTTGTGAGACCTGCGTGAGCGTGAGGACGAACGTTGGAGAAATGCTCGGGTCTGCTTTCTGCTGCGTGACGACCGAGCCGCCACCAAGTCCGTGAAAGCGATCGCGCGCTTCGCTGCCGCGTGGTGCGAGGTATTCGTCGGCCGGTTGGAATGGATAGAGATCGTCGCTGCGTGCTTCCGCGCGCGGAATTCCGAAGTCGGACGCGTCGACGAAGAAGTCGGCGTAGACGAGCCCGAGCTGTTGGTAGAGCGCGCGCTGCACCTGCTCGGCTCTGACGCGGGTGATGCGTGGCGCGTTCGAGTCAGGGCGTGCATCGCGCGCCTGCGTCGCGAGGCCGGTGACCCACTGCTTCACTTCATCGATGGTGAGCGTCGCGGTGCCGGCAGCGACGAGCTCGGCGTACGAGCGCGTGCCGATCGGCATTCGGGTGAAGGCTCCGGTACCGGTGCCTTCGAGGAGTTTGACGAATTCGCTGTTGGCGGGGTCTCCCGGCTTGATGAGCCGCATGTCGGAGACGATGAGGTTCTGGAAGCTGCTCACCGATGAGAAGAACGCGCGCGCTCCGGTGACGTGACAGCCCTCGCAGTGCGGAGCGAGCGCTCGCATCACCCTCACCGTCTCGTCGCTCGCCTGCCCACACGCGGCTTGCTTCTTCGCTGCGACGGATGGCTTCTCCGAAGGCGCGCAGGAGAGGAGCCCGACCGATACATATATATAGAGTGCTCTCACAGGCCCCTCCCGAAGAGCTCGGACTGGGTGAGGTCTTTGATGAACGGTTTCGCGCGACGGCCTCCAGCGACGAAGCGCGCGGTGAGGAGATCGAGGTAGCCCGTCTCCTTCGCGGGATCGATGTCGCGCCCCATCACCTGCTGGTGGAGATGGCGCACCACGCAGCGATCAAATCCACCCGACGCGACGAGCAACTTCGCGAAGCCGAGCGGGCCGACGGTGCCGTCGCTCACTTGCCCAAGGAGCGTTTGATCAGTCGGCAAGTAGTCGATGAAGACGACGAGCGGATCCGC
>JAEUJS010000022.1 GCA_016792935.1 Archangium sp. | reverse complement strand
GGTGTGGCTGCACGACGGAGCGGTCAACGCGCACCTCGAGAAGAACGGCGTCGCCAGGGGCGCGTTCGATGAAGCGCGCAAGGCGCTGGTGCAGGGCCGCATCGATCAGGTGAACACGCAGTTGGCGAGCTACGAGACGATCAAGAAGTTCGTGATCATCGACGTGCCGCTGACCGTCGAGAGCGGGCTGATCACCTCGACGCTCAAGATCCGCCGCAAGGAAGTGAACAAGCAGTTCGGCGATCGGTTGGAAGCCCTCTACGCATGAAGCGCATCACGAATCTCCTCGGGCTCGCCACGCGACCGAAGCCGCAGGTCGGCGTCACTCCGTGTGACGTGGTGTGGACCGAGAACAAGTGGAAGCTGCTGCGGTACCGCGCGCGGCCGGAAGGCATCGCACACCCTGACTCTGCTGCAGGCGCCGCCGCGCTGAAGCGCACGCCGCTGTTGATGGTGCCGTCGTTGATCAACCGGCACTACGTGCTCGACCTGATGCCCGGCAAATCGTTCGCCGAGTACATGGTCGCGCAGGGCTTCGACGTGTACTGCATCGATTGGGGCACGCCCGGTGACGAAGATCGCTACGTCACCTTCGACGACATCGTCGATGGGGCGCTCGGCCGCGCGATTCGTCGCGTCGCCAACACCGTGCCGCATCGCAAGACGCACATTCTCGGCTACTGCATGGGCGGCACGCTCACCGCGATTCACGGTGCGGTGCACAAGGAACACCTCCAGAGCTTCGTCGCGCTCGCGGCTCCGGTGGCGTTCGATGACGGCTCGCTGCTCTCGCGGTGGACGCGATCTCCCGGCTTCGACGTCGACGTGATGGTCGACGCGACGGGCACGGTGCCGTGGCAGCTGCTGCAGGGCGCGTTTCAGCTTCTGCGACCGACGCTCCCGCTGATGAAGGCCGTCTCGTTGCTCGACCGCGCGTGGAACGACGAGTTCCTCGACGGCTTTCTCGCGCTCGAGACCTGGGGCAACGACAACGTCGCGATCCCCGGGGAGTTCTACCGAACGTACATTCGCGAGCTGTACCAGCGCGACTCGCTGATTCACGGCGCGTTCATGCTGCGCGGGCAGAAGGTGAAGCTGAAGAACCTCACCTGTCCGACGCTCGCGGTGACCTTCGAGCACGACAACATCGTGCCGGGCCCGAGCGCGGCGGCGTTGATCAGCGAGTGCGGAGCCAGGGAGAAACAGCACCTCCACCTCCCCGGCGGACACGTCGGAGCGGTGGTCAGCAAACACGCCGCGAAGACCCTCTGGCCGCAGCTGGTGGCGTTCTTCGAGAAGTTCGACTGACCCAGCAGACTCGTCTAAGCGCCCCGGCGTGCAGTCCCGGGCGCCTGGCTATTTCGAGTTGTTGAAGCGACGCCCCGCGTTTCGCGCCATCTGGCTCGGGTCTGTCGTCTCGCTCGCAGGCGACTGGTTCACGCTCATCGCGCTGTATTCGTTGCTCGAGCAGTACACGGGCAAGAGCGAGGCCGTCGGGCTGATGTTGCTGGTGCGGTTCGTGCCGCTGGCGGTGCTGTCTCCGATGGCGGGCGTGCTCGCCGATCGCTTCTCGCGCAAGCGGATCATGATCGTCGCGGATCTGCTGCGAGCGCTCGTCGTGCTGGGCTTTCTGCTGGTGCGCAGCGCGGAGCAGGTCTGGCTCGTCTACGCGCTCACCTTCCTGCAGATGTCGCTCGCCTCGTTCTTCGATCCCGCCGAGGCCGCGGCGATCGGGAGCACCGTCGAGCAGGATGAGATCGTCACCGCGAACACGCTCCAGGGCGCGACATGGAGCGCGATGCTCGGCTTCGGCGCGATCTTCGGCGGTGTGCTGACGGCGTTGGCGGGGCGCGAGGCGAGCTTCGTCGTCGATGCGCTGAGCTACCTGTTGTCGGCGTTCTTCATTTCGCGCGCGACGATCGCCATGCCGGTGCAGCCGGAGCGCGCGAAGACGTGGGCGGGACGCTTCGGCTTCGACGATCTGATCGAGGGCTTCAAGCTCGTGCGGCACTCTCCGGATGTTCGACGCGTGTTGTGGGTGAAGTCGTCGTGGTCACTCGCGGGCGGTGCGGCGCTGGTGCTCTACGCAGTGATGGGTGCGCGGATCTTCGCGATCGCGGGATCTCCGGAGGCAGGCGTCGGGGTCCTGCTCGCCATGCGTGGCGCCGGAGCATTCGTCGGTCCGCTCATCGCGCGACGCATCGGTGGCGATGGGCCGTCGTTTCTCGAGCGCGCGATCGGCATCGCGTTCCTCGTGACGTCAGTGGCGTGGCTGGCGTTCGCGCTCGCTCCGAATCTTCCGCTCGCGGCCCTGTGTTTGCTGGTCGCTCACACCGGCGTGTCGACGCAGTGGGTGTTTTCGACGTCGCTCATCAATCTGCGCGTCGAAGATCGGTTTCGTGGTCGCGTGTTCGCGGTGGACACGATGCTCTCGCTGCTCGCGCTCGCCGTCTCGAGTTACCTGGGCGGCAGGCTGCTCGATGAGCTGAAGATCGAGCCGCGGTCGCTGATGATGTGGCTGGCGTTGATCACCGTCGGCGCCGCGATCGGCTGGTGGTGGTTGCGACGACCAGGGAGCGAACGCCAACAGAAACTGCTCGGCGCGGTGGTCGAATCTTCAGCTCGCGACCGCTGAGCCTACCGCCCCGCC
>JAEUJS010000698.1 GCA_016792935.1 Archangium sp. | reverse complement strand
GACCGACTCGGTCTGCGCGTGAAGCCCGTGCAGGGAGGCATGAGCATCACCGCGGTGCGACCGGGCACTCCGTCGGCGCGTGTCGGACTCGAGCCGGGTGATCTCGTGCTGCGTGTGAATCAGAACCCGGTGCCGACCGCTGACGCCTTCAAGGAGGCCGTCATCCAGGCGCGGGGCAAACCGAGCGTGCTGCTCCTCGTTCGACGGGGGCAGCGGGGCTACTACTTGACCCTCCCGTTTTGACCCGGTCGAAAGTTAATCATTTGACCTGAAGCGGTCCGAACGTACCCTCGGGCGCATGAGCGGGTACCGCTATCAAGCGCTGGGGCCGCTGCAGGCTGGCGAAGGCAGTCGCGCGTTCCTCGGTTTGGCGATCAACGCCGACAACAAGGCGCGTCCGGTCGTCATCATCTGGGTGCCCGAAGCGGCCGAGAAGGATCAGGCCCTCCTCGATCAGATCAAACGCGAGACCGAACACGCCTCGCAGCTCGATCACCCGCACATCGTGACGGTGATGGGCTTCGCGAAGCTCGAAGAGGGCCACGCGCGCGTCGTCGAGTTCGCCGATGGTGAGTCGCTCCGAAAAATTCTCGACACCTGCAAGAAGCTGCCGCCGCGCATCGCTGCGCGCGTGGTGCTCGATTGCTGCACCGCCGTTCACTACGCGCACGTCGCAGGCAATGACGACGGCGCTCCGCTGGTGCACGGCGATCTGCGGCCCGAGACGCTGCTGATCTCGTTCCAGGGCGTCACCAAGATCACCGGCTACGGCGCGCTAGCGTTCGCTCCGCGTGAGCTGGGTGGGCAGCGCGTGAAGGGCCGTCGCGTGCACTCTGCTCCGGAGCAGATCATCGGCGGGCGTGAAGCGGTCACCATTCCCACCGACGTCTACCTGCTGGGCATCACGCTCTACGAGTGCCTGACCGGCGTGGTGCCGTGGGCCGAGCAGGCTGAGTTCTTCGATCACGCGGTGCTGACGCTGCCGTTGCCGCCCGCGCCTCCGGGAGAAATTCCCGAGCAGTTCGAGGCGATCATCCAGAAGGCCTGCGCGAAGAAGGCGAACGATCGCTACCAGACGCCGCTCGCGATGCGCGAAGCGCTCGAAGTCGCCGCCGGTACCGAGGTCGCGACCGACGAGGAGTTGTCGAAGTTCCTCGAGGGCCTCTTCCCGCAGTCGCACGATCTGCGCGCGGCGCGGCGTCACACCATCGACGCCGGCATCGCCGACTTCGTGCGCCGCCAATGGGCCGATCAGGAACGCACCTCGACCACGCCGATGATGCGGGCGATCGACGTTCCCGCGCATCTCATCCCGCCGGGAGTTCCTGCGCCCGTCACTGCGCCTGAGCCCGTCTCTTCGCCGTCTGCTCCGGTCGTCGCGCCACCAGCCTCTCCCGTTCCGGCGCCGAAGCCGCCCGCCGCCGAGCCAGGCAAGCCTGCTGGGCCGATCGTCGGTGGAGCCGCCGCCAAGCCCGAGTGGACCGCCGCCGTCGAAGCCGACGAAGAAGACGAGGCCGCGGAACGCGAGGGCAGCAACGCGCCGTGGATCATCGCGCTCGCGATCTTCATCTCGGTGATCGCCGGGTGGTGGGGTTGGAAGCGCGCCAACGCGCCGGTGCCGGGTGCCGATCAGATCAACACCCCGCTCCCCAAGCCCAAGCCGCCGATCAACCTCGACATGGTGTTGCCCGAGATCGACGCGGGCTCGGAAGAAGCCGCTGATGGCTCAGTCGCCGAGGCCGTGGATGCTGGTGTCGCTCCTGTCGACGCGGGCACTGCGACGCCGCCGACCGTCATCGACGCAGGGAGCGCTGCCGCCACTCCGCCCGCCAACGGCGCGCTGGTGAAGGTGACCATTCATTCCACGCCGACCGTCGAGCTCTCGCTCGATGGCAAGGTGCTGGGCAAGACGCCGTGGACGGGTTCGCTCCCGCCGGGCCGCAAGGTGTTCAAGCTCGAGAACAAGCCCATCAGCATCTCGACCTCGCGCGTGATCACACTCACCTCGGAGCCTGTCGATCAGACCTACACCTTCGAGAAGGGCTTCGTGGCCATCAAGGCGCCCGAAGGTTCGGCGATCTTCATCGACGGCAATCGCGTGGGGACCGCTCCGATTCGTGGCGAGATTCCGGTCTACGAAGGCAGCCACCGCATTCAGGTGACCATCGGCCAGTCGAAGTGGAGCGAGCCGTTCACGCTCTACGCGGGCCAGCGCGTCTCGTTCAACGTCGAGCACCAGTAGGCCGTTTCCCGCGGCGAGTCTCCGCCTGCGGCTACGTTCGCCGGATGATCCGAACGTGATTGCTCACGCGCGGGCTTTGCGGCTCTGCAGCAGGGCCTCGTAGCTGCGCGTCACGCTCTGACTCAGGATCAACAGCTCTCCGACATCCGGAGGCGTGACCTTGTCGGGGCCGTGATCGAGATACAGCAGGTGCACCAGCTTCCCGCGCACCAGCAGCGGGAGGATCACCGCCGTCTTCGGGTACGCCGCGGCATTCGGGAGCAGGCCTGCCGGGATGCCGGCTCCGAGCAGCTTGTAGAAGACGTCCATGCCGGGCGTGCGCTTCATGGGCCCGACGAAATGCGACTTGAGATCGTTGACCAGCTTGAAGGTGTTCGCTTCCCCGAGCGAGACGCCGATGCGGCCGATGGCGCGCTGCGAGATGCCCTTCCCCATTCCGCGCCAGCCGCTCACCAGCGGGCCCTGCACGTTCAAGATCAGCGCGCGGCGGAACTTGCTCTTGGCGAACTGGAGCACCGTGCGCGCGATGTCTTCGCGGCCCGTCGAGATCTGCAATTGCTTTTGCGCCTCGGGGAACGACAGTGGCGGCGCCTGGGCCTCTCCCGTGGTGACCGGAGCCGAGAGCGGGCTCACCTCTTCGACCACTTCCCCTTCGATGATCTCTTCGTCTTCGGCGCCGCCGATCGCGGCGTGCGCGTAGAGCTTCGCGAAGTCTTCTTCGTTGATGAGCGCGGTGGCGTCGTCGACCGAGGGCGTCTTCTCGTCGACCTTCTTCGAGGGACGCAGCGTGTTCATGTCGATGGGCCGCATCGGCCGGAACGCTTTGGCGTGCGTGCGGAGCAGCTGATTCATCCGGAACTCGGGGATGACGACCGCCACCACGCGCTTGCCGACCTTGAAGCCGAGATCGTCGAGCGCCTTCATCTGATTGGGGCCGAGCACCGCGACCGTGATGCGCGTGGCCTCGATGCGCATCGGGATCACGTCGGCGTCGTCGTAGAACTGCCGCTTCACGACATCGAGCGCCGCGGGGTCGGGGACCATCACACCCGACGCGAACGGGAGGTTGTGCTGCTTGCCCAGCACGCGCGCGAGATCGGGTTCCTTCACGAAGCCCAGCTCGACGAGGTTGGTGCCGACGCGGCCGCCGTGAATCACCTGCGTCTCGAGTGCTTCGTCGAGCTGCGCCGGCGTGATCAGTTTTTCCGCGAGGAGCAGCTCGCCCAACTTCATGGCCGATCCTCCGGGTGGTGCGAGAGGCCGATCAGATTCCCCTCGGGATCACGGATGTAGATCGTCCAGCTCGTCTCTTTTTCGATCGGCACTTCGAGGCGCTTCAACGCCTGCACCAGTCCCGCGCGTTTGCTGGCCTCGATCTTCAGAGCGACCATCGAGAAGCCCATCGCACCGCGCGCGGCTCCGTGGAGCTGTTCGATCGCGAGGAAGGGACCCTCGGTCGCGCCGTTGCTCGCGCCGATCCAGATGCTGCGGAGCGAGCCGTCATCGCGATGAAAACGCTTCAGCTCGGGGAGGCCGAGGGTCTCGACGTAGAAGCGCGCGACGTTTGCGACGTCTC
>JAEUJS010000695.1 GCA_016792935.1 Archangium sp. | reverse complement strand
ACGTGCCGCTGCGCGCGAAGCATGGGCAGAGAAGAGCGCGTGCGCTGTGAGTTCGCAAACGGTGTGCGTCGAACTATGGCGTCAGGAACGTGCCGGTGACCGCGCGCGGGTGAATTCGCATCACCTTCTGCGCGATGACTCCGCCGTCGAGCGTCGCGGTGACGAGCAAATTGTCTCCGGGCGCGTTGAAGATGATCAGCTCTCCATCAGGGCCGGTGCTGCTCAGCATGTTCGACGGCAACCCGCTCGCTCCGACGTAGCGCACGTCGCCTGCATCGTTCTCGGCGAACACCACCGCGCCGGCCACGCCATGCCCCGCGCAGTCTTCGACGCTCATCGCGAGCGCGGCGGTGCCGTCGACGAGGGCGACTCCTGCGAGCGCAGCGGCGAGGCCTTGCGTGCCGGTATCGAACATCACCAGCTCGAGCCCCGCGCGGTCGTAGCGCCACGGCCCCTCCGGCAACGCGTACGCCGGAGCAAACCCCGCATCGACATCGAGCGACGTCGCGCGCACTTCACCGTCGAACGGCTGGCAACCCGCATCGAAGCGCAGCGTGTACGCGCCCGCGTCGTCGCTGAACGTGGTCGCCATCACCGTGCCGTCCGCGCGCACCGCGTCCAACTGAATCCCCGCCATCGGCGTGCGCATGAAGCCCGCACGCGTCGTGATGCCGCTCAAGACGAGTTCGCCCTGGCCCCCTCCCGGCCGTGGCATGCCTCGACACGAGAAGTCGTAGCCACCGTCCCACGTGCCCGCGTCGACCGACGCATCAGGTCGGTCAGCGAGACAGAACGGAGCAGGACCCGCGTCGAAGCCAGCGTCCTCCACCCCACTGTCGACACCCGCATCCATGCCCGGGTTGGGCGTGCCGCACGCAGCGGCGAGCAGGGCGACGGCAGCGAGGTGCCAGCGCATCAGTTGGGGAGCTGCACGCCCTTCGAGTGGAGCTCGGCCTTCACCGCGGCTTCAGCGGCGAACCAGTCCTGCGCGGGAGAACCACCGCGGAAGTGACGCGCCTGCGCGCGCTTGAACGCCTCGCGGCGAATCATCAGCTCGAGCTCGTGCCTGGCAATGCTCGGCAGCGGAGCGGGGACGACGAGCGCCTCCATCTCCTTCATGTCGATGCTCGGCGCGTCGTTTCCCGCGCGCTCGGTCGCAACCACGTGCGTCGGAGCGGACGGCGTTGGCTTCACCATCTGCACGCGAACCCGCTTCACCGCGCGCTTGGCGCCGGTGGTGAGCTTCGCCTTGGCAGCGACTGCGCGCTTCGTCTTCGCGACACCGTTCTTCTCGGCCTTCGGTTTCGTGGTCATGGGCGGCGCCCTCTACATCATGAACCGGAGTACCTTCCAGCCCGTGACGCCAGAAACGAGAGACGCGGCCCTCGAGGGGCTCCGGTTCGAGGTGAAGGCGCTGAAGCCGGGCCAGCGCGTGGGCTACTGGAAGTTGATGGATCAGTTCGACGCGGGCGATTCGGAGCTGTCGCGGCTGCTCGACTCCGAGCTGCACAAGCTCGAGGCCTCGGGCGAAATCGCGTTCGTGCAGGACGACGAGGGCTCCGATTCCATCGTCGAGCGGCGTGAAGCGTCGACGCCCGTCAGGGCTTCGAAAGTGCCTGCGAAGAAGAAGAAGGCACCTGCGAAGAAGAAAAAGGCTCCCGCGAAGGCGAAGAAGAAGCCCGTGAAGGCGAAGAAGCGCTGACGAAAACGTGCTCCCTCACAGAGGGGGATTCGCGCTTGGTGGTAGAGCGCGCGCATGTTCGAGAATCAGGTGGTGTGGATTACGGGCGCGTCGTCGGGCATCGGCGAAGCGTTGGCGGTCGCGTGGGCGAAAGCGGGCGCGAAGCTCGTGTTGTCCGCACGTCGCCGCGATGAACTCGAGCGCGTCGCGCGTGCGTGCGGCAACGCAGAGGTGCTGATTCATCCGCTCGACCTGGGCTCGGGTTCTGATTTCGAGGGTGACGTGAAGGCGGTGCTCGCGAAGTTCGGCCGCATCGACGTGGTGGTGCACAACGGCGGCATCAGTCAGCGCGCCGCGGTGAAGGACACGCAGATGGACGTGCATCGCCGCATCATGGAAGTGAACTACTTCGGAGCGATTGCGCTCACCAAGGCGACGCTGCCTCCGATGCTCGCCGCGAAGCGCGGACACTTCGTGGTCATCAGCAGCGTGATGGGGAAGATCGGCACTCCGCATCGCTCGGCGTACGCGGCGAGCAAGCACGCGCTGCACGGCTACTACGACTGTCTTCGCGCCGAGGTCGCGCGCGATGGCGTGAACGTCACCGTGATTTGCCCCGGCTTCGTCTCGACCAACGTCTCGAAGAACGCGCTGACCGGAGATGGAACTCCGACCAACACCACGGGCGTCGACATCGCCAACGGCGTCGCTCCAGAGGTCGCGGCGGCGCAGATTCTGAGAGCCGTGCGCGCGAAGAAGTCGGAAGCGTACGTGGGCCGTCTGGGGAAAGATCGACTCGCGCTGACGTTGCAGCGCTTTGCGCCGGGCGTGCTGGAGCGGTTGGTGCGCCATCAAGTTCCGCAGTGACGTCAGGTGCACATGCTCCTCACGCTCCTCCTGGCTGCGTCTCCCGGTGCGACCCTCGCGTCTGGTCACCACTTCACCTGTGCGCTCGCTGAACGGGGCACGGTCTCGTGTTGGGGCGCCAACGAAGCCGGCCAGCTCGGCGACGGAACGCGCGAGACACGGCTGAGCCCGGTCCGAGTCCTCGGGCTCTCGGGCGCGACCGACCTCGCCTGCGGCTCGAACCACGCGTGCGTCGTCACCGCGAAGAACGAGGTGCTCTGCTGGGGCAACAACGGTGCGGGCGGCGCCGGAGACCCCGTCGAGCTCTTCCTCCCCGCACCGAAGAAGGTCGAAGGGCTCCCACCGGTGAAGCGTGTCTTCGCCGGGCACTTCACGACCTGCGCCATCACCACCGACGAGCGTCTCTACTGCTGGGGCCGCAACCTCACCGCGCAGCTCGGCTTCACGCGGCCGTCTCCTGAGGTCGCCGGGCAGCCGACGCCGGTGAAGCTGCCACAGCTGAGCAACGTGCGCAGCGTCGCCATCGGAGAAGGTCACGTCTGTGCGCTCGCAGGAGAAGGAGACGTGTGGTGCTGGGGAAGCAACGACCACGGCTGCAGCGGCGGCAAGGGTCCGCTCGTCGTCACGCCCAACAAAGTGGTCGGCGACGCGGTGGCCATCGCGGTCACCAACATCGCCTCGTTCGCGGTGCGGAAGAACGGAACGCTCACCTGGTGGGGCTCGTGGCAGCGCGATGCAGACTTTCAGCAAGCGAAGGGCCTGGCGGATGCCGCGGACACCGACGTGCAGGCGCTCTTCTCCAACCGCTTCACCGCGTACCTGCGTCGTGGCGCGAGTGATTGGTCGTTCCCGAAGTCGGGTGTGTCGCCGCTCCTTCCATCGGTCGACCTGACGTGGGCGAAGGAGCTCGTCGCCGGAGACAACCACGCGTGTGGTCGCGGCCACGACGGCTCAGTGCGGTGCTGGGGTTGGAACCGCGAAGGCGTGGGCACGGGTTCGGCTGCTGCGGTGAAGACGCCGACCGTGGTTTCTCTCGATGCGCCGGAGAAGCAGCCGGTCGTGCGCCGTCCAGACCGCGCGGAGACGTGTTCGCCTTCGACCGCTGCGCCCCCGGCGCCTCCGCAGCCACCGCCTCACCCGCAGTGTGGAAACGGAACGCGCGACGTCATCGGCCAGAGCGGAGGAACGTGCGCGCCGTGCATGCCGGGCCGCTCGTGTCCGTGCGCGCCGTTGGTCGAGGTGCGCGAGCCCTGCGATGGAGACGACCTCGGCGCAGTGAGCTGCGAGTCGCTGCAGCTGGGGAGCGGGCAGGTGAAGTGCTCGGCGCGGTGCACGCTCGACACCAGCGGCTGCACTCCGGCCTCGACGGTGCCCGCGGGCTCGCTGGTGGTGTGGCCGAAGCTCCCGCCGGAGAAGCGGCCGCACCGGGGGCTGGCGCTCGCTGCGCGTGGAAAGGAGCTCGGCGTGGCGTGGGGCGCCGCAGAAGGATGTGGGCAGGCCGTCTTCGCGCGCTTCAGCTCCGAGCTGACGCTCACCGCCGCGTCCGTTCCGTTTGGGCGGCCGAACACATCGCGGGTGCAGCTGGCGGCGACTGCGTCAGGTTGGCTCGCCGCGCTCGGTGACGTGGGTGACACGACGTCGGTCTACGCGCTGGGCGCCGATGGCAAGGCGGGCCCCGAGCGCGCGGCGTTCTTCGGTCGTCCGGTGTTTCTCGAGGCCGCGGGCCCCGACGGACCGTGGGCGCTGGGCCTCTCGACGCGCCGCGAGCACAGTTACCTCGGTGGACTGACGGTCGTGCTGCTCGACTCGAACGGCAATGTATTGGCGGAGCGCGTGGTGTTCGGACCCTCGGCGCAGACTGCGGAGTCGGTCGAGTCGCTCCCGCCCGGGGCTGATCAAGCCGCCGCCATCGGAGTGCCGGGCGGATTCCTCATCGCGCGCTCGCAGCTGGTCCCGGGCTCGGAGCGCGGCGGCGTGGTGGTGGCGCGCATGTCGAAGAGCGGCGCGGTGGAATCGAAGGCGCTGGTGGGCGCACGCGGCGTGTCGCCGTTCTGGCTGCCCGGCGACTCGCTGCGTCTGGGTTGGCTGCGCACCACGACGGGGCCGGCGCAGGCCGCGCTCTTCGCGGTCGATGCGGTGAGCGTCGATGCGCGCGGGCTCGCGAACGGAGAGGTGCAGACGCTCACCGAGCTCACCGAAGCGGAGTGGCTCACCACCGGTGCCGTGTCGTTGACCAGCGCCGCGGTGTTGGTGCCGCGGCTCGATGCGTCTGCTTCGACGTTGCAGTCTGGTGTGTCGACGCGGCTGTCCGTCATCGAGCCGCCGAAGCTCCGCATGACGCTGGTCGAGGGCAAGGGCGTGGGGCCCTCGCGGCTCACCACGTGGGGCGAGGCGATGGTGGCGGGGTGGTTGTTTCAGCAAGACGGAACGCAGCGCCTGGGGCTCGCCAGGGTGCTTCCCGCGGCTTCCCGCTGAGCAGCGAAATCCGCGGCGCGGCTGTGGCAGCATCGAGTTCCCGTGACGTCCCGCGCGTGTCGAGTGGTGCTGCTTCTCCTCGCCGCGTGCAGCCCGGTCGGTGAGACGCACGTCACTCCGGTGCAGGCCCGGCGTGATGGCGACTTCATCGACGTCGTCGTCCCGGCAGCCAACGGGAACATCGGTTCACGGTTGGGCACCGTGGTGGTGCACTGCGACGACGATTTCCTCGCCGCGGGAATCGATGGCCTCGTGTGGGCAGACCGCAACATCAACCCGCTCGGCACGCTCGCCCCCCAGGCCGACGTGTTGTCCTGTACCGGCCCGGTGCCGCATCTGGTCATCGCCGGGGGCACGGCGGGGCTGTGGCGCTACACGCCGGGCGTCGACTGGGAGCAGATCAGCGACGCCGGCGTGAAGCTCTTCGTGCGGCATCCCGATGAGCAGACGATGCTCGTGTCGGCGTCGACCTCTCGCGTCCTGCACCTCATGACGAGCCAGCCACTCGGTGCGGGTTCGAATGGGGCGAGCTGGTCTGCGGTGGGCACCGAGTTCGCTCTGGTCGCGCCGCAGCAGGTGCGTCTCTTCACGTGGGTGAACTCGAGCGCGACGCAGTTCGCGACCGTCACGGCGCGACCGGGCACCGCTTTCACGTCAGCCGTGGTCGTCGGCGAGCTGAACCCCGCGTCCGGGCTCGAAGTCGCGGTGGGGGTGGTCGATGCAGGCATCGAGGTCTTCAACGAGTCGGGCCTCTCACTGCAGCGCTACGACTTCGGCTCGTCGTTGGCCATCGAGCGCCAGTACGCCGGGCTCGTCGATGGGCTGCTCATCGGTGACCCGAGCGCGGACCGCGTGGTGCTGATGGTCGGAGATGCCGGCGTCAGAGAGTGGCGGTATCCCGACGCTGGCGAGTTCGGGTACGCGATTGCCAGCGCCGAGTCGTTCAACACACGTGACCTCGCGGTCGGCAGCCCCGGCTATTCGAGCGGAGCGGGCGCCGTCTTTCTGTACCGCAGCTTCCGGCTCGACCCGTCGGGCACGGCGCTCTTCTGCGACACCACGGTGCCGTGCTCCACGCCCTCGCAAGCGCCGGGGTTCTGCACGTCAGGCACCTGCATCGGCGGCGTGGTGTGCATCGACGAGGTTGCCGGCTGTCCGCCGGGTTGGGATTGCCTGTCGGACCGCTGCACGCCGCCCGATGCCGGTGCTGTCGACGCTGGAGTCATCGATGCCGGACTCTTCGATGCCGGTGTTGCGGACGCGGGTGATGCGGATGCAGGCGACGTGGACGCCGGCGACGGAGACGCTGGCTCGCCAGCCGATGCGGGGAACGTCGATGCGGGACAGCTCGATGGTGGTGCTGGCCCACCCACGACGAGCGACTTCCTCGCCGTCGCATGCACGACAGTCGACGGGGGACAGCTCACGGCGCTGGTGCTCTGCCTCGTGGTCGCGCGACGCCGTCGCGGTCGGAGTCTCTCGTGACGCTGAGCGGTGGATATCTGGTGCTGGGGCGCTGGCGCGGCTCGGTGATGCGCATGCATCTCTTCGCGCCCGTGGTGTGGCTGCTCTACGTCGGCAACCTGCCTCGCGACATCCTCGCGGGCGCGCTGCTCGGAATGGCGACCCTCATTCTGGTGCACGAGCTCGGGCACGCCGTGTTGGTGCGCGTGTACGGAGCGCACGTCGTGGCCATCGACTTCCGCCCGTTCGGCGGCGAATGCGCGTGGCAGGGCTCGGTGACCGCGCTCGGTCATTCGGTCATCGCGTGGGGCGGGGTGCTCGCGCAGGCGCTGCTCCT
>JAEUJS010000681.1 GCA_016792935.1 Archangium sp. | reverse complement strand
CGAAGCGGCTCACGACGCTGGATGAAGCGGAATTCGAACTGCTGCGGATGCTGCCCGGAATGCGCGCTGCGTTGACCTGATCAGGCAACGTTCGCGTCACGCGCCGGCGAAGCCCAGGTGGGTCCGCGCAGACGCCGCTCACGCGTACGGTGGCGGGCGCGCTCGATCACCTCGGGCGTCGGAAGATCATTGGCGGGCATCGGAACCAGCGAGGGCTGCGTCGTCGAGAGGGGCTTCATGGGGGTTCCGTCAGTGCATTGACGGGACCAGCCCCAACCGCGCGGATCGTGGAAGGCACCGGCGGGTCCAGCCCACCGAGCGGGTTACGCCTCACCCGCTTGCTGGTGGGCGATCGTCTCGGGGAGCTCCTGTACCGGCCCCTGCAACGCGGCGAGCAGCAACGTTCGAACTGCCTGTGATGCATCGGTGGCGATGATCACCGACCCACCCGGAGCGCCCCGCAGTGAGGTCGGAAGGACCTCAGTGTGCGTCAGCCCTCCGCTCGCGGGACCGGCGGCGATCACCAACGGCAGTCTCAGCTCGAACGCCGCGAAGCGCGCGAGCTTCTGCACCGGCTCGCTGTCTTCGAGCATCAACACGCCGAGCGCCGAGCTCAGGAACGGTCTCCACAACGGCCGCGCCGCCTCCGCTGTCGGGCAAAACACGAAGTCGATCTTCAGCACTTCGCTGACCTCGAGCGTTCCGAGCGTGCCGAAGCTCGAGCGCAGACACGCCGGATCATTCGAGAGCGCCTTCAAGCCAGGCAGCGAACGCAGGAACCAGCGACCGGCCTTCGGTCCGGTGCCCGCGATCACGATCTTGGTGACCAGCGCCTGCCGATGCGGACGACCGCGCAGCAGATGACCGCGCAGCGCGTGAATCTCGGCGGCTCCGAGGAGAGGCGCTTCCCGCACGCCCACCGAGTCGAACTTCTGGATGATGCCCTTCTCGAGCAGCGTGGTGACGGAGCCGAGAATGTCGAGATCTGGCGCGTCGGCGAGATCCATCACCTCGCTCAAGCGCCGCGGCTGACTGAGCACGCGCAGAATTTCACGCGTGACCGGGAGCGGATCGATCACCTCTCCGGCGTCGGGAACCACGGCGAGCGCTTGCGTCAGCGCAGGGAGAAAGCCGAGCAACCGATCACGCTCGTCGCTCTGGCGCATGCCCTCGAGCAGCGCGTCTTCCATCGAGCGATCGATCTTCGTGCGCGAGGGAGCAGGCCCGGGCACGAACGCAAACGTTCCGTCCCTCCACGAGATCAGGCGGAAGAGCGCCTTCTCTCCCTCGATGTCGTTGATGCGTGCGTTGACTGGGCGGCCGGCAGCGATCTGGATCTCTCCGCGTTCCTGGCCGTGATGCAGCGTCACCCGGCCGGTGCGACGGTTCATGGCCATGATCTGCATCAGATCGGCGAGCGGGAGCTGGGCGAGGCCACCTTCGATCTCGCGCGCGTCTCCGCGGAGCTCTTGCGCGGCTTCAGCGCGGCGGCAGAGGTGATCGATGCGCGCGATCACCTCGTCGATGTTGAACGGCTTCTGCAGCACGCCTTCGCGCAGATGACGGAAGCGATCGGAATCGCGGCCGGTCGTCGTCACCACCACCGGGATGTCTTCGGTGCGCGGGTTCGAGCCGAGGATCTGGATGAAGTTGCGCGCCTCGATCAGCGTGCAGTGCTCGTCGAACAGGATCACGTCGGGGTGTCGAAGAACCGACACCTCCAGCGCCTTGCTGCCGTCAGGCGCGTACTGCACCTGGTAACCACGCGCGCGCAGGGCCTTCGTCAAACCGCGCACGGCGGCGACGTCGGGATCAGCGAGCAGGACTTTTCGCGCGGTCGCCATGATCAGTAGGGCTGCAGGTCGTACGCAGTCTGGAGTTTCGAGACGAGGCCTTCGACGAGCGTGGGATCGCTGGTGTGGAAGCCCCACGTCGCTCCACGTCCGCGGCGTTGCAGCAGGCCGTACGCAGATCCATCACCCATCCACAGCAGGAACTCGTGTCGCGCGAGGCGTTCGTCGCCTTCGAGGAACACCGGCGTCATCGCGTGGTGCTCCTGGAGATCGGCGTGACGGCCGAGCAAATAGACGCGCGGCGCGAACTCGGTCGGAGCGTGATCCAGCGCGCGCACGATCGGCAGCTCGCTGCGAATGATCGGCCCACCGACGTAGAGCAAGCCGCGCGCAGTCGGATCGCGGAGGAACTCGCGCCCGATCTCCGCCTGCAATTCTTCGAAGAGCACGTCGGCGACTTTCCCGCGGCGTGACGGCTCGCCTGGCGCTTCGGGAAGTCGCGGCGATTTCGAGTTGCCGAGGAGCAATTCCACCTCGTCCCAGAACGGCAGGGGCTCGAGCTTGAGGTGGTGGTGGAGCGAGCCGCGCCGCTCATCCATTCGCCGACGGCAGCAGATGAGCAGCTCGTCGAAGTCGTCTCCATCGCGCGGGAACGTGGCGACACCGCCGGTCAGCCCCATCGAGACGCGCGCTTCCATCGCACGCGCATCGGGCTCTTCGAGCACCGACGACAACGCGCGGCGCAAGAACATCAGGCCGCCGAAGTAGTCGGTCTCCGGCAGCAGCACGTGGAATTCCTGCTCGGTCGCGCGCGCCACCACGTCGGAGTCGCGGATGATCTGCGAGATCACGCGCAACACGATCTGCTGCGCCTGACGCACCGCGGAGTGCCCCATGCGCTGGCGGATCTGATTGAGCTGATCGAGCGAGAACGTCAGCAGCGAGAACGCGCGACCGTAGCGGCGGGCCTTGTAGATCTCCTTGGTCGCGTAGTCGGTGAAGTACGACAGCGTGTACGCGCCGGTGTCGCGATCGCGCAGGCCTTGTCTTTGAAGCTGAGCGAAGCGCGTCGCGGTCTTGATCGCCGTCGCGGCGAAGGGCCCGAAGCGCTCACACGCATCGAGCAGCTCATCGACGAAGCCGCCGGAGATCGGATCGGACAGCTGCACCAATCCAACGAGTTCGGAGTTCGGAGCGATAAGTGGAACCAGCAACGAGGTTCCGGACTTCCAGGCGTGCGTCTGGACGAGACTCGGATCGACGAGATCCGGCAGCGCGGCCTTGTCGATCATTCCGCGCCAGGCACGAAGACGCATGCCGACGCGCTCTCCGCTGACCCACAACGCGCCCGACTGCGCCGAGCAGATCGAGGCGAGCTCGCTCAGGATCTTTTCCTGCAGCGATTCGATCTCGGTGATCGAGACGATCGCGAGCTCGCGCTCGGGCGTGATGAGGCTCACGGCAACGTCCCCTGAAAGACGCGCTTCACGGGGCCTTTCAACCAGACCTGCGAGCGATCTTTCGCCGCTTTGATCTCCAGCAAGCCACCGGGGAGCTGCACCGGCACCCACGTGTCCCACGGAGAACGCCCCTCGAGGGCCGAAGCGACGACGGCCGCGCAGGCGCCAGTGCCGCAGGCGAGCGTGAGGCCAACACCGCGTTCCCAGACCGTCACTTCGAGCCCACCCGCCGCACGCGGCTTCACGAACTCGACGTTGGTGCGCTGCACAAACAACGGGTGCACCTCGAGCGAAGGGCCGAGCTTCCCTGCTTCCGAAGGAGGCACGTCGAGCAACACCAGATGCGGGTTGCCCATGCTGACCGCGGTGCCGATCAAGCCTTCGATGGGCTGGCGAACGAACGGACCACCGTTGGGAAGAATCGGCGCCTCGAGTCGCGCGGGCCCCATCGCGACGGTGACGCGCTCGACGCCGTCGGCACCCCACTCGATCTCGCTCTCGAGAATTCCGGCTCCGGTCGCGACGCGCAGAAGCGAGGGTTTGTCTTTGGAAGTCTCGGCGATGTGCTTCACGACGCAGCGCAGTCCGTTGCCGCACATCTCGGCGATGGAGCCGTCCGCGTTGTGCACCACCATGCGACCCGCGGTTCCGGCTTCCGGGAGAATGGCGAGCACTCCGTCAGCGCCGACGCCGAAGTGGCGATCGCAGACCGAGCGCGACGTGGCGGCATCGACATCGACGCCCGACTGGCGGCGATCGAGCACGACGAAGTCATTCCCCGTGCCCTGGTATTTGACGAAGGTCTCCAACGCGACCGGTGGTGTAACAGCAAAACGCCGCCCGTCGAACGACGGACGGCGCTGACGTCAGCGAGTGGTGACGCCGCACAGCAGTACCGTGGAAGCGGCGCTCGCACTGCACAGGCTGGTAGCTGCGGTTTGGTCAGAAGCCCATGCCGCCGTCGACGTCGATGGTGCGGCCGGTGAAGTAGTCGCACTCGATGATGAACTTCACGGCGCACCAGATGTCCTCGGGCTTGCCGATGCGACCCACGGGGATCTTCTCGACGAACGCGTCGAGGGCCTTCTGGTTCATGCCCGCCGTCATCGGCGTCTCGATCATGCCCGGAGCGACCGCTCCGACGCGGATGCCGAAGTTCGCGAACTCGCGCGACCAGGTGGTGGTGTTCGCCGCGAGCGCCGCCTTGGCCGAGACGTAGTTGCTCTGGCCGCGGTTTCCGTGGCGAGCGATCGACGACATGTTGACGATCACGCCCGGCCGCTGCTCGGTGGTGACCATCTTCGCGACGACCTCGCGCACCATCAGCGTGGCGCCGGTGAGGTTGACGTTGATCACCGCGTTGAACTGCTCGGTGCTCATCTTGGTGACGGCGCCGGTGGTCTTGTCCTTCTTCACCAGGAGGCCGTCGCGCAAAATGCCCGCGTTGTTGACGAGGCCGTTCAAGCCGCCGAGCTCGGTGTGCGCCCAGTCGACGAACGCCACGACGTCAGCTTCGTTGCTCACGTCGAGCTTGCGGCGCTTGATGCCCGCGGGGAGCGCGGCGAGCGCGGTCTCGTTCACGTCTCCGACGGCGACCTTCGCGCCGGCCTCGAGCAAACGGTTGGCGAAGTGCGCGCCCATGCCCTGCGCGCCGCCGGTGACGATGATCTTCAGGTCCTTCAGGTTCATGACAACTCCAGTGAGGCGTGGGCCTTCTTCGAGACCCACTCGATGAGTGCGGGGTACAGCTTTTCAGACGCTTTGCTTCCGACGACCGCGCCGACGTGACCGCCGGGCACGGGGAGGACCTGCTTCTCAGCCGATCCGACGACCGCGTTCAATGCGACCGCTGCTTTCGGAGGGCAGATGGTGTCCTTGTCCGCGGCGATGGTGAGCACGGGACAGGTGATGTCTTTCAGATCGACGCGTTTTCCGAGCGCGTGGTGGCGGCCGTTCACCAGATTGTTCTTCTGGTACAGCTCGGAGATGTACGTCTCGTACGCGGCTCCGGGGAACGCGACGTTGTCGGACGCCCAGGTGTCGAGCGCGCGGTAGCCGAGCTGGAACGCGGGGTCGGTGCCCTTCTCGATCAGCGTGACGAGCTTCGCGAGGTCCTGCGTGGGTCGCAGCAGCTTGAAGCCGCTCTGCATCTGCTCGGGGCTGACGTTGCCTGCTTCGGCGACGGCCGCGGCGTCGAACCAGCGCGGGTCCGTCATGCGGCCCAACATGCCTGACTCCGAGAAGTCGATCGGACCGAGGAGGTTGATGAAGCCGGCGTAGAGCTCGGGATTCAGAGCGGCGTGGATCGACGAGAGCGTCGCGCCCATGCAGTACCCGAGGACGACGACCTTCTCCTTGCCCGTCTCGCGGCGCACCTTGCGCAACATGCGATCGAGGCGTTGCAGCGCTTCGGCCCACGTGAAGTGGCGATCGTGCGCTTCGGGAATGCCCCAATCGAGGCACCAGGTGTCAAGACCCGCCTTCACGAAGGCTTCGGCGACGCTGGAACCCGGCCGGAGATCGAGCACGTACCAGCGGTTGATCATGCTCGGCACGAGCAACACCGGCGGCGCTTTGCGCGGTGCAACATCATCCAACGAGGCGTAGTGGTACAGCGAGGCGGGACCGTCAGTCAGCACGGTGCTGCGACGAGTGGGCATCAACGGAAGATCGTCAGAGTTCGAGAACATGTCGGTCCCGCCAGAGTGAGTTGCGGAATCAGGCCTTGAACGACTCGACCGACTTCTTCGCGGTCTCGAGCGACAGCTTGCGCCAGCCCGCGGCGAGCTCGTTGACGTAGTTGAACTGCGTCTTGAACAGCTCGCTCATCTCGTCGATCTGCGTGTTGCCGTACTCGATCCACTTGCCGTGGGCCTTGCCGAGCTCGTCGAACATCTGGGTCATGCGCACCGACTGCTCGTCGAACATCTTCTTCACGTTCTCCGCGCCGGCGAAGGCCTGCTGCACCTGCGAAGTCGCGTTCTTGGTCGTCTCAGCCATGGTCATTGCTCCTGAAGTGGTCCTGCGTGGGTTTGGGGTGATTGCTGCTCGTGGACGTCCGGCCAGCGCCTCACCGGAACGCACACAAAATAGCCACCTGCCGCGCAGCGTCAAGCAGAATTTGTTGCACTGCACAATGGCGACGTCATTTCTTGCGCTTGCGCAGCATGCCCTTCAGCTCATCAAGCTCCTTGCGGAGCTGATCGACGTCATTGGCAGGGGGCGGAGGCGCGGCCTGGACCTGCGGTTGTGCCAGCGGTGCGCTGTTGCTGCCCCAGTTGCTGAACGGGTTGGCGTTGTTCGCGAACTGCGTGAGCGCCACGAGCGGGTTGAAGGGCATGAAGGTCTGCGAGGTCTTGCGGGCCTGCAGGTAGAGCTCGAGCGCAGCCTGCACGTAGCGGCCGAGGAAGTCCGCGAGGGCGTCATCTCCGAGGCGAATCAGCTGATGGAGGAGTGACGACGGCAGCAGCTTCTGAGCGCCGCGCCCTTCCATGATGATCTGCGTCAGCGTGACCTGCGTGAGGTCGGCGTTGGTCTTGGCGTCGATCACGCGGGCTTCCCCACCCTTGCGGATCGCCTCGGTGAGATCTTCGAGGGTGATGTAGCGGCTCGACTCGGTGTCGTAGAGACGGCGGTTTCCGTATTTCTTGATCAGCATGCGCGGCACCCTATGGGCGCTCACTGTGCAATGCAACATGATGGTGCTTGACACACATGTTTCAAGTGCGTCATGAGGCCATTCATCTCGCACATGCACAATTCCGATCCCGCCCCTTTGTTTCGACTCGCGCGATCTATTAAGGCGCCCGCCGTGTTGCGAGCTTCGTTGGCCTTGTTGGCGGTGAGTCTGTTGAGTGCGTGCCCCGGTCCTGCCCCGGTGGACTGTCGCGTCGGCGCTGATTGCGCGAGCGGCATCTGTCTTCGTGACGGCACGTGCCAGGCGGTGGTGAGCGATGCCGGAACCGGCGGAGGCGCTGCTGGAGGCGGCGGTGGTGGGGCGACCGGTGGTGGCTCGGCGAGTGGAGGCGGAGGTGGCGCTTCAGGTGGTGGAGCAGCGACCGGCGGAGGTTCGGCAAGCGGTGGTGGTGGCGGCGACGCAGGAATGATGGGCTGCATCCCCAACCGCGACGGCACGATCGAGCGCAGCGAAGTCTTCTTCCAGCCTGGCCTGCGCGCGACCTTCCGCACGAGCGGAGCAGCCACCTTCGACACGCGCGGCGACGGCGGCACGTTCTGGGACTTCACTCCCATGCTGAGCGGAGACACGGGCCGTCTCGTCGAGACCAAGCCGATCGCCGGCCAGTGGTTCGAGGCCGAATTCCCGGACGCGGGCTACGCGACCGAGCTGGGCCAGGGCACCGATCTCCTCGGCGTCTTCTCGGCGACCAGCGACGCGCTCTATTTGCAGGGAGTCGTCTCAACGACTGACGGCGCGAGCTCGACGCGGCTGCGCTACTCGCCGTGGGTGAAGGTGCTGCAGTTCCCGCTGACCAACGGCGCGATGTGGTCCACCGACGCCAACGTCACCGGTCGGTACAACGGGCTGATCGTCGGCTTCAACCTCCCGCGCCAGGACGAGGAGTACGTGATGGCGGTCGATCGCGAAGGCACGGCGCTCACGCCCTTCGCCAGCTTCCCCGTGTTGCGGGTGCGAACGGTGATGACGCGCTCGCTCAACTTCGTGCCGTCGATCGTGATCCGCTCGTACAACTGGAACACCGAGTGTTTCGGCACGGTCGCCACCGTCAGCTCGACGAACAACGAGACCAGCGCCGAGTTCACGAGCGCCGCTGAAGTGCGGAGGTTGTCGCCCTGATGTTCCGCCTCCCTGCCCTCGTGATCTGCGCGGCCGCTCTGAGCGGCTGTCTGCATTTCCACAACGGGCCGATGCCGGGCGAGCCGAAGGACGCGACATATCTCACCGTCGATGGCACCCGCGTTCGGTACGTCGACGTCGGTGAGGGTCCGCCGGTGGTGTTGCTGCACGGCTTCGCGTCGAGCATCGAGAACTGGACCGCGGTGATGCCGCGGCTGGTGAAGGATCACCGCATCATCGCGATCGATCTGCGCGGCTTCGGGTGGACCGATCGACCCGTCGCCGACTACTCGCCGGAGGCACAGGCGAAGATGCTGAAGGCCCTGCTCGATGAGCGTCAGGTGACGGGAAAGATCTCGCTCGTCGCGCACTCGTGGGGCTCTTCAGTCGCGCTCGCGTTCGCACTTGCACAACCGCAGATGGTCGAGCGCATCGCGCTGTACGACGCGTGGGTCTACGACGCGCAGCTGCCGTCGATGTTCCACATGGCGCGCGCCAAGGGTATCGGCGAGGTGTTGTTCTCGCTCTTCTACGATCAGCGCGCCGACGAGCGGATCACGCAGGGTTTCTACGATCCCGAGTTCGTCACCGAGGGCCTGGTCGAAGAGGTCGAGAAGGCGTTCGAACGACCGGGCACGAAGGCGGCGGCGCTCGAGGCCGTGCGTGGCATGGACTTCACGCGCATGGAGGAGAAGTACCAGCAGATCACGGCTCCGACGTTGCTGATGTGGGGGCGGGAAGATGTCGTCACTCCGGTTTCCATCGGTGAGCGGCTCGTTCGGCAGTTGCCGAAGGCGAAGCTCAAGATCTATCCGCGGTGCGGGCACTTCCCGATGCTCGAGGCTGCGAGTGAGTCGACTCGGGACTTGAGAGACTTCCTGGCGGGTGTGCCTTGAGGATGCGCTCCCTCACCTTCCTGCTGGCTCTTCTGCTCGCTCCGGCTGCGTCTGCGAGCGGCCTCACTGATCACGGTGAGGATTTGTATCCGCGCGAGAAGATCGAGTTCTCACTCAGCGGCTTCTTCCGCACGCGCGGTGACTGGCTCAACAACCTCGACCTCGACCGCGGCACGACTCCGTCGGGGCGGCCGCTCTTCACCGTTCCCCTCGGAGATCCCACCGGCCAGTCGCTCTTCGTCGCCGACATGCGCTTGCGTACCGATCTCGCGATCTACGCGCCGTTCGCAGCCGCAGCAGTGAAGGTGCGCGTCGATCTGATCGACAACTTCGCGATGGGCTCGGCTCCGGTGCTGTCTCCGGGAAGTGGCAACGCGCCGACGCCTGCAGCCTCACCGGGACAGCTGCCGAACACCCTCTTCCGCTTGAAGCGCGCGTACGGAGAGATCCTCACGCCCGTCGGCTACCTCGCCGCTGGCCGCATGGGGAACATGTGGGGCCTCGGCATGATGGCCAACGGCGGCGACTGTCTCGACTGCAACCTCGGAGACGCCGCCGATCGCATCGCCTTCGTCACCTCGATCGCCAATCACCTCTGGGCGATCGCGTACGACTTCAGCGCGGTCGGCCCGACCCAGCTGCGCAAGGACGGCTCTCGTCAGCTGATCCTCGACGCCAGCACCAACGTGCAGTCGGCCTCGTTCGCCTTCATGAACGTGAAGGACGAGAACACGCGCAAACGCCGTCGCAACGCGGGCAAGTGGACCGTCGAGTACGGGCTCCTCGCGTCGTATCGCTGGCAGAACAACGACATCCCCGCTTCGTATTTGCCCGTCACCACCGCCAGCTCGCTCACGCCGACCTCGGTCATGCAGCGCGGCTACGCAGCGGGCGTGGGCGACGTGTGGCTCCGCATTCAAGGGCCGCAGTTCAAGATCGAGACGGAGTTCGCGATTCTCGGCGCTTCGGTCGATCAGCCCTCGCTGTTGCCCGGCGTGTTGTTGCGCGATCGCGTGACGTCGTTGCAAGTCGGTGGAGCGCTCGAGACGACGATCGGTGCTCCCGATCAGGTCTTCAACGGCGGGCTCAACCTCGGCTTCGCGAGCGGAGATCCGGCGCCTGGCTTCGGAGCGTTTCCTCCCGCGGGCGCGAACACTCCGGTG
>JAEUJS010000207.1 GCA_016792935.1 Archangium sp. | reverse complement strand
TCTTCCGCTTTGGCTCTCCGAAGCCCGTGTACTCCTGCACCGTGGCTTCGCCCTTCGGGTCCGTCAGGTACGTGAGTTGCCCGCGGTTGTTGTATTCGTAGAGGCTTCGGTCAAAGACAGACACTCCGAAGTCGCGTTGCTCTCTCAATTCAGTGACGCGGCCAAGGAAGTCGTAGTCGGCCTCGGTGCGCGCAGTGTCGGGTGCGGTGACGGCCGTCACGAAGCCCTGCGGAGAGCGGCTCAGCGTGGTGGTGCGACTGAGTGTGCCGCCCGACTCCCGGACGGTGACGGGCAGGCCCAGCGCATCGAGCGTGGCGACGGTCCCGGTGGTGAAGAAGCCCGTGCCGCGCTTGCGAAGCTGAGACTGGGTGACGACGTGCGGAGTGGCGCTGCCACGCGACTCGGTGGCGACGGACTGATTGTGGAGCGAGTCTGACGTCCACACCGCGCGGCCGAGCGCGTCGTAGCTGACGAAGGTGGGCGTGCGGCCGTCACCACCTCGCTCGAAGACGGCGCCGCCGGGGACACGCCGGAACGTGACTGCCACGACACCGTTGCGCGTCACCGACGAGGTGCGACCGAAGTCGTCGTAGCGGAAAGTCTCGCTCCATGGCGCGGGAGCCGGGTGGTTGCGCGAGGTGAGCAACTCACGGCGCGAGTAGCGGAAGTCCCAGACGGTGCCGGTGGTTTCGGTGTGCTGGATGAGGCGGTTGAGGCCGTCGTACGCCATCGACTCCTCGAGGCGAGTGCCGGCCTGCGTGCCGTAGACGCGGCTGCGGACGTTGCCGTCGTCGTCGAAGACGGTGGTGGTTTCGCGTGTGCCCTCGGTCGGAATCGGGCTGATGACTCTGGTGGACGTCACCCACTTGCGCGCGTCGCGGGCGTACTCGGTGACGAGTCCTTCGGAGTCGATGGCGCGGAACACGTCTCCCTCGCGCGTGTAGATGACGGAGGTCCGCACGCCGGTGGCGAAGAGGCCGGGTCGGCAGCTGAGCAAGTCAATCTGCGCGCACTCGGTGGTGAGCTTGTCTTCGTTGTCGTAGCCGCGGATGACGGCGCCCAGCGCCCCACCAGTGGAGTCGAAGCGCGCGACGCGGTTGGCGCGCATGAAGTCGTCGCGAGAGGTGACGGTGGCGGAGGTCAGCGCACCGCCAGCGGCGTGCAATTCACTGCGGACCTCGCGGCCATCGGTATCCGTGGTGATGCGCACCGACTCGCCGGAATACTGGAAGACTTCGCGGAGGTGGCCGGCGGCGTTGTAGTCGAATTGGGTACTGAAGCCGGTCGCAGCGCCGGTAATTCCAGACACCGCTTCGCTGGTGAGGCCGAGGCCCGCGAGTTGAGTAGCGAGGTTGGCGCCGCAACTCTGCAGCAGGAAGCGGTACTCCGGCGGCAGCTGCGTGCAGCCTGCGCCGATGGTTGCCGGGCCCGTGCCGTCCCAGCGGGTGCGGGTGCGGGTGACGCGCGCGAGGAAGCCCGCGAAGCCGGAGTTGACGGTGGCGCTGGTGGTGACTCCGCGCTGACCGGCGACGCCTGCGCCGAGCGCGTAGTACGCGAAGGTGGTGCGTGTGCCGTCGGCGCCGTCGATGCGCGTGGGCTGGCCGCTGGTGTTCCAGCTGATGAAGGTGAATTCCTTCGCTCCGTTGAGGCCCTCTTCGAGAATCCGCACGGGGACACCGCGCGCCGAGGACTCGCCATCGCCGTTGATGTCGGCGGCGAGCAGGCCCACCTGGAGCTGCGTCGCGTCCCACACGCGCTGAGGGTTTCGCGGGTTGATGGGCGTCTGCAGGCGGATGCCAGCTCCCCAGAGTTGCGCTTCCGCGAGGAGCGGTTGGAGCTCGGTCGGTCCCGCCCCATTCTTCCCGTCTTCGAATTCCTGGTAGTCGAAGACCATCGACGTCGAGGACGTCCGCGCGTCGTCGCCGTTGGTGGTGATGGCGCCGGTCTCGACGAGGCGCACCTGGTTGAAGAAGGGCTCGTAGGCGAAGGCGGCGTAGCGTCCCCTCGACTGGATGACTGCCGTCGTGTTCTCGGCGTCATCGTTGACGGCGCCACGCGAAAGCGTCTCGACGCGAGTGACGTTGGCCCGCCGCATCCAGTGGAAGGGGCGGACGGTGCCCAGCGAGTGCGGCTCGATGAATTCTTCCTGGTACGTGTACCGCGTCTCTCCGTCGCCGCGGACGAAGGCGCGGTCGCTCACCGTTCGCCGCTGAGAGATGACGTTGCCGTCGGCGTTGTAGAGCGTCTCGCCGATTTTCCAGCTACCGGCCACCTGCACTGCCTCGACGAGCGGCCGTCCGTGGAAGTTGAGCCCCGAGAAGTGCACGTCGCCGTCTCTGTCGACGTACTGCACCCACTCGCAGATGCGGTTGGCGTTGGCGGCGTTGTGTTTGCGCCGGCCCGTCATCGTCTCGAAGGCGTACCCGCCGCCCATCGCTTTCGTCCACGTCGAGGCGAGGTCGTTGTGGCGAACGTCGTAGGTCTGCGAGAGCGCGAGCGTCTCGCATGACACGCGGCTCCGCTTGAGTTGCTGGCTCCACGACACGCCTGGCGTCGCGATGTTCAGCGAGGGCAGCGTGAGGTCGTAGTAGTCGAGCGAGGGCTCGTAGCCCGGCAGGCGCGAGCGCAGCTGCGGAAGCTCGGCGATGTTGCACTGCTTGCGGCCTGACGCGCCGCCGGTTGGGAGTTCATCGACGGCGAGGAGCGGCAGCCGGTCTCCCGGCGGCAGGCCGTTGGTGGAGTTGCTGGGGAGCAGCAGCCCCTTGCGGTACGTCTCGAGCGCAGCCGCCGTGTCGAGCGTCTCGAGCGGGTAGGCGGACACGAGCTGCGCCGGCAGGAACGAGTCCGTCGCGTCGCCGCTAATGGTTCCGCCCATGCCGGTCGGCGCAGCATGCACATAGTTGAAGACGGCGAGCGGGAGCGAGGTGTCCCACGCCACCGTCATTGGCAATGCAGGGTGCGAGACGGCCGGGAGGAGCGGGTCGGCGTTCGCTCCCCAGCGCTGCGCGAAGGCCTTGTCGAAGTGTGCGTCGAAGCCGTTGCGGAAGTAACGCGTTTCGACCTCGATGCGCGTGCGACCAGACGCGAAGTTCTTCGCGGACACGGTGGTGATGTTGTCGGCCGCTCCTGAGTAGATGCGGCGCACCTGTTCGTCGGCGAGCACGTCGGTGTTGGCGAACATCACGCCGCTGGTGTTGAGGCCTCCGCATTGGTCGCGCGTCGCGAAGCCGCAGTTGTAGATGGCGTCGAAGTACGTCTTGTAGGCCGCGCGCACCGCCGCGAGGTCGGCTGGGAGTTGTTCGCCGGCTCTGGCCCACGCGTACTCGTAGAGATGGCCGCGTTCCGGCGTGGCTTCGACTTCGGTCGTGCCGGTCGACGAGTCTTTGCGTTGCGCCTCGACCAGGAATTGCTCGTTCACGCCCGAGAAGGCGACAGCGCTCATGCCGGGAGCGCTCGCCGTCGGCGCCGCGTACGTGAAGCTCACCATGGTCCCCAGTGGGCCGGAGACGCTGGAGAGCAGGCCCTTCGTCGAGTAGGTGAACGTCAGCTCTCGGCCGAGATCGTCGCGGACCGTGCGCAAGCGCTTGTAGCGCTGCCCGTACGGCATCGGCGTTCCGTAGCCGGGTGCCTGCGCGACGAGGAGCTCGCTGAAGTCGGCGGTGAGGCTCGCGTTGCTCGACGGAATTCCGAAGGCGGGAACGGTGGCGCCCGGTGCGAAGGTGGGCATGTCGGCGAAGCCCGTGAGGCCGGCGAGCAAGGCGCACTGTGCTGTCTCCGCGCCGAGGCCCGTCGAGCCCTGCGCGGCGGCGTATTGGCCGTTCTGGATGATGAACGGAATGGTCGGGCACACCGCGTCGTACAGCCGACCGAAGGCGGTCGAGTCGTAGGTGAGCGAGGTGCCGACGCCGAAGCGGTCTTGCACACGCACCAACAGACCAGCGTCGTCGAACAGCGCGACGGAGCCATCTGGTTCGCGCATCGCCCAACCACCGGAGCGCTGACGCACCGACGCGGTCGAGCCGGCCTGCGGCATGAAGATGCCAGTCGCCTGATCGAGATAAAAAATTCGGCTGCTGTCGCCATGCACCAACTGCACGCACGTCGTCTGAATCGGGCTGCCAGCGCAGTACGGGTCGACCCACGGAGGGAGGTTCTGTTTGCGCAGCGGAATGAGCCGCGTTTCCCACGAGTGCGTCCAGTTCGAGCCGAGCGCGCCGCGGTGGTTGCTGACGCTGCTGTACGAGCGCGAGAAGACCAGTGCGTCTCGCGGGCCGGGGAAGGTGAGGTCGGCCTGCGTGATGACCAGAGCGCCGTTGAAGAGCGCGACGGGGTCGCCCTTCGCTTCGGCCTGATTGGTGGCGTTCTCTTCCCCGCTCGTTTCAACCTGACCGGCGGCGTTGACCGGCTTCGGCAGGTTCTCGTCAGTCTCGGCGCGCGCTCCCAGGCTCGGGCCGCTCGCGGCTCTCGCTGTGACAGAGCAGCCGACCGTGCACGGGAGCTGAGGCGCGAGGCTGACGTCTTCAATCGTGTTCGGCGGGCCGGCGCTGTCGAAGCTCGTCGACTCGACTGTGTTGCAGTCGCTTTGCCCATTGCCGAGCGGCACGCACGGACTCGAATCGACGAAGGCTTGAGGCTGGTACGGCGGGTGAGGCGTACCGAAGTACGTCGCATAGCTGACGCAGTTCGTTCGCCCACCGCCAGAGGGAGCTGAGCAGCGCTGACACATCGCGTGGCCGAAGGCGTCAGCGCCGCCTTGCATCGGTGTGCAGCCACCGCACGTCGCGGTGGGGTCCTTCAGGTCCCCGCACGAGCCGCCCGTACCGCTCGCGAGGAGCGCTCTGACGTCGTTCTGAATCGCGACAATCGCCGTCTGATTGTTGTGTCCACAGATGTCCGTGTCGTCGCTCG
>JAEUJS010000546.1 GCA_016792935.1 Archangium sp. | reverse complement strand
GCTGCGCTTGGCGAGCGACACCAGCTTGTCGCGTGAGGCGAGCAGCTCGGGAACGTCTTCGAGCTCACGACGCGACGAGGGAACGGCCGCGAACGGGTTGGCGAGGCGATGCACCGCCGCCGGTTCCTGCACGTAGACGGTGGCCTCGACGTAATAGAGGTCGGGCACCAGCGTGCTCGCGAGGATCGCGGCGATTCCCGTCAGGAGCGCGCTGACGATGGCGGCGATGCGGTGGTGATCGAGGACGAGCCTGACGAACACACGTCACCCAAAGCGCGGAACGATCACGCGCAGCACGATGATGTAGAAAAAATTGAAGGCGACGACGGCGAGCAAGGCACGCTTCAACCCCCGCGCGGGATGGGGATCTTTCGCGACCCACAGCGGAAACCCGATGAGCGAGATGCAGATGCTGAGCAGAAGCGCCTTGGCCATGACGACTGACCAAGGGCCTACCACACCGGGGCTTGCCGCCCTTCATGCTCGCTCTCTAAGTTCTGGTGTGTGCGACACGAATCGAAGCGCAGCCGACGTGGTCAATCGATCACCGAGTACATCATCCTGGTCGCGCTCCTCGCGATCGGGGGCATCGGCATCGTGATGACCTACGGCGATCGCATTCGCGAGATGTTTGCGCGCGCGGCTGATCAGCTGGCGGCCGAAGAGTTCATCGAGCCCACGAAGCACGAGGGCAACGAGAAGAAGACGATGGAAGACTTCGCGCAGACCGACGGCGTTCGCTGCAACGGCAACGTGTGCATGGGCGGGCCGTGATACACGCCGCCGCGTTGTGAACATCTTCACCACTCCCGTTTTTCTCGAGACCGCTGGAGAGCTGTACTTCCCGGGGCGCCGCAAGCGCATCGAGGTCTGTCGTCTCGAGGGGCGTCGCTTGCCGATGCTGGTGCTCGACGATGACGAAGTCGTCGGAGCGATGAACTTCTACGACTTCCCGCAGCCGCTCGACGACGCGAAGGGTGCGATCGATCGCGAGATTCTCTGGCTGCCGCGCACGGTGATCGAGACGACCACGGTCGCTGAGCGCACGGTCGAGCTTCCGCGGGGGAAACAGCACGCGCCCTACATCGCGTGGACCGCCCTCCCCTCGTTCGCGGCCTTCGAAGCCGATTGGAAGGCGCGCGGTGCGGTGAAGCCGAACGACTCCGCACGTCAGCGTCGCCGCATCGAGAAGGAGATCGGCCCGCTGAAGTTCGAGTTCGACGACCAGCGCAGCGAAGTGTTCGACGCGTGCGTGACGTGGAAGTCGGCCCAGTACCGCGCGTCGGGCTACGTCGACATGTTCGCCAATCCGGTGAACGTGCAGCTGTTCAAGAAGCTGCAGGAACGCGGAGCCCTGCTCGTGAGCTCGCTCTTCGCGGGCGACACGCTGATGGCCGTGCACTTCGGAGCGACGAACGATCGTCGGCTCGGCTCGTGGATTCCGGCGTACGACGTCGCGTTCCAGAAGTACTCGCCGGGGCGGTTGCTGCTCGAAGACATGCTCAAGGCAAGTCATGCGCGTGGCGATCTCGAGTTCGATTTCTTGATTGGGAACGAGGCGTACAAGTTCCAGTTCGCGACGCACTCGCGGGTGATTGGAGAAGTCGGCTCCCCGCCCGTCGCACATCTGATCAAGACGAAGGCCCGGCTGCGTGCCAAAGCCTTCCTCGAGGACAACCCGAAGGCGCGCGAGTGGTTCCAGAAGATCCGCGCGCTCGCGCCGGGCCCGAAGCCCAAGTAGCGAGGACTCCCTCTCCCGCCCCTGCGGGAGAGGGTTGGGGTGAGGGAGAGTCCATCAGCTACGCTCGAACAATGCGCAAAGCGCTGCTGTTCCTCGTCCTCGCGGGCTGTCCAGCAGTCATCTCCGATCTCGACGGAGGCACCGCGACCGGAGGCGGCACGGCAACGGGAGGCGGAGCAGCAACCGGAGGCGGAGCAGCAACCGGAGGCGGCGCATCAGTCGGAGGCGGAAGCACAACCGGAGGCGGAAGCGCGATGGGCGGCGGAGGCGGAAGTCCACCGCTCGACGCCGGCACGATCTGGCCCGACGCAGGAGTCTTCGACGGCGGCTTCCCGTACGCGATCCCGAACCCTGGCGGAGCGCTCCTGATCGGAACGAACCGCGCACGCGACATCGTCCCCGCGCCGCTCTCGACTGGCGATTGGGAATACACGCTCTTCGACTGCTACGGCGGAGGCACCTACGTCGCAGACTTCTCGGCTGGCGGCGCGTACGTGTTGGCGAGCACGGGAGGCCACCGCTGCCCACCGAACTTCGGAGCAGCGCTCTTCGACTTCGTGGACGCGACGTGGAAGCGAGTCGACAACGCGAACGGCATGCCTCACCGCGTGGACGATCTCGAAGTCAGCGAGGTGAACAGCGAAGACGAGATCGCGATCAGCGGAGTCACTCCGAACGCGATGCCCGCGCCGACGCACACGTATCAAAACGTCGCGCCGATCCCGACGGCGCAGGGCGGAGGCCCACGCGGCTCTGTCGCCACCGTCATCGGTCTCTTCAGCACGGTGACGGCGCGCGGCACGAGTCGGGCGCACCGCTTCGACCTCGACACCGGCGTCTGGTCGCGGCTCTCGACGAACACCGCGGCACACGGCGGCTTCACCTCGCTGTGGGAGCCGAGTCAGCAGCGCTATTGGGTCTTCCCGAACGAGCTGCACGCGTTCGGCGATCTCGCCTACCTCGACGCTACGGACTGGACGTTCAAGACGGTGAGCCTGGGCAACTACCCGGCGACGGACGGAGCGAACGACACGAGCTTCTTCGAGCCAACCTCGCGCTTGCTGATCGTGCAGACCTCGACGGGTCATCTGCGAGCGATGCGAGTCGACGCGCCGGCCATGAACTTCACGCAGCTGACGGTGATGGGAGCGCTGCCGAACAGCTGCCGAGCGAATCGCTGGGAACGAGATCCGGCGAGCGGAAATTTCTACTGCTACCCGGGCTCAGGGCAGACGCTCCACAAGCTCACGGTGCCAACGAACGCGCTGACCGGAACGTGGATCAACAGCGACATCACGATCAGCGGAGTGACGATGCCCGGCGATCCCGACTCGGGGAACGGCAGCACGCACTACACGCGCTTCTTCTACGTGCCCGCCCTCGGCTGCTTCGCGTGGATCGGAAACGCAAACGGCCAGGTCGTCCTCCTCAACCCGCCATAGTCGCGAAGTCGAAGTGAAGAGCCGCTACTTCTTCGGCATCACGAGCTCGACCGTCACGATGGAATACGGAGGCAATCGGTACGCCTTCCCAAGCGGGACTTCACGCTGAACAAACCCGCGCGCGTCACCGGTGTAGACGAAGACCCGCTGAGACTCGGGCACGCCGCACCCCTTCATCTCGACGCGAGCCTCGAGCGTCTCCTGAGGCGAGAAGTTCAAAGCAACGAGCGTGACGCGCGAAGAGTCCCCATTGCGCGCCGCGAACAACGACGCATCCCGCGGAGCCGTCGTCGCCATCGACCAGTCCTCGAACTTCGCGCCCTTCCCATCGAAATCGCGGAACGCGCGGAACGCCCAGAACGCCGGAGTGCCCTCGGGCGGATACGTCCAGTACCAGGCGGCGTAGAGCCCTTCCTGACCGAAACGCCCGAGCGCTTCAGCGAGCGCGAGGCCACCGCTCAGATGCCGCTCGGCTCCGAAGTTGTACTCACCGATCGCGATCTTCGTGCCGGGGTAGTTCTTGTCGACGAGCTCCTTCATGCGCGGAATCAGCCGCACCGGCTCCTTGATCCACGATTCATCGGAGTAGCGCGGATCCCACAGCGCGCGCGTCGATCGAATGCGCAGCGCGTTGGTGTCGGAATCGGTGTTGCCATCGAGGCCGACGCCGATGCCCTGCCCCTGCGGATAGAAATGAAGATCGAGCACGTCGACGAGCCGCACGCCGTTCTTCTTCTCGTACGCGGCGAGCTGCTGCAGCCACCACTCGACGAGCGGAACGTCTCCGTGCTTCCGGCGATCGGGCCGCATCGTGAAGCCAGCCTTGGCGTCGATCGCCGAGTGGAAATACGCAGGCCAACCCCACTCCGCCGGTCCCGCGATGAGCGCGGTCGGAGCGACCTTCTTCACGGCGCTCGCATAGTTGATGGTGCGTTCGAGCAGCTCGTCGTAGCCGAGCGGCTCAGGGTGCACGTCGCGGTGCGTGTCGTGCCAGAGCATGGGCTCGTTATCGAGGAAGTAGAGGTCGACGCACTTCCCGCGCCTGGCCTCGTGGTCCTGAATCGCCTTCACCCACTTCGCGATGAACTCCGGAGTCGCCGGCACGCTCGTCAGCAGCGGCGTCACCGGCTTGAGCGGCTTGCCGTCTTTGCCGATGCCGTTGCCGGCGTTGCGCCCGTCAGGATCGAACGCTTCCTGTTCCTTGAACTCACTCTTCGGAAACGAGACGGACTTCGTGTCTTTCGCGACCCAACCGATCGTCGGGAGCGTGATCGCCGAGCCCACCTTCCGATCGCGATCGACGTCGAGGAACGACTTCCACGAGTAGCCAGCGGTGTTCGAGTAATCGACGTTGAGAAAGAAATAGTCCGCGGCGGTGTTCCACGCGTTGCCGAGCTCCCAGTTGTAGCGACTGGTCGGGTTGCCGCCCCAGCGACGTGAAGTCGCTCCGAGCCTCCACTGGTGCGTGTCGGAATCTTCGTGCCGCACGCTCACGGCGATTCCGTAGATGAGCGGAGAGATCTCCGACGTGCCGGCTTTGCAGTCGACAGTGAACGACGCAGGAATGCCGGGCTTGTCCATCACCGCCTGGATCTGCTCGAGCAGCTTCGGATCGGCCGCGGTGAGTCCGACCTGATCGATCTCGACGACGCCGGGAGCCGTCAGCGGCCGCGTCGCACGCATGCGCAAGTGATCGAACGGCCGCAGCTGCGGGTTCAACTCGGACATCGAGATGAAGACCTCGGTCCATCCATCGGGGAGATCCTTCCGATGCTGCGGCCCGAGCTTCACGCGCGGAAAGACGTCAGCCATCTCGGAATCGACGCGCAGCTCGAGGAAGTCACTCGCGGGCGGAGTCACCTTCATGCGGAAGGTGAGGCCGCCGTACGTTTCCTTCAGCGTGGTGTTGACGAGAATCCAGCCGCCGTACGAGCCCATGAGGTGCTTCTCGGGCTCGCCACTCTTGCGCGGCTGGCGATCATCCCAACCGTGGTCTTGCCACTCGCCCTTCAAGTCACCCTTGAAGATCCACTCGGTGACGGCGGGCGTTTCCCCAGTGCGAGTGCCCTTCGCGAACGTCGCAGGCGGCTGCGCGTGCCCGCGATTGCAACCAGCGAGCGCGACGAACGACAAGACGGCGAGACAGAAGGGACGCACGGTGCGAGTGTGTAGCGCATGTTGAAGAAGGTGATCGCGGATGCGCTCGAGCTGCGAAAGGCGGCGCAGTTCAGCGAAGACACGAAGGGCTTGATCAAGACGGTCGCGACGACTGACGGCTACCGCATCCTGGTGATGAATCGCATTCGCGAGACCGCGCGCAAATTCCACGTGCCGCTGGTGAACGCGGTGCTCCGTTCAGCGCAGCAAGCGATGGCCGGCATCGAGATCGGCAAGGACGTGACGCTCGGCGAAGGCGTGTACTTCGTGCATCCGGTGGGCGTCGTCATCGGAGGCAACGCACGCATTGGAAACCGCGTGCGCTTCTACGGCAGCAACACGATCGGTACGGCGAGCGACAACGGCTACCCGGTGATCGAAGACGACGTGTGGATCGGTGCAGGCGCGCGAATCCTCGGCCCCATCACCATCGGCGCTCGCTCGCGCATCGGAGCCAACGCAGTGGTCCTCACCGACATCCCGCCCGACTCGATCGCCGTCGGCATGCCAGCCAGGTTCCGCCCCATCGAGAAGTAGCGCGGGGAGAAGCGGGTCAGGGTGAGGGTGCTCGTGGATCCACTTCGCCGCGACCGAGCAAAAGCTGATTCAGGCCGTCGAGTTGATGGCGGTTGGGATCGAACTGCGTCGGGCGGGTCTGCGAGCGCGGCGGCCACACTCGACTGAGGCGGAGATCGAAGCAGAGCTTCGGAGCTGGTTGGAAAAACGTGACGAGTGACTCGATCTTCGAGGGGCTGCGTTCGATCGCCACCGCGCTTCGAGAGCTTCAGCGACCGTTCGCGATCGTAGGTGGACTCGCGGTCGCAGTCCGCGGAGAGCCGCGCTTCACGCGTGACATCGACGTCGCCATCGCGGTCAGCACCGATGCCGAGACCGAACTACTTGAGCGACGCCTCGAACTTCGCGAGGTCGCGTTTCGCCTCTTCGACGGCTTCGTTCGCCAGATTGAGCGCGTTCTCGGTCTCCCCGGTCCACGACTTGGCGGCGGCGGCATCGGCCTTCTTCAAATCAGCCTTCGCCTTCTTCAACCGTTCCTCGAGTCGCTTCCGCTCAGCCGTGACGAGATCGAACTTCAGCACCGACTTGTTCTTCGGATCCTTCACGTCCTGTTTCACGCTCGGATACCCGGGCATCGACACGACGATGGAGTGCTTACCGGGCTCGAGCGTCAGCTCCTTCGGAGTCAGCCCCGAGTCTTCGCCATCGAGCTTCACGTCAGCTCCCGAGGGGATGGACTCGATCGTCACGATCCGCGGAGGAGCCGCCAAAGCGAGCATCAACACGATCGAAGTCATCGCTTGAACCGTCGCACGCCATCGCGGTCTTCCGCGACGAGCGCTCCCTTGGAGATCAGATCTTCGAGCAGATCCAAAGCAAACCCATCAACACCCGCCGCCTCGATCGCCCGCTCGGCCTCTTCAAAAGTCATCCCATCCGCGACACACCCAAGTGCCGCGCTCTCCACCGCACTCAATTCCTGCAAAGCCGCGCGCACCCCAACTCCCTCTCGCCCGCGGGGGAGAGGGCCGGGGAGAGGGCTTACCGAAATCGAAGCGAACTTCCGAAAGGCACCCACGACCTCGCTCATCGACGCATACCGAGAACGCGGATCCAAAGAGCACATCCGCATCACGGTATCGCTCAAAGCCGAAGCAGGCAGCGCATCAACACCGACCTCCGTCACCAACCGAATCACCTCGACATCTTCACCGTCGAAAGCGCGGCGCCCCGCAAGGCACTCCCACAACACGACCCCGAGCGAGTACTGATCAGACAGCGGCGAAGCCTCATCCTCGAGCAACTGCTCCGGAGCCGCGTACCCGAGCTTCCCACCGCCAGCGCCCTTTCCTCCGAGCGAAGCGATGCCGAAGTCGATCAACTTCGCGGCGCCATCGGAAGCGCGCAACAAGATGTTCTGCGGCGAAACATCACGATGAACGATGGGAGTGCTCTTCCCGGCCGCATCTCGCAGTGAGTGCGCAGCATCGAGCGCTGAAGCGATCTCAAATCCAAGCCGACCAGTCCGCTGAAGATCCAGCGCGCCCACGGGAGCCCCATCAACGAACTCCATCGCGATGAACCACTGCCCGTTCACCTCACCGAAATCGAACACCCGCACGACATGCGGATGTTGCAGCCGCGCGAGCACGCGCACTTCATCGAGGAACCGATCAACGAAACCGGACTGACTGACCAGCCCAGGCAGCACGCGCTTGATGACGACCTGAGCCGAATCAGAAACGCGCGTGGCGAGAAACACCTCGCCCATGCCACCGGCGCCGATTTTCCGACCGAGCGTGTACGACCCGAAGGCAGTCACTTCACGTCGAGAACGGTCATCGAGCCGATGAGCGGAGTGATCTCCGCGCTGCTCTCTTCACCGACCGCGAGCCGAGCGGGATGCGCGACGTTCTGACCGAAGGTGGGATCCATCTGGGTCCACTCGCCGACGTACGCCTCGACCCACTCGTGCCAGTACAGCGCGGGCACGCCGTCATCGTTCTTCAAGTACACGAGCCCATCGACGCGCTTGGCCGGAATTCCGACAGCGCGCATCAGCGCGACAGCAAGCAATGAGTGCTCCGTGCAATCGCCCTTCATCTGCGCGAGCACGCCGGTCGCGTTGTCCGACGACGAGCCGTAGTCCTTCTTGAGCTTCGTATTGACCCACTCGTTGATCTTGATCGCCGACTTCCACGCATCCTTCTCCTCACCGACGATCGACTTGGCGAGCTTGATGATGTCTGGATTGTCGGACTCGACGGCGATGGTGGCCTTCAGATTCTTGCCGCCGTTCGGATCGATCAACGGCCGCGGCTTCAACACCTTCGGAGGCGCGGCAGTGATCGTCACCGTCGCGTTGTCCTCTTCCTTGCCGGCAATCGGCGTCCACTTCTGGCGATACGAATCGACCCAGAACTTCTTGGGCACGCCCTTCACGCTGAGCGTGATCGAACCAGGCACCGACACGTTGGCGGGCAGCGGCGTCTTCGGGAGCGTCACGCGCGTGAGCGAGAACACTTCGACGACATCGATGAGCTTGGCCTTGTCTTCCGGCTCGAGGAACGCGGACATCATCGGCCCGTAGTGCACCTCGAGCATGCGGCCCTTCTCATCGACCCACACGTCCGCGGGCACCTTCTCCTTCTCGGAGAGCGTCTGCACCTTGCGCAGCTTGGCGACGATTCCAGAGACCGTGCGCGACTCGGTGCCACCCACGGTCGTGGTCACCTTGTACTGCTCGAGATCGATCGAATCGGTGATGGTGCCGACGACCGTCGCGTTCCGCTTCAGGGCGACGCGAGCCTGATCCGCGTCCTCCACCACTTCCTTCGACGGAGGCAACATCTTCACCTCGTTCGGCTGTCCCTCTTTCTTGCGGACCACGCGAACGCCAGTCGGCAGCGCCGTGCCCTCGAGGAGCTGATCTCCGCCGTCGCCCTTCTGCTCCATCACGAAGCTCAACAGCCGCCCATTGGGCTTCGATTCGTAGATGCGCGTCTCCTTCATCATGCGATCGGAGATGTTGTTGGGGCCGACCTTCGCGCGGAAGTGCATCTCGTTGATGGAGATGACGGTGTCCTTCTGCGGCGAGAGGGCGATCGACGAGTACATGTACCCAATCTTCTGGCCCTTCAAATAGAGGCCCATGAACTCGCCCTTCTCGGGGCGGGGGACCTTCACGATGTCGGAGAGCGGCGCTTCGGCGAGCGCGGCGGAGGAAATGAAGAGAGCGACGAAGAGAGACCGCATGTGGCTCCTTGGACGAGAACGACCCAACCCTATGCACCGGTTTGTTCGGATGCATCTCGCAAAACGGAAGTCACAGGGTAAACGCGGGGCATGGCGAAGACACTCCCCTCGAAGGGCCAGCCGCGCGAAGCGGTGATGCAGCAGCTGAAGTCGCTCCATGCAGATGACGCGAAGTGGAAGGACGGGCGCACGTTCAGCCTCGTGTACTTCGCGGGAGACGAGGTCTCGCAGCTGCTCAAAGACGCGTATTCGGAGTTCATCGCGGAGAACGGGCTCTCTCCCGTCGCCTTCCCG
>JAEUJS010000508.1 GCA_016792935.1 Archangium sp. | reverse complement strand
CTCCTCGCGCCTGCTCGGGCGACATGTAGGCGAGCTTGCCCTTCAGCTTCCCGGAGTTCGTCATCTGCGACGCCGGCTTCGCGATGCCGAAGTCGACCACCTTCACGCTGCCGTCGAAGGTGACGATCAAGTTCTGCGGAGACACGTCGCGGTGCACGATGCGCAGCGGCTTGCCGTCGAGCCCCACCAGCGTGTGCGCGTAGTGCAGACCCTCGGCCGCCATCGCCACCAGCTTCGCGGCGTAGTGATCGAGCAGCGGCAGGCCGTGCTTCTGACCCGTGCGACGGACGACCGCGAGGTCTTCTCCGTCGAGGTATTCCATGACGATGTAGAGCGAGCCGCCCTGATCACCCAGCTCGCTGATCTGCACCACGTGCGGATGCGTGAGCTGTGCGGCGAGGCGCGCTTCGGTGAGGAACATCTCCACCGAGTCGGGATCATCCTGAAGCGCGTTGATCATGCGCTTGATGACCATCAACTTGGCGAAGCCCTTCAGGCCCGTTTGACGGGCAAGCCAAATCTCCGCCATCCCCCCCTGCGCGAGGGTGGTGACGAGCGTGAAGCGCCCGACGGTCGTTCCCGGCTCCCAGGTTGTGACCTGCGGGCCGCTGATTGGAGGCGGCGCCACGGCGCGAGTGTACACTGCTTTCCCTGAATGGCCCTGCGCACGCTCCTCGGGTGTCTCGTTTGCGTTTCCGCCGTGGCTGCAGCAAGTCCGCTCCAGGACGCGAAGCGGCTGGTCGATGATCTCGAGTTCGCTCCGGCGCTGAAGCTGCTCGATCAGCTCGAGAAGACCGAGGGCAACGACACCGAGACGCTCCGCGAGATTTGGCTGCTGCAGGGCATCTCGTACGGCACGCTCGGCAAGGACGCCAAGACGCGCGACGCGTTCCGCAAGCTCCTCATCGTCTTTCCCGACACGAAGCTGCCAGCCGATCTCCCGCCGCGCGTGAAGACGCCCTTCTTCGAAGCGAAGGACTGGGCGTCGACGCAGGGCGCGTTGCTCGCCACTCCGAAAGCCAATGTCGAGGGAGGGAAGGTGACGTCGGTGGAAGTCGCACTCGGCCCCGACGTGCTCCGCCTCGCGCGCGTGGTGCGCTTCAAGGTGAAGACGGAAGGTGCGGAGAAGACCGAAGACGTTCCACTGAGCGGAGGAAAAGCGTCGCTGGCGATTGGCGCGCCTTCCGTCGAGTGGACGGCGGAGCTGCTCTCCGAACGAAAAGGAATTCTGCAGCGCATCGAGAAGCGCACCGACAGTGTCGCGGCGTCGGCTCCAGTGGCAGAGGCGAAGCGGAATGACGCGCCTTCGCTCACGCCGCGCAATGACGCGGCACCTCAGACGCCAGCCGTCGTCGCGACGACCGAGTCGAACACCTGGCGTCGTCCGACCGGGCTCGCGCTCCTCGGCGCAGGCGCGCTCGCGGCAGGCATCGGGGTCTATTTCGGAGTCACCTCGGCCTCGACCGCCGCGCGCGTCACGGGAGCGGCGCGCGACGAGGGAGGTCGCGTGACGGGCGTGACGCAGCGTGAGGCCGCGACGCTCGAAGCGCAGGCCCACTCGCAGGCCACCGTCGCCAACGTGCTCTTCGGCGTCGGTGCGGGGCTCGGCGCGGCGGGCGCGGTGCTCACCATTCTGGGGCCCACGCGCGAGCCGGTGGCGCAGCTCTCTCCGGCCGGCGCGGGACTGGTCATCACGGGGCAGTTCTGACTTTGCGCACTCTCGTCGCGAGCGTGGCGGTGGTCTTCGCCGGCTGTCAGTGCACCTCGCTCGGTGTCGACACCACGCGCTTCGCGTGCGGCACCAACGACGACTGCATCGCCGGTTTCGAGTGTCGCGATGTTGGCTCGGGCAAAGAATGTGTCCGCCTCGGCGGCGACGCCGGCCCGGGTGGCGGAAGCGGCGGCGGCACGGGCGGCGGCGTCGGCGGAGGCAGCGGCGGTGGTGGCGTGTTGGCTTCGAAGCTCGGCTTCGGCAGCGCGCCGCAGACCGTACTCGCCGCGACCTGCAGCGCAGCGCTCAGCGTGCAGACGCTCGACGCGCTCGACGTGCCGACCAACGTGAACAGCGACACGCCGCTGACCATCACCTTCGACGCGGGTGTCGACGCCGGCGTGGTGGCGTTCTTCTCGGCCGCGGGTTGCGTTGGCTCTCCGACCACCATCGTCACCGTCCCCGCGGGGAGCAACACCACTTCGTTCTTCGCACGCGTCGATGGGCCGGGGCTGGTCGACGTCACCGTGAGCGACTCCACGCTCGGCACCGCGAGTCAGGTGCTGACCGTCGTCACGCCTCCCGATTCCCTCGCGTTCACCAGCATGGTGCCCAACCCGGTGCGCGGTGGAACGTGTCTGCCGATGACGCTCGAGGCGCGCGCGGGCGGTGTGGCGGCTCCCGTGGCGATGAACACCATGGTCGCGCTCACGGTGATGCCGATGGGCAACGTGCAGTTCTTCAGCGACTCCAGCTGCAACCAGAGCATCGTCACCACCACCAGCGCGGCCAACACCTCGCTCACCAGCTTCTTCATCAAGGTGCTGACGGGGGGGGCGGGCACGGTCACGGCGACCGCTCCGTTCGCGACGGCGAACCTGAACGTCAACGTCACGCCGATGGTGCGCCGCGGCTCGTGTGACTTCGGCACCAGCCAGCCGCTGTCCGACGGAGGCACGCAGTCCGCCACCTTCGTGCAGTGCAACGTGAGCCCGGCCATCACCAACCTGGGCGCCACGATGCTCCTCACGCAAGCCACGTCGACCATCACCGCGGGAGAGAACGGCACCGGCCTCGTGCGCTGCCGCATGGGGAGCAACACCTCGCTGCAGTGCGTGCGCCGTCACGACGCCGACCCCACGCAGCTGCACTACCAGCTGGTCGAGATTCCCACGGGCTTGCGTACGCAGCGGCTGCAGAACACCGCTGGCTGCGGGCCCACGTTCACCCTCAACCCCGCGGTGGATCCGACGAAGACGTTCATTCTCAAGTCGTCCGTCGAGCCCGTCGGCACGTTCGATGACGAAGAGACGCCGGTGGTCGAGCTCAGCTCGCCGACGCTGGTCTCGGTCAGCCCCGCGACGTGCAACAGCATCGAGATTCAAGTCATCGAGTGGGATGGCGTCACGGTCGAGCGCCAGGCGTTCGACGGCGGGCTCCCCGACGGAGGGCTGACGCGCACGGTGAACATGTTGCCCAACGGTGGCACGTCGCGCGCGGTGATTTCGCAGTCGGGCACCACCGAAGACTCGAATCGCCAGGTGTGCGGAACGCTGGTGCGCGCGTCGGTCCAGAACCCCACGCAGGTCGACTTCTCGCGCGCGGTGGGTGATGGCGGCTGCGTCGCGCCTGAGCTCGAGCGGCTCTACTTCGAGCGCATCGCGTTCGGGAACAAGGCGAAGGTCGACGAGTACACGACCACGCTGGTGCCGGGGCGCGCGTCGATTCCCGTTTCGCTCAACGCTCCGGTGGACATGAGCCGCACCATCGTCTTCGCCTCGAGTCAAAGCGCAGGCGGGCAGGGGAGCGGTGAGACTGACGAAGGCTCCACGGGAAACGCCGGCACCGGCAGCGCGCGCTTCGTGTTGTTGAACGCGACGACCGTGCAGGTCACGCGGGCAGATTCGTCGAGCACCGCCGTCTTCACGTTCTACGTCGCGGAGCTGAACCCGTAATCAACGCCGCTGGTACGTCTGGCGGCCGAGCCCGTCGGAGCCGGTGAGGATGAGTACATCCGGACTTCCGGGCATCACGCAGGTGCGCCACTGGAACGGGCTGTTCGGGTCGTTCACGGTGATGACGCCGCCTCCGTTGTCGGTCCACGTGGCCTGCGTGCTGGTCGGCATCGGGCTCGTTCGCGTCAGGGTGCAGTCGCAGCCGGTGCGACCGCCGCTCGCCAAAGGACAACTCGTCGGCAGTCCGCTCGAGGTGAGGAAGCTCTCGAGCTGCGGGCAGCTCATGACGAAGCCTCCGGTCAGGCAGGCCTGCGGGTAGTTTGCGGTGAGCGTTTCGGTGCTCGGCCCGTACGTTTGCACCAGCGTCGAGCCGAGGAAGTCGAGGCGGCCTGCGCCCTGGCCCATGTAGCTGACGAGCATTCCCGTCGGGCAGAACGTGCCGAACGGGTTGTTCGGTTCGACGCAGACGCCGGTGCGGAACCACGTGCCCTGCAGATTGCTGGTGCACGGGTTGAACGAGCCGCACATGCCGAAGGTCGCGGTGACGGTGGGTGGAGTGCCCGCGTCGGGGAGCATCACGCCGCCGCCTCCGCCCGTTGCTCCGCCTCCAGTTCCGGAACCGCCGCCAGTTGTCGTGCCTCCGCCGGTCGCTGAGCCGCCGCCAGTTCCGGGTCCACCGCCAGTCGCCGCACCGCCGCCGTTCGCCGCGCCGCCACCAGTCGCAGCGCCGCCACCAGTCGCCGAGCCACCACCGGTCGCCGAGCCACCGCCAACCGCCGCACCGCCGCCAGTCGCCGCACCGCCACCAGTCGTCGCACCGCCACCAGTCGCCGCACCGCCACCAGTCGCCGCACCGCCACCAGTCGCCGCTCCGCCACCGGTCGCCGCTCCGCCACCAGTCGCCGCGCCACCGCCGTTCGCCGCGCCACCGCCGTTCGCCGCGCCGCCACCAGTCGCCGAGCCACCGCCTGTCGCAGAGCCGCCGCCACCACCGTTTCCGGTGATTCCTCCGGCGCATTGACCGAGGGTGCACGATTGTCCGAGGTCACACGCTCGGCACGCGGAGCCCTGCGTTCCACAGAAGAGCGTCGAGCTGCCTGCTTCGCAGCGCCCACTCGACGAGCAGCATCCGGGACACGACTGCGGGCCACAGACCGTCGTCTGGCCACACGCAGCGAACAGCGCGAGACAACCGGCGGCGAAGAGTGAGCGCATGCCTCGGTGTATCAGAGGCACGGCATCACACGCCGCCGGTGCTCGTCACGACTCAGCTCTGCTGATTGCGCGCCGCTTCGCCGGCCGCCTTGGCGTCCGACTCGATCTGCTGCGCGGCGGCGATGTCGACCTGCTTGAGGAGGTCCCATTCCATGCGCCAGTCGCGGTTCATCGAGGTGTTGCCCTGCTGATTCTTGGTCGCGGCGGTCGCCTGCACCTGGCAGGTCTCCGGCGTCGGCGCCGAGCCCTGGAACAGGTAGCGGGTGCTGGTGATCATGTTGCCGTTGCTCTGCGTCTTCCACTCGGTCTCGAGCGTGAGACCGGCGGCGGCGTCAGCGCTCTTCACCTGGAAGTCGCGGGCGAACAGCATGGTGCGCGCAGCAGCCCAGACCTCGCCGCACGGGCGCTGGTAGGTGTGCTGCATGGTCGCGTTCTGGATGAACTTGTCGCGCGCCGCGGCGGCACGCATCGCCGCACAGCCCGAGATGGAAACGACGGAGACGGCGAGAACGGCAAGAGCGAAAAACTTCTTCATGTGGACTTCCCTCCCGTGAGTGGTGGAGGCGAAGTAGCACAATGATCGGCATGCGGTGGACAACAGCCTTGATCTTGATCGTCACCGCCTCGTGTCGCTGCGGGGACCCGATCACCACCACCTCGGGCGCGTTGCGCTTCACCCCGTCGCAGCTCGACGTCGGCAACGTGTGGCTCGGCGGGAGCAAGCGCGTCCCCGTCACCCTCACGCTCGACGCGACCTTCGTCTGTGACGACGTGCAGCTCACCGGGTTGAGCGCGCCGTTGTTCGTCGACCCGGCTTCGCTCCGCCTCGAGCCTGCTGATTCGACGCCGATCGAGCTCGTCATCGAGACGCGCACCGCGGGCCCCATCGAGGGGACGCTCGTGGCCAGAGGCTGCGGGCTCGAGGCGTCGCTCCACGTCACCGCCCTCGGCGTCGAGACGCTCGTCTGTCCACCCGATGAAGGGTGTGCCCACTTCGAGTTCGACCCGCAGCTCGGTCGGTGCGTGCGCTCGGCGGTCAGTGACGGCACGTCGTGCAACGCGTCGTGCGTGACGAACGGTCAATGCGTCAGCGGCACCTGCCGGGGAATGCCGATTTCCTGCGACGACGGCGAACCGTGCACCATCGACGCGTGCGGGAGTGAAGGCACCTGTCTCCATCTCCCCGCGGACAATCTGTGCCCCGTGCCCGCGGCGTGTGCGATGGCCGCTTGCGATGGCGGCGTGTGTCCCGTGCGGCCGCTCGCGAACGTGTGGCGGGGGCCCGCGGTGCCGACCGATTACACGCTCGCGGGCTCGCTGCTCCTCGATGCGCAGGGCGCGCTGTACTGGGTGGAACGCTCGGAACGCACGCCCGAGTGCGTGCTCGTCTCGGCCTCGAGCGCGACGGGGCGCGAGCGGTTTCGGCAGACCTTCGACTGCACCAACATGTCCATCGAGAATTGGCTCGCGGGCGACGTGGTGGTCGTCGCAGGTGGAACGGGCCGCAACGTCTTCGGCTTCGACACCACCAGCGGTGCGCTGCGCTGGGCGGCGAACTTGCGCACCGTGCTCGCGGTGCCGCAGGGCCAGTTCTCGTGGGTCGCGCGTGGGACCGTCGAGGGCCCGAACGCCGTCGTCGCGGTGATGCAGCACGCCGCGTTCGATGAGCCGTCACTGCGGCTCGACCTCGTCTCGTTCTCGAGCGTCGATGGCGCGTTGGTGTGGAGACGCGCCGGCCCCACCACCGACGCGTGGGACGTGGGCAGCGATGGCGCGGGTCGCTTCTTCATTCACGATCGCATTCGCGGGCGCGGCGGCGTGATGGCCGTCGACCGCATGGCGACGCTGTGGTCCGACACCGACGCGCTGCTCATCAACGCCTCGGGCCGCTCGTTCAGCCGCGGCTTCGTGCTCGACGCGACGAGCGGTCAGCGACTCGCCGCGATGCCGCCTGCCACGCAGTACATCTCGTTCGCCAACGCACGCGTCGGCTTGCGAACAGTGATGGGCACCAACACGCCGCAGTACTTCGCGGTCGACAGCGGAACGCCGGGACCGCCGCTCGATGCCATGGGCAGGCAGGCCTTCGCCTCGGCGTTGCTCGACGACGACCGCACGCTCTTCGTCACCTGGCCAGAGAACGACGTCGGCGTGGTGAACCCCGACGGCTCGCTCGGCTTCCGCTGCTCCACGGGCGGTAACTTCAAGTTCGGGCTCGTCACGCGCGACCGCGTCATCGGCTGGTCGAACGACACGCTCGTCGCGTTCTGGACCCCAGGCGTGTTGCCGGGGAGCGGCTGGTGGCTTCCGTGGGGCAACGAGGCTGCGCAGAACGCACCGCAGTCGCGTTGAGGCTGCCGGTGCGCATCACCGCCCCGACGCCGGCGCCGTCAGGGCGCGCAGCTGCGGCAGCTCGAGCAGGCGGCGGCGGCAGCGCTGGCGGTCGAGTAACAGGTCTGGTTGCTCTCGCAGAAGAACGGGTTGGTCGACGCACAGCACCACCCGTTGCCGCACGAGCGCTGGCTGCCGCTGCAAGTGCCGAGGTTGGTGGCAGGCGCGCAGGTCGAGGAACCGCCGCCCCCGCCCGAGCCGGCGCTGCACTCCGAGGGGTAGAACTTCCAGTTCGAGCACGAGCCGCTCGCCGGTCCGGTGTCGTCTCCCGCGCGGCAGGTGCCGGTCGAGGCACACCACCCACACCCGTCGACCGCAGCGCACCCGCCGCACGTCGCGAACTGACCGCATGAGCTCGAGCCGCCGGCTCCGCCCGAGCCGGAGCCTCCTCCGGAACCCGAACCGCCACCTGCGCCGCTGCTGCTGGAGCACCGGCCACTGCGCGGCACGACGTTGCGAAACTCGAAGCGCACGCAGCAGCTCGAGACACACTCGCTGTCGCTCGAAGGGTGCGCCTTGCGGCAGGCCGTCCGTGCGTCGTCGTAGTTGTCCTCGGAGAACTCGGTGCAGCCCTCTTCCCAGGCGCTCCACGACGAGTCGTTGCAGCCCGTGGTGCGCTTCTCGAACTCGCAGGCGATGGTGCCACTGCTCGACGACCTGCCACCGCAGGCGCAGGCGAGGGAGACGACGAGGGCCGCAGCCGAAGGAAATCGGTTCATGCCCCTGCGCAGAGCAAGCGGCACGCCCGGGTGAGGGGCGCGAGATTTGGGCCGGTTGCCCGGACGTTCGGAGCACTGTGGACAGTTCAGTGAACAGTCCCGACGGTGTCGCGAACGACTGGAATCCTCCGCGAGCGCGGGGCCCCATGCCGGTGCTCGCTGACTTGCGCGGCCAGCGCGTCCCACAACGGGCGACCATCAATTGAGAGTCACTCTCACTTGTTTGGCCCAGCTGGGTGGCGACCGCGCGCGCGTGAAGTTGGGCAACTGCGCACCGTCGCGTTGCAGGTTTTTTCGCGAGTTCGTCAGGGCTGGAGCTGAGGAGTGAGCTCCCACGGGCTGCCCTCACCGAGCTCACCCGAGAGGTTCTGGCCCCAGCACCACAGCGTGCCGTCGGTGCGCGTGGCGCACGCGTGATCGTTCCCGAGCATCACCGTGGTCCAGTTCGTTGCCGTGCCGACCTGTTGCGGCGCCAGGGAGCCACTGAAGCTCCCGTTGCCGAGCTCGCCCCGATGTCCCAGACCCCAGCACCACAGCGTGCCGGTGCCGCGCACGCCGCACGTCGTCGTCGCGCCCACCGCGATCGCCTGCCAGTCGGTCGCGGTGCCCACCTGCACCGGGCTGGTGCGGCGGGTCGTCGTCCCGTCGCCGACGCACCCGTTGGTGTTCGACCCCCAGCACCACAGCGTGCCGTCGGCCTGGAGGCCGCAGGCGTGGGTCTCGCCGACCTCCACGCGCGCCCACGTGGTGAGGGAGCCGACCTGCGCCGGGCTGAGCTGCTGCATCGTCGAGCCGATGCCGAGCTGACCCGAGGTGTTGTTCCCCCAGCACCACAGCGAGCCCGCGCCGCGCAGCCCGCAGCTCGAGGAGCCGCCGGCCGAGACCTGGGTCCAGTCGACCCCGCTGCCGGCGCGCTGCGGGGCGGTGCGGTCCATGGTGTTGCCCGTGCCGAGCGCGCCGAGCAGCCCGTCGCCCCAGCAGAACAGCCACCCGTCGGTGCGCACGCCACAGGAATGCGAGTCCCCCGTGCCGACGGACCGCCACGTGGCGAGCGAGCTGGTGATCTGCACCGGCGAAAGCACGGGCATGGGCGAGGTGATGGCACCGTCGCCCACTTCCCCGCTCGCGTTCGCGCCCCAGCACCACAGCGAGTCGTCGCTCTTCCGCGCGCAGCCGTGCGCCGCGCCGTACCGCACCTCCACCCAGTTGGTGCCCGTGCCCACCTGCGTGGGCGCGATGCGCGTGACCTGGGTTGAGTCGCCGAGGCGGCCGTTGCGGTTGAGGCCCCAGCACCACAGCGTGCCGTCGCTGCGCAGCGCGCACGACGAGTCGTCGCCCAGCGCACCGCGCGCCCAGGTCGTCCCGGAGCCGACCTGCTGTGGCTGCACGCGGCTCGCCGAGGAGCCGTCACCCAGCTGCCCCCACGCGTCACGGCCCCAGCACCAGGTCGTGCCGTCGAGGCGCGAGGCGCAGGTGTGCGCGAAGCCCGCCCCGACCGCCAGCCAGTCGGTCCCCGAGCCGAGCCGTACGGGGCTGCGTTGCGGGCTGGTCGGTGAGCCGTCGCCCACCTGCCCGAGCGTGTTGTCGCCGCTGCAGAAGAGCGTGCCGTCGGTGCGCACCGCGCAGGTGTGCGCGGCGCCCATGCTGAAGCGGGCCACCGCGCCCCACTGCGTCACCTGCACCGGGGTGTTGCTGTTGGTGACCAGCCCGTTGCCGTAGCGCCCGGTGTTCTGGCCCCAGCACCAGAAAGTGCCGTCGGTGCGCGAAGCGCAGCTCACGCCGGCGCCGGCCCACACCTTCTGCCACGTGTTCAGCATGCCGACCTGCACCGGCAGCGACGAGGCCATGGTGTTGCCCGTGCCAAGCTGGCCGTAGAAGTTGTACCCCCAGCACCACAGCGTGCCATCGAGCCGGGTGGCGCAGGTGTGGCGCTCACCGGTGGCGACCGACGCCCACGCCACGCCGCTGCTCACCACCGTCGGCTGCGCGCGCTCGAGCGTGTCGCCCAGGCCGAGCCGGCCGTCACCTCCCGCTCCCCAGCACGACAGTGCGCCGCCACTCTCGATGGCGCAGGCGTGCGATTCGGACAGCGAGAGCGAGGCCCAGCTCGTCGCCGTGCCGAGCTGCGCCGGCGCGGGGACGGTGGCCGCGAACGAGCCGAGCTGAGTACCCCAGCACCACAGCGTGCCGTCGGTCTTGAGCGCGCAGGACGTGCCGTTGCCGAGCGCGACGTCCTTCCAGTCGTTCGCCGTGCCCACCCGCGTCCTCACGTCGCGCAGCGTCGCCGTTCCGAGGCCCAGCTGGCCGCGGTCATCCAGGCCCCAGCACCACAGCGAGCCGTCGGTCTTCACCCCGCATGCGTGGTGGTCGCCGGCGGCCAGCTGCGCGAAGGTGGGGACGCCCGTGCCGCAGACGTTGGGAGTCCCGGTGCCGCCGCAGGTGTCGGTGCCGGTGCACGCGCCGCAGGTGAGCGTCCCGCCGCAGCCGTCCGAGATGGTGCCGCAGTTCTTCCCCTGCGCGGCGCAGCTGGTGGGCGTGCAGCCACAGAGGTTGGGCATGCCGCCGCCGCCGCAGCTCTGCGGTGCGCTGCACGTGCCGCACGACAGCGTGCCACCGCAGCCGTCGGCGATGGTCCCGCAGTCCCTGCCTTCGGCGCCGCACGTCGTGCTCGTGCAACCGCACACATTGGGCTGACCAGCGCCGCCGCAGCTCGCGGGGCTGGCGCACGTGCCGCAGTTGAGCGTGCCTCCGCAGCCGTCGCTGACCGCGCCGCAATTCTTCCCCTGCGCGGCGCAGGTGGTGGGCAGGCACACGCACACGTTCGCCGTGCAGGCGTTCTGCGCGCCGCTGCAGGTGCCGCAGTTGAGCGTCCCGCCGCAGCCATCGCTGATGGAGCCGCAGTTCTTCCCCTGGGCCGCGCAGGTGGTGGGCGTGCAGCCGCAGACGTTGGGCGCGCCGCCGCCGCCGCAGCTCTGCGGAGCGGTGCAGGTGCCGCAGTTGAGCGTGCCGCCACAGCCGTCGCCGATGCTCCCGCAGTTCCTGCCCTGCGCCGCGCAGGTCGTCGGGACGCAGCTCCCCGCGCCGCAGCGGTTCGCGCCACCGCCGCCGCACACCTGGGGGACGGTGCACGAGCCGCAGTTGAGCGTGCCGCCACACCCGTCGCTCAGCGCGCCGCAGTTCGCGTTCTGGGCTGCGCAGGTGGTGGGCACGCAGGTGCAGACGTTCGCCGAGCACTGTTGCTGCGCCCCGCCGCAGGTGCCGCAGGTCAGGGTGCCGCCGCAGCCATCGCTGATGGTGCCGCAGTTCTTCCCCTGCGCGGCGCAGGTGGTGGGCGTGCAGCCGCAGACGTTCGCGGCGCCGCCGCCACCGCAGGTTCGCGGGCCGGTACAGGCGCCGCAGTCGAGCGTGCCGCCGCAGCCGTCGCTCACGGAGCCGCAGTTCTTGCCCTGGGCCGCGCAGGTGGTGGGCGTGCAGCCGCACACGTTCGCCGCGCCGCCTCCGCCACAGGTCTGCGGGCCGGTACAGGTGCCACAGTCGAGCGTGCCGCCACAGCCGTCGAGCACCGTGCCGCAGTTCTTCCCCAGCGAGGCGCAGGTCGCCGGGGCACAGCCGCAGACGTTCGCGGTGCCCGTGCCCCCGCAGCTCATCGGGCTGGAGCAGGTCCCGCAGTCGAGGGTCGCCCCACAGCCGTCGTTGACGGCGCCGCAGTTCTTGCCCTGGGCCGCGCAGGTGGTCGGCGTGCAGCCGCACACGTTGGGGGTTGCCGCGCCGCCGCAGGTGAGGAGCCCGGTGCACGCGCCGCAGTCGAGCGTGCCGCCACAGCCGTCGTCGATGCTGCCGCAGTTCTTCCCTTCGGCGCCGCAGGTGGTGGGCGCGCACCCGCACACGTTGGACGCGCCGCACGCGACCCCGCCCGGGCAGGTGCCGCAGTCGAGGGTGCCGCCGCAGCCGTCACTCACCGCACCGCAGTTCTTCCCCAGCGCCGCGCAGGTCGTAGGCACGCAGGGGAGCGCGGAGCACGTGCCGTCAGTGCACGTCTGCCCCTGCGCGCAGCCGCCACAGTCGAGCGTCGCGCCGCACCCGTCGTCGAGCGGTCCACAGCTCCGCAGCGCGAGCGCGCACGAGGTGGGGACACACGGCGCCGGCACCGGTGGCGCACAGCCGGCCAGACACGTCAGCAGGGTGCCAGCGAGGAAGGCAGAGACATGGCGGAAGGTCATGGTGGGCTCCCGGAGGCGACGAAGTGGGCCCCTCGACGCACGGGCAGCTCAGCTGATTCACGATCGCAGTGAATAAGGTCGCGGTGCCTGCGTGGGCGGACCGCCGGCGAGGGTTCGACCCCCACGCGTGAAGATCGGTTCCACTTTCTGGCTTCGTCGCGCTCGGCTGGGGAACGCGTCAGCCTGCGTCGCGAAGGCACCAGGGCCATCACCGCCACCCGGGCCCGCGTGGCGGGCCTCGAGGTGACGGTCCTGCAAGACCCTCGGCGCTCGACGCGCGAGCCGGGTTTACGGAGGCGACGGGTACTGACGTGCGGGGAAGCACAGCCCGTCGGCGTTGAGGTGGCCGAACGTCGAGAGGTTGTAGGTCATGTAGTCGGAGAGGTCTTTGAGGCCGCTCGCTCCGCCGGTCGGAGAGACCGGCACGTTCACCGGGTCGTACGCCACCGTTCCGCTGGTGCGCTCGTTGCTCAGCGTCGGGCCACAGGTACGCCATGGAATCGCGATGCCCTGCGCGTCGCGCGGCGCCTGGAAGTCGAAGGCGAGGTCGGCGTTGGTGAGTTCCTCGAGCATCGCTCCCGTTCCAGTGCTCGCCGACTTGCGCGCGGCCAGTGCGTCCCACCGCAGCGGCGCGTCTTCTTCGAGCGCTTCCCAGAACGGGTGGTCGAGGTGGAAGGTGAGCTGCACCACGGTCTGCGCGTTGGTCTGCGTCTGCACGCCGCGCGAGTCGGCCGGAGACAGCTCGGGGTTCACGCAGTTCTTGAAGTCCACCGGCGCCTTGAAGCCGAAGGTGAAGTGCGTGCTCTGGGGGAAGCGCGTGAAGTCGTAGCTCGCGTTCGTCGAGCGGCACGCCGGGCTGCCCGCGGTGCCCTTCCACGTCGCCGTGCCCTGCAGGAGCACCGTCCACCCATTGGTGACCATCAATTGATAGTCACTCTCACTTGTTTGGTCGAAGCCGAGCCTGGTGGCTTTCCCATCGGCGGCGACGAGCGAGTAGCCGAGCGCGTATTTCGTCGTCGCGTCGAACGCAGGTGTGCCACTCTTCTTGTTCTGGTTGGCGATGCGGGTGAGCTCCCACGCGGTGCCGATGGACTCCTTCCCCTCGAGCGCGCCGGGCTTCGCGAGGTCGATGGCCCACGGGCCGGTCGCTTCTGCGACGAGCGCTCCGGTCGCCGATTGATCGTTCGGGTTGAGGTCGGGGTTCTCGTTGATGGACACCGAGCCGATGGTGACCAGCACGTGTTCGAACTTCAGCTCCCAGCCGTCGACGAAGTACGGCTCACCGCCGCTCGCGCCAGGCGGGAACGCGAGACCATCGGCCGCGGCGCCTTCTCCGCTGACGGTGATGAGGAAGGTGTTCTTCGTATCGGTGGTGGGTGTGCCGCACGCGGCGGCGGTGAGCACTGCAATGACAGAGATGGAGAGACGCATTGTGAAAGTCCTTCGTAGAAGATGGATGACGCGAATCGTGATGGGGCACCGCGCTCAGCCTGGAGGCGAGCCCTTCGGAGCGACCGTCAATGCGCTGAGAGGAGGACTCGTGCGTCGCGCACTTCGCGCAGTGCGTTGCGTACTTTGAACTTCGAATGACGTGACCAACCGCGCAACGGTGAAGCACGGAGCGTGCGAAGCGGTGAACGCAGCACACGTCTCCGGTGCGTTCGACGTTGAATCGGCGCAGACGTGCTTCTCGTCGCGGTGGTGTTCCTCGAGCAGCGCTGCGCGTTCGAATGCTTCGTGTTCGTCACCGATGTGCTGCGAGGTGATGTGATGCGCGAGCCCCAGCGCCTGAAGCACGAGCATCAGCACTGAGATCGCTGCTGATGGACTGCCCCTCGCCCCAACCCTCTCCCGCGGGGGCGGGAGAGGGGGCCACTGCTTCGCAGGCTGCGTCACGGAGTGAGCTCGAAGCGATACGGGCCGACGGCGCTGCGCAGGGCGTTGAAGAGCGCCTTGTCTGGCTGCGCCGACGACGATTGATCATCAGTGAAGCGGTAGAGCAGCGGCACATCACTCACCTTGGTGAGGCCGCTGAAGTCGACCGCCGCGAACCACGCGCGGGGATCCACCAACAGCGTGACCATCGCGCCCTGCGTGAGCGCGGTGTCGAACGCGATGGGGCTGACGATGCGTTGACGGCAGAGCGGGTTGCTCCCCGGCAGCGCGGGGTTGCGCGGAGGGATGACGCGATTGCTCGAGATGGTGAACTGCCCCTCGAAGGGGAAGCTGCCCATCGCTCCGGTCGCCGTGCCTGCGACGTCGAGCACCACCGTGGAATCGGTGTCGGCGAACACGTCTCCACCCGTGAGCCAGAGCTCTGCCGCGCGTGTCGGCGCCGTCGTTCCATTACCCGCGACCGGAAAATCAACCGCCGTCGGAGAGAGCGCGTCGATGAGCACGCTCCCGCGCACCTCGCCCGAATAGATGCCCTCTTGAATGCAGCTCGTCTCGAGGGAGTAGTTCTGGGGGTTCTGCTGATTCAAGTACACCGCGCCGACCGCCAGCCGCGCGCGGGTGAGCGTGACGTCGAAGCCGCTGGGCGTGGTGAAGGTGAGCGGCGCGCCGGTGACGACGGCTGGGTCTCCGCTCGCCTTCGCGGTGAACGAGACGACCTCTCCGCCGGTGGTCTGAACACACGCACCGAGCAGAAGCACGAGCGGGAGCAGGGCGCGCTTCATGACTCACCTCCGAAGTGCACGCCGATGGTCAGCAAGAACGCGCGCGGCGCACCGGCCGCGAAGTGCCGAGCGGGCACGAGACTCGGCAGCGAGCCCGAGGTGTGGAAGTCCGACGCGTAGTTGAGCTCGACCTGCCGGTACTGCGTGTCGAAGAGGTTGGTGGCCGACAACCCGAGACTGAACTGCTTCCACGCGAGCTCGGCTGAGAGGTCCACCACGAAGATGACGTCGCTGCGTTGTCCGAACGGCAATGCGCGCCTCCCGACGTAAGTGACTCCCAGTCCCGCGCGGCCGCGAATCGGGGCTCCGAGTGGCTTCAGCCACGGCAAGTCGTGAAACGCGCCCGCGTCGAGTCGCGCGACGAAGTCAGGCACGTAGGGAACGAGCAGGCCGGTGTCGTCGAACTTCGACTGCACCCACGTGACGTTGCCGCTGACGTCGAGGAAGTCGGTGCGCAATCGGGCGGCGGCGAGCGCTCCGAAGCGTGAGGTCGCTCCGCCGATGAGACCGCGGCCATCTTGCGCACTGAACACCAGGTCCTTGTCGACGCGCGTGCCGAACACCACCGCGCGCACGTTCGCTTCCCACGCGTCGCCGTGGTGTTGCCAGGTCGCTCCGCCTTCCCAGGCGAAGATGCTGGCGAACGGCGTCTTCAAGTTCTCGGTGATGAACTGCGGGTCGATGGAACGGATGCCCGTGCCGAGTCCGCCGGTGAGCGTGATGCCGGCGAACGGCCCGACGAGGACGGACGCGCGCGGCATGAACGCTCCGCCACTGGTGGTGTTGCGCTCGGTGGGGTCGCGGAATTGCCCCAGGTCGCGCTGCGAGAGACAGCTCTCGTCTCCGGGAGGATTCGTCGCGCTCGGCCGCCGCACCTCCTTCTGCGCGCAGAGGTCGAGCACGTCGTAGGTGAGGAACTCTCCGCGCACGCCGCCGCGCACGGTGAGCCACCACGCCGGAGAGAAGTTCAGGTCAGCGAACAACCCGATGTCGGCGAGCTTCGAATCGAGATCGAGGTCTCTGAGGTACGGAATGTTCGAGCCCGCGAGCAGCCGGGTCTGCACGCCGCGCACCACGTCGAAGCGGCCGAAGTAGCCGATCTCGAGATCTTGATTGCGCTCGAAGAGGCGCGTGCGCCACCGCGCGCTCCCGCGAGCGCCAGCGGTGAAGGTGCTGGTGTTGCGATCGAACAGGTCGCCGCGCTGCTCGTGCGGGTTCTGCTGCGCCAGCTGCACGTCGCGCAGGAAGCCGGTGAAGTTCTCCAACATGCGCGAGCTGCGGAACAAGAAGAACAGCGTCTGGTCGTGCGCGAAGTTGCCGCTGTGGCCGTGCAGGTCGAAGTGCACCTGCGCGCGAAGCGAGTCGCCGCCCTGCCGTGAATCGACGGAGTCGTAGAAGCCGACCGTCCCGTTGGCGACATCATCCGCACGGAGCACGCCGGCAGACTTGTACGTCGCCGCGTAGCCCATCGCGCCGACGCGGAAGCTCGTGGTGTCCGAGAGCGCGCCTTCGTATTGCGCGGCGAGCTTGGCGTTCTGCGCCTCACGGTTCTGTCCGAAGCCGGACGTACGGAAGAGCTGCACGCCGCCGAACGTGCGCGACGATTCTCCGCTCGGCCCCCACAGCCCGACGAGCCGCATGGTGTCGAAGCTGCCGTACGAGCCGCGCACGTGAATGCCGCGCTCGGGCAAGCCGAGCTGGTAGTCGGCGCTCCCGGCGACCGCGTAGTTGCCCTGCCGTGGATCGAGCGGGCCCTCGAGCACGCGCAGGTTCTCGACCAACTCCGGAATGATGAAGTTCATGTCGGAATAGCCGTTGCCGTGCAGGTTGCCGGAGTCGTTGATCGGAACTCCGTCGACGGTGAGCTCGAGGTCCTGGCCTTCGCGTGCGTCGAAGCCGCGCAAGAAGATGCGGTCGGGGTGGCCTTCGCCGCCTTCGTTGGTGAGCAGAATGCCTGGAGCGAGCTTCAGGAAATCAGCGGCGCTCTTGCGCGGCACGGCCTGCAGTGCGCCGACCTCGATGTTGAAGTCGGAAGCGCCGCGCGACCTGGGCTGGCCGCGACCGAGCACCGTCGTCGAGAAGTCGTGCACCGGGTGACCGGCATCGGGCGCTCCACCGACGGTGATGGAAGGGCCCGCGGGGAGCACTGGCGTCACGAACGCGGCTCCACCGTCGGACTCGAGGAGCGGCTCGAGGGGCCCCGCGTCTGGAACCGGCTCGGGCTTCGGCATCAGCGCCGCGGGCATGTTGAACGAGAGCCGCGTGCGCGCATCGACGGCGATGCCTTCGTGCGTGGCGGGCTTGAACTGCCACTTCAAGAGCGCGTCGATGGACGCCTGGTCCCACGCGCGGCCGGCCGACTCGACGACCAGCACATCGGTCGCTTTGCCTTCGGCGGTGACCGTGAACTCGAGCAGCACGTGGTCTTGCGTCGGCGGCGGCGCGTCGGTCGGCACGCTGGCCTCGACGCGCGAGACGACCTCGGGAGGCACGACGTCACCGGCGGCGAACGCCGCGCGCGCGAGCAACATTGAAACAGCGAAGAGAAGTCGCATGGAAAGGCCACGCCAACGGCGCAACGAGAGAGTGAGAGCGAAAAGAAGAAGCGACTCTCAGCTCGCTGGCGGCGAGGACTTCGGTGCGAGCGACAACAACGACACTGATGCGCGTGCCGGCTGTGCGTGCTCGACGGTGTTGCGCTGCGTGTGCGGCGCCTGTGTGACCGAGCGCGCCGCGGACAAGTTGAAAGCCGTCAACCACGACGCGACGACGGGGCACGACTCGGCGGACTCTTCGACCGCGCCGCTGTCAGCGCAGAAGTGACTCTCGTTGGCGTCGTGCGAATCGCTGGCGAGCGCAGCGTGTTCGAAGGCCGCTCCCGCGTCGTCGAAGGCGTGACTCGACAGCGCGAGGTGCTGCAGACCGAGCGCCTGTAGCAGCAGCAACATCGCGCTGATCAGTCTGCGGGTCCGCATCGAGGTGGCGATCGTTAGCGCTCTTGCCACCATGTTGCAACTACGGGGCGTGGCCCAGGTACATCAATTCCCACACCGCGGCGTCGTGGTGCTGTTCATCGACGCGCTGATCATTCTCGAGGACCTCGACGCTGACCTCTCCGGTGAAGCGGTGGTACGCGCCATCGAAGCCAGAGAGCCGTGCGAGGAAACGCATGAAGCCGGGCAATTGCTCGACCAGCGGTAGCTCGACGAGCGTCTTCTTCCGATCAAACGAGACGCGCACGCGTTTGCCGGCATCGTTGAAGTCCCACGTGAGCTTCGAGGCGACGGGCTTGGCGGTCTTCTCGTCGATGGCGACGTCGGAGCTGCTGAACGTGACGTGCGAGGAATTGCCGACCAGCACGTCGTCACCCTTCGCGACGAGCAAGAGTGGGAAGTGATTCGCGGAATAGCCCTGCTCGGCCGTGATGTACGCGGCGATGACGGAATACGGCCCGACGTGCGCGCGGCCCCAGTACCAATCGTGCACGAGGCCGACGAGCGAGGCGTTGCCCCAGTTGTGGTCGTGGTACCCGGTGCCGCGCACCTCGAGCGTCGCGCCGTCTTCGACCTTCAGCGTGCCTTCGAGTTTTCCGTGCGGCACCGCGGGGAGCCACGCGAAGTACTTCTCGTCTTTCGCTCCGAAGGTGATGACGCCAGCCGACGGTCTCCACGGCTGCACTTCTCCGGTGAGCGTGAGCTGCGCGGCGAAGTCGGGTAGGGCAATCGAGATGGAATAGCGGTGCAGGTCTCCCTCGAAGCGATGCGGGCCCATGCGCACGTCGCAGCGCTCCTTCGACGCCGAGAAGTTCGAGGGGTCGATCTCGATCAGCCGCGTGAACTTCGTGCCGTCGGGACGATCGAGATCGACGCGCACCATCGGCTTGAGCGGCCCGGCTGCGCCGTCGATGGGCTTGGTGAAGAACACGACGACCAGCGTCGAGCCGTCGTCGAGATGTCCGTCGAGGTACCACCACTCGTAGGTGCCGCTCGCGGAAGGGTCGGTGCGCAGGCCGTCTTCCCACGGCTCGATGCGATTCGGGGTGAGACCCAGCGCGCGGTGTTCCGCCTCAGTCACCAGCGCACGCGACGGCTGAATGGTCGCGCAGCCAGCGAGCAGCGCGACGACGAGCGGCACGAGCGACCTCTGGAGCATGGCGCCCGGTTAGTTCCGCGCGCGCATCGTGTCCACGACCTGAGCGCTGAACGTCAGAGGAAGGTCTGGGTGACGCGCGGCTCGCGGTAGCGGTCGAGCTGGTCACACGGCACCTTGAAGTCGTCGCGGCGCGTCTCGACGATGACGCACTGCTCTCCGCCATCGGCCCCACGCGTGCAGTGCTCCACCACCGTCAGTCGGTACACGCGGCATTCGAAGTCGAAGCTGAAGGTCTCGGTCACGCGGCGCACCACGGTGGCCATCGTTCCTGCGTCGCCGGGGCCAGTGCCTCCTCCGACGCTCGACTCAGTCGCCGGCGAGAACGAACCCAGGGACCACACCAACGGTACGAGGAGGAGCGCACGGAGCATGACGCCTCGCGATTCGCGTTTCGTGCCAGCTCGACCCGGCAGTCATCTCGTGGCTTTGGGCGGGGCGCTCGACGGCATCGCGCAACGGGTTGCGTACCGCTGTCGTCACTTCATTCAACAGAGCGCGCTCTTGTCCGGTTCCTCACGCGACTCGGTCGCATACGCTGGTACGTCAGATGACGAAATCCACGCGCACCGTTCTCATCGTCGTCGTCGCGCTCTTCGCCGTCGGTACGTGCATCACCGGCGGCATCATGGTCGCGCTCGTCTCGTTCGCCGACGGACTCGGTGGTGACCAGAAATGGAGCAGCACCGCCATCGCCGAGCGAGACATGCCCGCAGTGTTCGGCTGCAAGTTGCCGGTCGCTCCCCTGCAGTACACCTCGCGCGCGTTCGGCTTTCAGGACGGCTTCTGGGAAGTCATCGTGCAACTGCCGCCCGGCGCAGCGCCCGCGTTCCTCGGCGCGAACAAGCTCAAGCGCGGAACGACGAAGCCCATCGACGCTGACGTCGACCTCGTGATTCGCGACCTCGTGCCCGCCACGCCGACGCTCACGGCGACCGAGCTCGAAGATCTTCCGCCGGCGCTCCTTCCCGACGGCGGCACGTGGATTCTCCATCGCAGCGGCGAATTGCTCGAGGCGCCGACCGGCGAGGTGTGGATCCACCTCCAGGCCTTCGAGACCTGACGCTCGCGACCGCTGGCAGGTGGACGCGCAAGTACCACGCAAGCGATTGCGCGCTCGCCAAAGTCAATGCGCGCAAACCGCAGACATCTCACGTGCCGCGCGATTGGTGCGGCCGTTGCTCTCTGAGCCTTGCGTCGCACTCACCTCGCATGGAGACCTCAATGAACACCCCGAACGCGCGAATCATGTTTGCAGTACTCGTTGGCTGGGCCTGCTTCCCGGGCTGCTCCGTCGACTCCGAAGCTCGCCAGTCCGGAGGCCACGACTTCGACACGACCTCGGAGCGGCTGAACAGAGCGCCAGCGGGCTCGGGCTCAGGCGAGAACGGAACCGTGCAGTCCTTCCTCGGCGGCCACGCCACGGAGCTCGTGTTGAAGCCCGAGGTCCAGCTCGACCGCGGCATCGTCAAGCTGAGCACCACGGTGACGCGCTCCGACGGAACGCTGCGCCTCATCTTCAGGCTCGATCGGAATGAAGACCTGCGAGCGCTCTTCGCGAGCTGGTCGCAGCCAGCCTCGGTGCACGTCGCGTGGAACGATGACTTCGCCTACTTGAACGGCGCTGACCGTGAACAAGCGATCTCCGCGATCGCCGTCGACTCCGTCTTGAGGAACCCGGGCATTCGCAGCATCTGCGGTCTGCAGAAGGTCGTCGGTCAGGTCACTGTCACCGCGTTCGGGCGCGACTACCGCGGAAACATGACGGTCGGCTTCGCGTACCCGATGTCGACGGGCGAGCCGGTCGAATCCGAAGCGGCGGACCTGGCGTGTGAAGACTGGTCCTTCCTCACGTGGGACTCGTGCACCGACGAAGCGTGCAAGTTCATCCTCCCCGCCGATCCGCGCCTGGAAGCGACCTGCACGCTCGGCGGCGCTGTGACCGGTGCGACTGCGACGGGCACCATCTTCGGCGGAGCTGGCGGTGGGCAGCTCGGCGTGCTCGTGACGACGCGCGCCGAGTGTTGGAACGAGTTCACCGGCAAGTGCAAGCTGCGCAGCGCGTGGCTCAGCGACTACTGCGTTTGTTCGTCGCCCAACGCACCGAAGCTCGTCTGCAACGCGCGCCCGAATCTGTGTGATGGCTCCAACGGCGGTTCCTGCGCCGGTCCGACGGCCTCGTGCGGCGGCAGCGCCGGTACCGTGCAGCCCGCCGACGCCGGTCATTGAGTGGCGTGAGCTCGATGCGCTGGCGTCATGGCCAGCGCGTCGCTCAGCTCCCATGCGTTACCCCAGCTCGATCTGGCACATCGCATCGCAGCCATCTCCGGGCGCGCGATTGCCGTCGTCGCAGACCTCACCTGTCGAGGGCGTGAGCTGCCCGTCACCACACCCCGACTGCGCGCCGCAGCCCGGAGCACACATTCCCGCGCCGCCCGTGTTCTGTCCGTCGTCGCACACTTCGCCCGCGCTCATCTGCACCACGGAGTCGCCGCAATACCCGCCGCGTCCCAGACAGCCCGGCAGGCAACCGCCGTAGCGACCATCGTTGATGCCGTCGTCGCAGACCTCGTAGCGAGTGACGACACCGTCTCCACACCGGAACGTGCAGCTCGAGCGCGGCGCGTTGAAGCCACGCAACGTGAGCCGATAGCTCGAGCCGGTCGTGTGTCGCTCGGCCTGGAACACGATGGCTTCGTAGATGCCGCCGGTGGTGAGCCCGAGATTTGCCGCGGTCGTCGCGTCGAGTGTGACTGCTCCACTTTGCGGGCCGTGCACGCCGCCGAGGTCCACGCACAGGCGCCCGTTGATGAACACCCACACGTCGTCGTCGCCGCGGAAGTCGAGTGACTCACCGCCCGCGAAGTTGAACCAGTAGCGAAGCTCGCTGGTGAAGTTGAAGTTGTGGCCCGCCTGATTCGGCTCGGAGCCATCGCTCTGCCAACCGCGCCCATCGAGCGGGAAGAAGTCGTCGCTGTCGAACACGTAGGAGCCGGTGTTGTCGCGCGTGACAGTAAGTCGATCGACGACCGTGCGATTGACGCCCGCGGTGTCGCGGTACCACTGATCAAAAGCAGTCTGCCCGTGCGTGGTGACCATGCCTCCGCCGACGTAGACCGGCTTGCCCGTCGCGCCGATCATCGGACCGACGATGCCCGCCTCGGCGGCGATGACATTCTCGAAGTCGATGTGACCGCCGGTCGTGCCGAACGCGCGGAAGTCCCGGTACACGATGGGAATCGCCAACGTGGGCTGCGCAGCCGGAGTGATGTCGGCGCACATGTAGCCGGCCTCGACGAGGCAGAGCGGACCGCAGCCGTCTCCCGCGCGCGTGTTGCCGTCGTCGCAGACCTCTCCCATCTGTCGAATGCCGTCGCCGCACACCGCGGTGCACGTGCCGCTCATGCAGCGCGGCTCGCGATGACAAGTCGTGTCGCAGCCGTCGCCCAGGTCGTTGTTCGCGTCGTCGCACTGCTCGATGCCTTCGGGCGTGCCGTTGCCGCACGTGGTGCGTGTACACATCTGGCCGACCGTCGCGCACGCGAAGCCCTCTTCGATGACGCACGTGCTCGAGCAGCCGTCCGTGCTCCCCGCGTTGTTGTCGTCGCACTCTTCGAAGCCCGCGAGGATTCCGTCTCCGCAGCGCGCAGCGACACACGCTGCTCCGATGGTCGGACACGCCCAGCCCGCCTCGAGCGTGCACGTCGCGCTGCAGCCATCACCCGGAGTCGGGTTGCGATCGTCACACTGCTCGTTGCCGGTGCGCAGGCCGTCGCCACACACGATGGTCGACACGCACGGCTGCCCCGGAGTCGGACACGCCGAGTTCGGCTCGAGGATGCAGATCTGATTGCAGCCGTCGAAGTTGTTCAGGTTGCCGTCGTCGCAGCGCTCCATGCCTTCGACCATTCCGTTGCCGCACACCGACATCGTCGAGCCGCCGCCCGTCGCGCCGCCGCCGCCGCTCATCACACCGCCGCCACCTCCGGTCGCGTTTCCACCGCCCGTGCCGCCGTCGGCGCCGCTCGAGCCGCGACAGAAGCCGCCGACACAGAGTTGTCCGTGCCCGCACTCATCCGACGTCTTGCATTTCACGCTCGGGCCGCATTCGCAGCCAGCCACGACGAGCGAGAGAAGAATCAACGAGAGCCGCATCACGGAATCAGCATTGCCTCAGCACGCGCGCGCGAACAATCCGCACGTCGGCCGAGTGGGGCGATTCTCATTCCGCGAGAGTGGAGCTGGTCACTGCACGCTTCAGTTTCGTGGTCATCACGATGAGCACCACGAGGACCACTGCGTCGACGCCGAGTCCGTACACGGTGATCCACATCGCGGCCGCGATGCCGTCGGACAAGTACTTCGCTTTCTGATCAGCCGGCACTCCGCTCACCGACACGAACGCGTGACGCAGGCCGAGCAGCGTTCCACCGAGCGAGCCGATGAACGTCAGCGCGATGAAGTACGGCAGATACGCGAGCCACTTCGGCGCTCCCTCGCGGCGCGAGAGAACGCGCGCCCACACCGCGAGGCCGATGGCGAGGAGATCCATCTGATCAGGGCAGCGTCACTTCGTAGACGTGCACGCTGTCTCGTTCGAGCGCGTAGAGCTTGCCGCTCGCGTCGAGCGTGATCTCCGAGCCGTCGACCGGGAGCGAGACGAGCTTCGTGCCGTCGTCCTTCAACACTTCCACC
>JAEUJS010000478.1 GCA_016792935.1 Archangium sp. | reverse complement strand
CTACTACGAGGCGCAGACTGAGCACCCGCCCACCAAGCTGATGCCCGCGCTCGCCAAGGCGCTCGGCGTCTCAGCTGATGAGCTGCTCGGCCTCGCGGCCGGGCGCGCGCGGCGCGCCGCGCCCGACTCGCGGCTCGACCGGCGACTCCGCGCTGTTCAGCAGCTCCCCGTCGCTGAGAAGCGCCAGGTCCTCGCATTCATCGACGCGCTCCTCGACCGCGAGCGCCTCAAGCGCAAGGCAGGGTGATCACTGGTCTGGCAGCGTCGCGAGCATCCGCCGAAGATTCTCTTGAGTCAGATCATCGGCCTCATCGATTCGCTGCACTGCCCGCTCGAGCAATGCTCTCGCGCTCTCACGGCTGGCAGCGTCGAGCTTGTGAGCCCAGCGCCAGTATTCTGCGGCCGCAAAAACGAAGGTGCTCACGTCGAGCTTCTGCTCGAGAAGTCGTTGAAGGGCACCGCGCACGATGCGACGGGCGCGGCCCCAGTGCGTGGCGCAGAAAAACACGTCCTTGACCAGCTCCAACTCACGATCCCGCACGGGAATTCGGATGTGTCGCGCACGGACCCGCCGAACACCGCGCAGATACCGAGCCCAGTCTTCGGAAGCCCACCGACTGTTGCTTTCCTTCTCTTCAAGGAAAGCTGCCCACTCCGGGTCCAAAAGCGATCGGCTCATTAGCGCCCCGGGCATTCGATCCGTTTGCGATCCCACGTGTAGATCGCCTGCGGCCAGTAGCCGTAGTCCGGCGACATGCACACGTTGAAGCACGAGTTGCACAGCGACTCACCGTGCACGCGCCCTGGTTTTGTGTCTCCACCTTGCGCCACGCACTTCACGTAGTGCGGAGTGCAGATGTCCTTCTTCGGAGGATCCTTCGGGCAATCATCCGGGAGCGGCGGAGGCAGATCTGGCGGCAGCTTCGGGTCCGGCTTCGGTGCCGGCCCCGGCCGATTCGGCTTGGGCTTTGGCGCAACCTCGGTTCCGGTACACGCAGGATCCTCGGGAACGTTCTTGCAGTGGTTGGTCCAGGTATCGAGCAGCCCGTCCTCGTCGACGTAGTACAGCGGGTTGTTGCTCGCGTAGCTGTAGCTCGCGAGCGGCCGAGCTTGCCGCGCTCGGCCAGCGACAACCTCAGGCAGTTGCAGCATCGGCTCGGGCGAGAGGTAGCGGCCGGTCATCGGGTCGTAGAAGCGGTTCCAGTTTTCGTGCTTCTGCGTCTCGCCGTCGAAGTACTGACCTGGGAAACGCAGCGGAGTGTCGAAACGCTTCGCACCAGACTGTGACTCCTCAACTTCGATAGCGGCGACGAGCGCACCCCAGTACGGCCAACTTCCGCCGTCGGGCAGACCGCCGTCCGTGAGGCAGCCCTCCGGCGGGCAGCTTCTCGAGTTTGAGAGGAAGGCCAACTGCACGCTGCCGCCGTCGGCTTCGACCCAATTCGTGTACACCCGGCCGCGGTGCGCCCCGCCCGCCGTGGCCTGCGCCACGTAGTTCTGCCGTACCTCGAAGAAGTCGACAGGTGAGGCTGCGGTGCCCTCGGAGTCGAGCATCTCGATGTCGAAGCGGAAGCGCGTCGCACCAGTGAATTCCAGCCACTCCCAGAAGAGTGACTCGTACGTGTTCTGAGAGTACGGGTGCGCCGTCTGCTTCCGCAGTTCCGTTCGATTCACTGCGCCGAAGCCGTCCCACTTCATGCGCTTCGCATGCTTCCCCGTGTCGTCGAGCAAGGCAAGCGGTCGCGGCAGCTCATCCGTGATGATGAAGTACGCACCGCATGCCTGCGCCTCTCCGTTTCGCCCGCAGCTTGCAGTGGCATCGGAACTCCGGGTGTCATCGGTAGTGCTGAGCCGTCCGCGCACCACGACGACTGGCTTCTCACCGAGCCACACGTACTCGTCCGTCGTGTACCAACCGGGTGACGTCAGCTCCGCGTTGCCTCGGTCCACGAGGAGTCGCTTCGAGGTGTCGTAGAAATACTCGTCCGTGACGCTGGTCGGGTACTCCTTGAGGCGCCGCTTGTTTTCGCCGTCGTAGTAATAGGCATACACCGCGCCCGAGACCGAGACAGTCTTGTACACGCTGTCGAGTCCTCCCGCGGAGGCCGCACCCGTCGCAGAGGGCGTCCACAACTCTTCAAACGCCGCCGTTCCCGTCGAGTCGTTTCCGGAGCGGATGGCCGTCGTCCGGCCGTCGACGTCGTACGCGAAGGTCAGCGGCGGGACTGTCGGCGAGCCTGCACGCGTGATGGAAGTCAACCAATCGACTCCGGCGTCGGCCGCGTAATTGTACGTGTCGAGAACAGAGCCATACATTTGTGCATTCATTGCCGTGCGGTTGCCGCGCACGTCGTAGGTGCCGTAGATGCTGTTCCGCAGTTGGTCGCGGTAGTAGGACGGCGTCCATTGCGAGACGTAGCCGCTCTCCCAGCACGTCCCCACAAGCGTCGTCTTCAAGCCCTCCCACGCGCGGAACTCCTGGAAGATGTTGCCGCTGCCACCTCCGAGTGAAAGCGCGCCGGTGGACACATGAAGCAGGCGTCGACGGCCTGAGTAGTCATTCCCAGAGGCCGGCGTCGTCATCGGACAGGTGCTCGTCGGCGGGTACTGCGCCGATGGCCCCGTGAAGTACTCAACTGAGGTCGCGCTCGAGGTGCCCTGTTGGTACGCACGCACGCCGCCGAACGGCTCGAAGACGATGTTGCTGATGGCCGTCCACGCGTTCCACGCAGAGCCGTCCCACATCGTGACGGAGATGCTCGCCGGCTTGTCCGTCGTTTTTCCGCCCGAGGTGCCCATCGAGTACGTCACCGTTCGGCCGTACGGATACGTCATCGACGCCAGATTTCCGTTGGCTGTATAGGAATAGAGCGTGTGAGGAATGTCCCGCGGGAGTCGGCTGCTGCAGCTGCTCCCGCTTCGCATGCGCACCTCACCGGTGAGCCAACCCTCGGCGGAGTATTGGTACCAGGTGTCGCCGAAGCTGTCCGTGCGCTTGAGAAGGCGCCCCTTGGTGTTCGTCGGCTGGGGGCACGTTCCGCTCAAGCTCGCTGCATCATCGTAGAGGCTCGAGCTGAGCGTCTGGCTCCCGCTCGACGGAGAATTCCAGGCATGCACTGCGCTCAGCTGGCGACCGAGCCCGTCAAACGTGTACTTGAGGCGAGCAGCGTCAGCAACCATGGCCGGGGTCTGACGCAGCAGCATGTTTCCGCGAGCATCGAACGTCGACGAGATGGTGCCGCCGCTTCCGCTGCCGAGGTGCGGCGCTGAGAAGCTCACGACGTTGCCGAAGTCATCGTGCTGGTAGGTCAGCGCGGGCTGCGTGCACGAGGAGCACGACGGGCCCGGGTACGAGCTCGGGTCCGACGAGCAACCGAGCTTCACGGTCGCCACGTTTCCTTGTGCGTCGTAGGTGACGCACGTTCGACCGGTCTCGCCGGAGACCGCTCCGGCGACGTCCATCGCAGCGAGTCGGCCCATCGCGTCGTTCTGAATGTTCGCGCACGTGTTGCTTCCCGCGCCGCCGGAGCTCGCCTGCAACCCGCACGCGCTTCCCGTGACTCCATCGGCGGTGCCGGTGAGCACCCCGTCAGCGTCGTAGCGCTTCATCACGTAGTAGGCAGCCGCGCCGACACCGACGGTCGTGCGCAAGCGCTTGCCCTCGGAGTCTTCATCGAAGACGCGCTCGCGGCGCTTCTCGTTCTGCACGCCGTCCCAATCCTCCTCGCGGAGCAAGCGACCATCGCTCGTGTAGAAGGACGCGGTGGCCTCGGTGTACCCAGTGCCATCTGCGTTCGGAGCGCGCGCGTGCCATTGAAGTTGCGGCGTCCAGGTGCCGGAGCACGCACTGCCGAGGCTCGCCGAGCGGTGGCAGAAGACGTCGTAGTTGCCCTCAGGATGCTGAATGCTCCGCAGCACACCGTTGTCCCAAGCGTAGTTCGTCGTGTTGCCGTTCACCGTGCTGGTCGCGAGCAAACCGTCCGAGTACGTGAACGTGGTGACGACTCCGTTGGGGTCCGTCACCGAGCGTGCGTGGCCCCGAACGTCGTAGTTGCCGAAGGTCGTGGTGAGGCTGGTGCCTGTGCAGTCTTCCGGGTCGGTGGCGTTGACCCAGCGCGTTTCGCTCTGCAACTGATGAGCATCGACGCCGCCATCACCTGTTCCGAAGTAGGCGTACTGCGTGACGGGGATGACGCTGCCGCTCGAGCAGTCAGTCGCCGAGGTCGAAGAGACTTCGCACGGCCCGTGAATCTCGAGCGTGCGCCCGAATGTGTCGGCGACGTCGTCCGTGCACTTTCTTGAGGTGAAGTAGAAGGTGCCGATCGTGCGGGCGACGGTGCTCCAGGTGGCAGTCGACTCGTTGTACGACTTCGTCCAGCCGACCCGGAACTCGGCCTTCACCCGGTTCGTCTCTGAGTCGCGAATCGTCACGCTCTTTGCGTCGGAGCCTCCTTGAAGGAGAGAGGCCTGTTTCTCTTCAGCGAGATATTGCTCGTAACCACGCGGCGTCTGCCCAACGCTTCCATATTGATACTGATAATTTGTTGTCTGGAGTGCACCACTACCGCTTGATGCGCTTGCACCTTCGAATCGGCTCACCAACTCCGCGGTGGCGCGACCTGTCGGCAACGTCACGCCTGAATCCCAGGCGCTCACGAAATAGTTGGCGCGTGTGTCGGTTGCCCAGTTCACCAACCCAACGTTCGCTCCGACCGTGGTGTAGCCGTAATTCTTCACCCACGCGTTCGAACATTCCCATCCCTCGCACCCCTCGGATATTTCCGTGAGGAGCGGGTATGGGCTTGAGGCCATCGACGTGAGCGAGAATCCGAGGCCCTTCTGTGTCAGGCCGGTGGAGCCGAGCGTCGGCACGAAGTGACTCCACGCCCCTGCGTCGCCAGACGCGCGGAAAATTTCAACGCTGCCTTGCGCGAAGTCGCTTCGATACGGCGTGTAGCTGTGCTGGCTCACCGTGACACCGTTCTGCGTCTTGAGCGAGTTGCTGCCGTAGCCAATGAAGCCAGCATCGGCACCGTACCGAGCTTCGGTGATCAGACCACCGGCCACGCTGAATTCGACAGCCGTCTCTGAAGATGCGCCCTTGCTGATGCGCACGCGAATCAGCTGACAGTCGCCGCCGTCCACCCCGGAGTCGGCGTAGTCGAACTCAAGTCGCGTTCCTTCAAGGGTTGCCACACTCGCGACGGCAGGCTGACCGGGCGGATTTCCCGCACAGGGTTGCGTCGTGTAGCTCAACACGGCGCGAATTCTCGGTGACTCACCTGAGGCTGGGTGCTGCGAATCCTCCCAACGAGTGAGAAACGCAGTCCACGCGGCAGGACCTCCGTCGATGCCAGCGTCTCGCTCGTACACGAAGCGGCCTTCCGTTCCCCGAAGCAATGTGTAGCGCGCGTCTTCGACATAGAGCATGTCGCCATTCGTGGACTCGCTCGCCGCGTAACAAGGAGCTGTGCAGCCTTCGAACTGCAGAATCCGGCCCGAGGTGTCGAGAAGATCGAAATGCTTGCCACCATCCGGCGAGCTGTCCGGTTTAATAAAGGATGCCCAGTTGTGGAGCCAGTGCGGCGGACTGAAGTTGACGCCGGTCGCAGGTCTCCCAAAGGGAGCTGTTGGACCGCTGGGACTGAAGATTCGGTGCCAGGCATACGCGTAGGCGCTCGACGTGTAGCGCCTGCGGAAAGTGAGCGGGCCGAGCGCCGATGGGACGGTGATGTCGTTCACTCGGTCCACCGACTCCTCATTCGCCACTGAGATTGGATCGCCGACCTCAGGTGGGCAGCAAGTGACCTGCGGGTCGCACGACTGTTGCGCCCTGCACTTCGGGTTCGCGGTGTTGCCCTCACAGGTCGGTGCCGGTCCGGAGGGTGCGCCGCCGCTCACAGTCCACGACGGGCCGTCGATCGTGACCGTTCCCTTCGTGCATCGGTCCTCGGGTTTTTCGCAATCCTGTCCGGGGCTGACGCCACAGGAATAGGAGACGAGGTAGTTGCGGTCGGTCAAACCGCTGCAATCGAAGTTGCCACCACCGAGATCAGTCCCACAAATGATGACGCTGCCCGGGTTGTAGTCGCAGGTTCCCGGATCCGTCGCAGTCGGGCACGTGCAACTCCACAACACCGGGCACGTCAGCGGTCCTCCGGGCGGTGGAACGTCTGCGCAGATGCTAATGTTCGCCAGGCTCTCCGTTGCAATGAGGACGATGGCGATTGAGAGCGCTCTCATGGCGTCACCCCGGGCAGACAAAATTCCGCTTCCGCGCCGCCGGGGAAAATCTGAACACAGCGGGATGCCGTCGGGCACCCGACGCTGCACGGAAGGCTGCACTTGCGCCCGCCAAGTCGCTCGCGGCTGTCGACGTGCAGACAAACGTTGCTCTGGCAGTCAGCCGGGCGAACACACGCCTCTGCGAACATGCGCGTCCCAGGTGCGTATGGCGATGCACCCAATTGCTGCTCAGACACTTGAGGCGGACGCGCCGGAGCTGTCTCCCGACGACAGCCAGCAAACGCAATCACTGCAACCACCAGAACCCGATTGATCATTGACCCCTCCAAGAATCTGCGCAGCCCATTGCTGTTCAGTGGCGACACCATACAGATCGCCACTGACATTCAATGAAGCGCTTGATTTTGTTGGGGTGTGAATTAGTTCAGATGAAGCCGAGCGCCAGCGCGATGACTGCCGGAACCGCTTGCACGAAGAGGATGCGCTTGTTCACGGTCACGGCTCCGTAGGCGCCGGCGACGATCACGCAGATCAGGAAGAAGCGCTGCAGCTGAATCGCCACGCTCGCGTCGGGGTGCACGATCGACCAGATGAGACCCGCAGAGAGAAAGCCGTTGTAGAGGCCCTGGTTCTTCGCCAGCACCGCCGTGATCGCTGCCTTCTCTTTGTCCTGACGGAAGGTCTTCAGGCCGAGCGGCTTTTCCCAGAGGAACATCTCGAGGGTGAGGAAGTAGAGATGAAGAACGGCGACGAGGCCGGAGACGATGTTGGCGGCGAGAGTCATGGCGCGGAGATAAGCACTTCGATGTCGAGCTTGCGCGTCGGACCTTCGACGACTTCCAGCGTGCCGCCGGGGAACGTCAGCGCGTTGCCCTGCGCGAGTCGCGCGATCGGATTGCGGCCGCTGCGATCGACACAGCCGCGCTGATCAGCCGCCGTACAATCCGGCAACGCGGTGCCTTCTTCTTCGAACGTCGTCGAGCCGCCCGCAGTCACCACGTAGCGCGTCCCATCGCGCTCGGAGAAATCACTCGAGCCACCCGCGACCACGAACAACAACCGCTCGTCCTTCACGTCATCCAGGTCCACGATCGGAGCCGCCGCCGGCACCAACGTCTCCACGCGCGCCGGCAAGCGCGGAATGCACGCTCCCGCACGAACGAACAACGGAATCTCAGTCAGCGGCGCAGCGACTGTAATCTCCGTCGGACCGGTCACGCGCGTCGCTCCATCCCACGAGACCCAATCTCCGCTCGGCACATAGACGGTCCGTGACGTCGCTCCTTCGTCGACCACCGGAGCGACCAGCAACGCACCACCGAGCAAATACTCATCACTGATGGTCCACGCCGCGTCTTCGCGCGGGAACGCCATCGCCAGACCACGCGTGATGGGAACTCCCGTCGCTTCCGCTTCCGCCGAGTGCGCGTCGAGGTACGGGAACAACATGATGTGGAACTGCGCCCACCGCTTGAAGTGCTGCAACGTCTCCATGTCGGTGTCGAAGTGCCAATTGCGCCGCGCATCGATTCCGTGGTGCGTGCGCATCACCGGAGTCAGTGCGCCCAGGGTCGTCCACCGGAAGTAGAGCTCCTTGGTGCCGACCGGGTTGGTGTTCGACTGATACCCGCCGATGTCGTGCGCGTACGTGCTCACGCCCGCGAAACCGAAATTGATGCCCATCGGCACCACCGTGTAGAGCCCGTCGTCTTTCTGGAACGACGTGCGCTGATCTCCCGCCCACACCACTGGCGTCACCGAGTTGCTCCCGAGGTAGCCCGCGCGTGAGAAGAACGTGCGCTGCACTCCATCGTTCGCGCGTTCGGCGAGCACTTCCAGATTCAGCCGCGCCCACTCGCGCGGATAGCGGTTGTGCGCCTGCATCGGATCTTCTCCGCTCGCGAGCACGGCGTCGTGCGGCAACCACTCGCCATAGTCTGCCATCCACCCCGTGAAGCCGATGTCGAGCGCGCGCCGCAGATACGACTTCACCCACTCGCGCGTCGCCGGCTTCGACAGATCAGCCATGCCCGTCGGCTTGAAGCTCACACCGCTGTACAAATATTCGCCGCCGTCCGGACTCATCACGAGGTGCCCGCCATCGCGCGCGTCCGCGATGATGCGCGTGTCGTCGACGAGGAAGGTGTTGAAGTACGCCTGCCACGAATAGCCCGCGTCGGTGAGCTCAGACGCCAACGTCTCCGCGCTTGGATAGAGCGTGCGATCGATGTCCCATTCTTCCGTGAGCCGGTAGCCGGTCGCTTCGTCGGTCGCTCCGCGGAAATCTTCCGTCCAGATCGCCGACACGGGAACGTGGTTGTCGCGCAGCAACGCAGCGACGCGTCGCACTTCCACAGGTCCGTAAATCGCATCGACCCACGGAGCGAACGCCATCGTCGGCGGCCGCAGCGGTCTCCCCAGCACCGTCGCCGTCGCGCGCGAGACTGCGACCGGAGGCGAGCCTTCGAAGAGGAAGAGCGTGAACTTGTTGCTCCACACCTCGATGCGGAAGACGTCTTCCTTCTTGCTGCACACTTCGAACACGGAGCGCGCATCAGTGCCGACCAACCCGAGGTAGCCGCGATTCGAGACCCACGTCGGCAGACCGAAGCTCGACGCGTGGCGCGTGCCGACCAGCATCCACAATTCCGGGTACTCGTCGTCTTCGATGCGCTTGCCGATGCCGGGCTCGCTCGTCCAAATCGCGATGGTGTGGCCGCGGTGATCCACCGAGTCCTGCTGTCCACCAAAGCCGAGGAAACGATCTGCCGCTTCGCACTTGAACGAGAGCGACATGCGATTGGTCGCGGTGTCCGTCGCCGTGTACGTGAGCGCCAGTTCGCCTTGACCGGTGCTGACTGCCTTGAGCGCCATCACCGAATTTCCGTTCGCGTCTTTCCACTGACCGAGCGCTTCGGTGCCTGACGTCGTGGTCCACGAGAACTTGCTGCCCTCGTTCCACGGCGTGGAGTTGTCGGTGAACTTCCAACTGCCGTACTGCATCTCGGTGCGCGCTTTGCCGACGCGCGTGGCGACGGCGGCTCCGGCGGCGCTCTCGACCAGCGTCTTCTGATCAGTCGTCTTCACGCTGAACGACGTCTCGGTGGTGACGAGCGACAGCCCGCCCAACTTCGGCGCCTCGGGAGCACAGCCGACCAACGCCGCTACACACACGAACAGGAAGGAACGCACCGTGCTGACCTACTCCATCTCTTGGTGATCGTGGCTGGTCTGCCTCTTGCTCTTGTGACATGGCGGCCCTCCCCTGGAGAGAAATGCGGCGCTTTCCGACGTACTTGGCGGTGATGTCAGCGGTGTGCGCTTCGGCGTGCCTGACATCCGTGTCACCCTCGCGACCCATCACTCCGACGGGGTGCGACCTGACCGTGCCCGGCGCGTGCTCGTGCGTCGCTGACACCGATTGCGGCAGCAATCCCTTCTTCCTCTGCGACCCGCAGCGTTCGGTGTGCGTGCCGACGTGCAGCACCTCGGACCACTGCAACAACCGCCCTGCGGGTTTCGAGCTCTCGCAGTGCGGCAGCTCGCTCAAGTGCTGGTGTGACCAGGGCGAGTGCATCACTGCGCAGTGCTCGGTCGATTCGGAATGCGCGGGCGTGTGC
>JAEUJS010000476.1 GCA_016792935.1 Archangium sp. | reverse complement strand
CACCCTGACCCTCTCCCCGAGGGAGAGGGGAGTATGGTCGCGCCGTGCTCACCACCGTCCTGCTCCTCGTTCATGCTTCCGTCGTCATCGAGCCAGTTGGCTTTTCCGTCGTTCGCGAAGGCGCCGACGTGAAGATCGACTGGGTCGAACCGAAGAGCGCGGCGGCGAAGGCCGGACTCGAAGTGGGCACGCTCATCCTCAACGTGACGGGGCCGGCACCGCACGAGGGGAAGGAGTTGGCCAATCTCGGCGACGACGCGCTGCGAGAGCTGCTGACGCCTCCGTTCTTCGAGCCGCTGCGGTTGTTCGTGAAGCCGGTGAAGGGCTTCACTCCGCGCGTCATGCTGTCGCGGACTGATCAGCCCCCGGCGGACTACTACGCGACCATTCCGTGGCCCGCCGAGCGCGTGGCCAAGCTCACCAGTCAGGAACGCACGATGTACGAGAGCCAGGTGCGATTGCGGCAGGCGCAAGGAGCGGCGAACCCTCCTCGCGTCGCGCTGCAGCCGGCCAACCTCATCGTGACCGTCACGACCGGTCCGAAACCGAGCATCAGCAAGATGGCGCGCGGCGAATTCAACGCGCAGGTCGTGACCTGGGCCGGCGCTCTCGATGTGTCGTGCGGGATCGCGAACGTCGAAGGCGTGAAGGTCGTGGAGCCGGTCGGGCTGCCGACGTTTCCGAAGACCACAGGATCGAACGTGAAGCTCCCGGTCGCGTGGCCGGTCTTCAAGACGCCCGACGTGCTCAAGGCCTGCGCGACGGGGAAGGTGCCGACGTCGGTGATGCTCGATCAGGTGGTGAAGCTCGAGCTCGCGTGCGCGGGGAATTCGCAGGCCCAGGTGATGAGCGTGACTGCGAGCTTGATGGTCGACTGCATCGCGCCTTGACCTCGAGGGACGCCATGCGCTCCGCCACGTTCGCGCTCACCTGTCTCTTCGCGGTGATGGGCTGCGCGACGGTCGATCGCTCCACTCGCATCACCAACGCTCTGGTTCCGGTCGCTCGCGTCAAGGGCTCCTCTGCGGATGCTCGCTTCGAGCTCGCTGCGCGAATGGCCTACTTCGGCACGCCGGGCGTCAGCATCGCGGTCGTCGACGGAGGCAAGCTCGTCTGGGCGCGCGGGTTCGGCACGCTCGAGCGCGGCTCGTCCACTCCGGTGACCACCACCACGCTCTTTCAGGCCGCTTCGATCAGCAAGGTCGTCACCGCGACCGCGACACTGCGGCTCGTTGATTCCGGAAAGCTCTCACTCGACGCTGACGTGAACGGCTTCCTCACCTCGTGGAAAGTTCCCGAGAACGAATTCACGCGCACCGAGAAGGTCACGCTGCGCCGCCTGATGAGCCACACCGCTGGCATCAATCTGGGCGGGTTCCTCGGCTATCCGCGCTCCTCTGCGAAGTTGCCGACGGTGCCGCAGATCCTCGACGGACTGAGTCCTGCCAACACCGGGCCTGTTCGGGTGACTGCGATTCCTGGGTCGACCCTGAGCTACTCCGGCGGTGGCGTGATGATTGAGCAGCTCGTGCTCATGGACGTCACCGGCACTCCGTTTCCTCAGCTGATGCGCGAGCTCGTCCTGATGCCGGCTGGAATGCGCTCGAGCACGTTCGAACAGCCGCGCTCACCCGCGATTGCCCACGACGCTTCCGGAGCGCCGCTTCCCGATCGTTTCAGGGTCTATCCAGAGCTGGCCGCCGCTGGCTTGTGGTCGACGCCGAGCGATCTCGTCGCGTGGGCGATGGCCGTCGCGGCCCCGACCGTTCTGTCACCAGCCTCGGCGAAAGAGATGCTGACGCCGCAGAAGGGTCCGCTGGGACTCGGACCCATCGTTCGCGGCGAGGGACGCTCGCTGCGATTTGGTCACGCAGGCTGGGCTGAAGGCGCGCACGCTGAAGTCATCTACTTCCCCGAGCTCGGCAAGGGAGCCGCCGTCATGCTCAACGGCGCCGCTGGCCGACCGCTGGTTCGCGAGATCTTGTTCGCAATTGCAGCCGAGTACGGGTGGCCTGGCTTCGAGCCCGACGTCATCGAGCGTGCCGAGGTCGAGCCATCGGTGCAGGACGCGCTGGTCGGTCGCTTCGCAGTGACCGTCGACGGCAACGAGATCGTCGCTGAGATCGTTCGTGACGGAGAACACCTCACGGTCAACTCGATGAAGCTCGGGCTTCACTCGAAGATCGTGTTCGTTTCGAAGACGAGCTTCGTCGCGCTCGACACGGGCGATGCGTTTGCCTTCACCCGCGGCGACAACGGCGCGATCGTCGCCATCGACTGGGGCGGCGTCGTGCTGAAGCGCGAGTCGCCGAAGTAGTCCGGCCCCTCACCCCGAAGGGTCCGCGCTTCGCTCGTGGCACGGAGGGTGCTTCGAAGCGCTGTCCCTGACACCGGAGGCACACGTGAAGAAACGACTCGCCGTCAGTCTCACCCTCATGTTTTCCGCTTGTCCCTTCACTTGCGTCGCGCGCGGCAGCCGCGTGCGCACCTCGAAGGGAGAACGTCGAGTCGAAGATCTGTTGGTGGGTGACGAACTTGTCTGCGTCGACCCTGACAGCGGTGTCCTGCACTCGACGAAAGTGACTCACATCAAGCGAGGCCACCGCGAGACGGTTTCGCTCGCATGGAACGGCGGCTCGCTCACCTGCACCTCCGACCACCCGCTGTACTGCCCCGACACGAAGGAATGGGCCCCCGCCGGAGACTGGGCCCTGAAGAAGCGCACCGCGTTGCTGCGCGTCGAGACCACCGACGAAAAGCCCGTGCGCGTCGAGATCGAGACCGTCTCGACCTTCGCCGGCATGCACGACGTGTTCGATCTCACCGTCGAGCACGAGCTCCACAACTTCGTCGCCAACGGCGTGCTGGTGCACAACAAGTCGCCTCCGCCGCAGCGTTGCCCGACCGACGGTGGAGCGGTCGTCACCGAGTTCGACACCTGCACGTGCCCGAACGGAACCAGCAGCTTCATCCAGTGCACTGCCACTGGCTCGACGTGCTCGTCGTGTGCTGACGCAGGCACCAGCACCGACGCCGGCACCGACGGCGGCACCGGCCACATCATCGGCGCCGATTGTCCGCGCGTGCTCCTCCGCGGGCCGATGCCGCAGACCTACGACGGCGACACCAGCACGCTCGCCAATTCCATCACCAGCCCGCGCCTCGAGTGGACCGACGCGCCCGACGACTCGCTGGAGTTCGTCGCTCCCGAGACCGGTCGCTACGCCATCGAGCTCACGACCAGCGTGCAGTCGATGGGCGTCTCAGCGCAGGACTACAACACCAACGGCTCCGACGCGTTCCCGTTCACCCGCGCGGCGTGCCCGACGACCGGCGGAATGCGCGAGATCAACGGCGTCTACAATCACAACCAACCGATGTCCCCGCTGCAGCTCAACGCGGGTCAGGCGGTGGTGCTGTTCGTGAGCGTGCCGTACTGGGCGAATCTGCGGCAGGGCCCGTACACGCTCACCGTGCGCAAGGTGCCGTGAGCCCTCACGGCAGCAGCTCGGCGCGGAGTTGGTCGAGCTGCGTCCGAGTGTAGCGGCCCAGTCAGAATCGCGACGGCGTGTGACGCTCCATCGAGAGCGAGACGAAGGACGCCATCAAGTACGCGAAGCGCTCCTCGTCGAGGTTCCAGCGGCGCGAGGGGCCCTGGTGTTCGTGGCACACGACGCCGACCATCTTGCCGTCGACCCAGATGGGCACGTCGAGCATCGACGTGATGCCCAGCGGCTTGAGGTACGAGGCGGTGAAGCACTCGGTGCGCGGGTCGACCTGCGCTTCGTGCGCGGCGATGGTGCGCTGCGTGGCGATGGCGATGAAGTACGGCTTGAAGTCCTTCGCGTGGAGCTCGAGCCCCGCCGAGTGTTTCGCGCCGTTGCGCTCGAACAGATCGAAGCAGGTGATCTTCGTCTCGTCGGGATCGAGCAGCCACACGCTCACGCGCGCGCAGTCGAGCCCAGCCGCGGCCGTCTCATCGACGCGCTTGGCGGTGTCGAGCGGATCTCCGAGGACCAGCGAGCGCTGTGACATCAGGTCGAGGTAGAGCTCGATGTGCCGACGCAGTTGGTCGGGCGTGAGATTTCCTGGCTTCAGCTCGGCCGCGTTCGCAGACGGGTTGGTGTTGCCGCGCACGCTCTTCTTCACCTCGAGCAGTGCCGCCTGAAATTGCGCGATCAGCTGCGGCGTGTCGCGCGCGCTCGTTGCCTGCGCCGTCGTCATGCGCGTGATGCCCGCGAGCAACAGCTTGCCCTGCAGCCCTGCGATCCTCTCGGCTTCGGTGATGATGCTTGCCAGTTCGCTGCCCATGGCAGCTACGTGCCACAAGTGCTCGACGGGGAGGCAGCTTGAATTACGTCCAGTCGCACGTGAAGGTCGCGAGCGTCTTCGACGTGGCGTCACACGCCACTCGCACGTTCTTCGCTCCGAGGGAGCGAAGAAGCGCGCATCGCCCGAAATCGAGTCGTACAAATCGTCGGTTAGACCGCCATTTCGTACGACTCGATTCTTCACGGCGCCAGAAGCGCGGGGCCTCGGCGTCTCACAACGATTCGTGTCGACGCTCATGACGGGCGGTAGCTTCGCGAAACGATGGCCGACCCGCTGACGTGGCACCGCCTGCAGTTCGCGTTCACCATCGTCTACCACTACCTGTTTCCACAACTGACGATGGGGCTCGCGCTGCTCATCGTGGTCTTCAAGGGGCTTTCGCTGCGCGCAGGGCCGAACGCCGAAGGCTGGGCGTCGCTCTCGCGATTCTGGATTCGCCTCTTCGGACTGAACTTCGCGGTCGGCGTGGTCACCGGCATCCCGATGGAATTCCAGTTCGGCACCAACTGGGCCCGCTTCACGCACCTCACCGGAGGCGTCGTGGGGCAGACGCTCGCGCTCGAGGGGCTCCTGGCGTTCATGCTCGAGTCGTCGTTCCTCGCGATGCTGGTGTTCGGCGAGAAGAAGTTGGGCCCGCGCAAACACTTCGCCGCGGCCGTTGCCTTGTTCATCGGCTCGTGGATGTCGGGGCTGTTCATCGTCATCACCAACTCGTTCATGCAGCATCCGGTCGGCTTCACGCGTGATGCGGAGGGTGTCTTTGCGTTGGCGAGCTTCTGGGAATTCCTCCTCAACCCGTGGGCGCTCGCGCAGTACGCGCACAACCAGATGGCGTCGCTCGTCACGGCGTCGTTCGTCGTCACGGCGGTCGGAGCGTTCTGGTTGCTCCGCGGAACGCACGTCGAAGCGGCGCGGCTGAACATCAAGGCCGGCACGACGGCGGGTTTGATCGCCTGCATCGCGGTCGGATTTCCGACAGGTGACGCGCAGGCGAAGTTGGTCGCGAAGCACCAGCCGGCGGCGCTCGCGGCGATGGAAGGCCACTTCGTCTCCGGGCCGCGCGCGGAGATCCATCTCATCGGTCAGCCGAACGTCGCGGCGCGCAGACTCGACAATCCGATCGGTGTGCCCGCGGTGCTGAGCTTCCTCGCGTTCGGTCGCTTCAACGCCGAGGTCGTGGGGCTGAACGACATTCCCGAAGATCAGTGGCCGACGTCGATCGAGCTCCTCTACTACTCGTTCCACGTGATGGTCGGGCTGGGGACGATCTTCATCGGGCTTATGGGGCTCGCGGCGCTGCTGCGTTGGCGCGGGTGGCTCGAACATCGGAGAAGCAGGCCGCTGCTCTGGGCGCTGATGCTCGCGTTTCCCTTTCCGTACATCGCGAATACCGCGGGCTGGATGACGGCGGAGCTCGGGCGGCAACCGTGGCTCGTGTACGGGCTGCTGCGCACTGCCGATGGAGCGAGCCCCACCGTTCACGCCGGCGACACGCTCTTCACGTTGATTGGCTTCACCGGGCTCTATTTCGTGCTCGGGCTGACGTTCTTGTTTCTGGTTGGGCGCGAAGTGATTCACGGCCCTGCGACGGAGGGCGCGCATGCCTGAGCTCTCGACGCTGTGGTTCTGGCTCGTCGCGCTGCTGCTCACGTTGTGGGCGGTGCTCGACGGCTTCGACTTCGGAGTCGGCGTGTTGCACCGCTTCGTCGCGCACACCGATGCCGAGCGACGTCAGGTCATGGCGACGATCGGGCCGGTGTGGGACGGGAACGAGGTGTGGCTCATCGCGGCGGGTGGCTCGTTGTTCCTCGCGTTCCCCAGGCTGCTCGCGTCGGGGATGTCGGGCTTCTACTTGCCGGTGATCTTCACGGTGTGGTGCCTCATCTTGCGCGGCACGTCGATCGAGCTGCGCAATCACCTCGATGGAGCGCTGTGGCGCAGCTTCTTCGACACCACCTTCGCGCTCGGCTCGCTCGGTGTTCCGGTGCTCATGGGAGCAGCGCTCGGCAACATCATTCGTGGCGTGCCGTTGCGGGCTGATGGCTACTTCGAGCTGCCGCTCTTCTCGACCGAGGGCTCGCTGGGCGTGCTCGATGGGTACACCCTATTCATCGCGGTGCTGGTGACGCTGACGCTGACCGCCCATGGATCGAACTGGCTCGCGTGGAAGACCGACGGCGAGGTGCACGCACGCGTGTTGCGAATTCGGTTTCCGCTCTGGATAGCGACGGCGATCGCCTGGCTGTTCAGCATCATCGCGACGGCGCGCGTGTGGCCTGAGGCGCTGACGCAGTTCTCGGCTCGTCCGATGGCGTGGCTCGGACTCGCAGCAGCGTTGGCGGGGCTCGCCGTCATCTTCGTGAAGCGTCGCGAAGAGAAGCTGCCGTTCTTCGGCGGAGCCGCGTTCATCGCGGGAGTGTTCATCGTCACCGTCGGCACGTTGTTCCCGACCGTCTTGCGCGCGGTCGATTCGACTCATTCATTGACGACCACGAGCGCGATGTCGAACGCGAACTCGCTGAGCGCCGGAGTCTTCTGGTGGATCCCCGGTATCGGGGCCGCCGCCGCGTACTACTGGTGGGTCTTCCGCCACTTCCGCGGAAAGGTCTCCGCGTGACGAGCGCCATGATCCCCTCTCCCGCCCCTGCGGGAGAGGGTTGGGCTGAGAAGTAACGACTGGTGCGCGTCGTTCGAGCGGTCTCGAAGGTCGATGTCAGCGCTGATCACATGTTGGAACTCGCTCCGGAGAGGCTCGAGCTGCCGACGCGCTGACTGCGCGCTCCTTCACGACTTGGCTCGTCGGCGATCGAAGCGACCGACGTCGGATGAGCACGAGCCCGACGAGAATGAGCGCTGTCACATCGGAGGTCGCGCACGTGCATCCTGGAGCGACCGTTTCTCCACCGCCGGTTCCTGCCGGGCCGCCGCCACCTGCCGACCCGCCGCCGCCTGCCGGCCCGCCGCCAGTTGCCGAGCCGCCGCCAGCCGCCGAGCCGCCGCCAGCTGCCGAACCGCCACCAGTTGCCGAGCCGCCGCCAGCCGCCGAGCCGCCGCCAACTGCCGAGCCGCCGCCAGTTGTCGAGCCGCCGCCAGTTGCCGAGCCACCGCCAGCTGCCGAGCCGCCGCCTGTTGCCGAGCCGCCGCCAGTTGCCGAGCCGCCGCCAGTTGCCGAGCCACCGCCAGTTGCCGAGCCGCCGCCTGTCGCCGAGCCACCGCCAGTTGCCGAGCCACCGCCAGTTGCCGAGCCACCGCCGGTCGCTGTGCCGCCGCCTCCACCGGTCGCGCCTCCGCCACCCACGGGTGCTCCGCAGGGAGGCTGAGACGCCCCAGCATCAGGCGTCGGGCCGCGATCGATCGCGACGCTCCAGAGTTCCTGACCTCGTGCGCCATCATTCGCACTGAAGAGAAGGAGCGACCCAAGGGTCGTGAAGCCAGCTGGGTTCGAGTTGCGGACGCCGGGATTCAAGTCACCAATCATCGTCGCGCCGCCATCGAGCGAGAGCTGCCACGGCTCGAGCCCAAAGGCTGGCGTCCACGCTGCGACGTAGAGCTCACCTCCAGCAACGGGAAAGAACTCGATCGCGGCCGCAAACTGCGGCTCGAGCAGCAAGTTGGTGCTGTGCGCGCGTCGTGTGCCCGCGGCAGTTCCGTCAGAAACGAAGAGCGTCGGGAAGCCGCGATTGTCCCGCGCCAGAAACACGGCCTGGCCATTCCAGTCCTTCAGATTCGAGACGGCGTCGTCGCCCGCATCATTGAGGTCGGCGACGAGCGTCACTCCTGCGTCGGTCAGCCGTGCGAGTGAAGAACCGGCAGCGTTGAAAGAAACCATGAAGAGGGCGTTGCCGGTGACAGCGAGGGAGGAAACAGCGTTGACGCTCAGCTGCGAAACCGCCCCCGAGCACTCGAGGCGATTCAGACGCCCGGCGCCATCAATAAAATGCAATCTATTGTCAAAGGACACGATTTGAGAAATGGATGCATTTGAAGGAATCGACGTCTGCGGCGTGGCGCTCACGCCGTCCGTGACCCAGACCTGACTTCCACCATCGAGGCTGCCCGCCGAGAAATAGACCTGCCCCGCGAGTTCCGTGAAGTGGCGTGGAGCGGGAGAGGTATCGAACGTTCGCACCAGCGTGGGGCCCGCGGTTGGCGAAGCGAAGCGGTAGACGGAGTAGGTCGAGGGCGGGTTGTACTTGGAAACGAAGAGACCGAGCGAGGTGTTCGCCAGGGTGATGAAGGTGGTGCTACCGGCGTCAGGCGTGAACTCGAACAACTCTGCACCGGCGTCGGACAGGTCGGTTCGCCAGAGCTCCGTTCCAGTCAGCACGGTCTGCGCCGTGAAGTACACCTTCCCCTGGCATTGGGTGAAGTTGCCGGTCGAACCCGGTGTCCCGGGAGACAAATCCTGGAGGAGTTCGGTGCCGCCGGTCGTTCCATCCGTTCGCCACGGCTCGAAGCCCGTCGGTCCGCCATTCGCGCCAAAGACGAGACGACTGCCGAGCTGAGCGCTGGTGGTCCCGCTGTTGAGGACGGAAGAGCCAGCGGCCGTCGAGCTGTTCAAATCAGCAAGCAGTTGAGAGGTCGTGCCGTTCGAGATCCACGGCTCGAAGCCGACGCCCGGACTGTTGGCTCCGAAGCACACCTGCGCACCGCACGGCGCAAAGTCCGATGGAGACGTGACGCTCGCGTCAGCCACTTGAACTGTGCCGACCGAGGTCCCATCCGTTCTCCAGGCGGCCGAGTTCGCCGAAAACCACACGAGGCTGCCAACCGAAGTGAACGACTGGAGCGTCGTGGAGCCCGTCGGCGAAATGTTCCTCAACTCGAAGGTACCTGCGTCGGAGCCGTTGCTGACCCACGGCTCACTACCGGGTCCCGCAAAGACAGCCATGTTTGGATTCAACGGCGCCAGGACCGCGGCGGGCATCGGAGCTGCGATCGCTCGCGTTCCCGCGCCCGTTCCGTCAGAGACCCAGAACGACGAGGCGGCGGTCGTCGTGTCTTGCATGCGGAAGTAAAGCAACGGCCCTGAGGCGATCAATGCCGAGGGAGCAAAGTTGTTGAACGTCGAGATGCGCGTCGTCGTCGTGCCGTCCGTGCGCCACAGCTCGCCCTGGGTGAGCGTTGGTCTGGCGAGAAAGTAGAGAGCGCCTCC
>JAEUJS010000472.1 GCA_016792935.1 Archangium sp. | reverse complement strand
ATCCACGTCCGAGTAGATCTCGCAGTCGGCGCCCAGCGCGGCGGCGAGCGCGACGGCGGTGGTGTCGGAACCTCCGCGGCCCAGCGTGGTCACTTCGCGGCTCTTCGACACGCCCTGGTAGCCGGCCACGATCACCACTTTTCCGAGCGCGAGCGCCTCTTCGATGCGCGCGGGCTTCACTTCGATGATGCGCGCCTGCGCGTGCGTGTCGTCGGTGATGATGCCGCTCTGGCTGCCGGTGAAGCTGATGGCGCCGACTCCGAGCTCGTGGAGCGCCATCGACAACAGCGCCATCGAGATGCGCTCTCCACACGTGAGCAACATGTCGAGCTCACGCCGCGGAGGATCAGCGCTGATCCTCTTCGCCAGCGAGAGGAGCTCGTCGGTGGTGTCTCCCATCGCGGAGACGACGATCACCAGCTGGGCTCCCGCATCACGACGCGCCTTCACCCGCGCGGCGACCTTGCGGATCTTGTCGGCGTCGGCGACCGACGAGCCTCCGAACTTCTGAACGACGACTGGCGTGGGAGAAGACATGCGCGCGCGTGCGAATACCTGATTGCAGTCGGTGCGCCAACGCCGGGCGTGGGCATGGAGCCACTGCGGCATGCGTTGACTCACGGTCAGCGGCCCCTATATTTCGCGCGAATTTCTTGAGGCCTCTCGCGAGGTTCCGAGGCGGGGCGGGAGCCCGGGAAGGACGGTTGCACACGTGGCGATGATCGAAGTCGAACGCCTCACCAAGAAGTACCGAGACCGGGTGGCGATCGACGAGCTGAACTTCACCATCGGCGAGGGAGAGATCGTCGGCTTCCTCGGCCCCAATGGTGCGGGCAAATCGACCACCATGAAGATCCTCACCGGGTTCATGCCGCCCACCAGCGGCAAGGCGAAGGTGGCGGGCTTCGATCTCTTCGAGCAGCCCATCGAGGCGAAGAAGCGCATCGGTTACCTGCCCGAGACCCCGCCGCTGTACCCGGAGCTCACCGTGCGCGGGTACCTGAAATACGTGTGCGAGCTGAAAGGCGTGCCGCGGGCGAAGGTGAAGAGCGAGATTCAGCGCGTCGCTGAAGGCACGGGCATCGTCAGCGAGCTCGATCGCCTCACCGGTGTGCTCAGCAAGGGCTACCGGCAACGCGTCGGCATCGCGCAGGCGATGTTGGGGGCGCCTCCGCTGCTCATCCTCGACGAGCCGACCGAAGGCCTCGACCCGCGTCAGCGCAAGGAAGTGCTGGACCTCATCAAGTCGCTGGGCGGCAAACACACCGTCGTGTTGTCGACGCACATCCTCGCCGAGGTGAAGGCCATCTGCCGCAAGGTGCTCATCATCCACCGCGGGAAGATCGTCGCTGACGAGTCGATGGCCAGCCTGACCGGCGGCAAAGAGACCGGCCTCGAAGACAAGTTCATCGCGCTGACCTCGGAGTGATTCTTGAGAACGACCTTCGCGATCATGAAGAAGGAATTGGTCTCGTACCTGACCACTCCGTGGGCGTGGGTGGTGTTCACCGTCACGTCTTTCCTCAGCTCGCTGTTCTTCATCGGGCTGTTGGTGAGCTTCAAACAGTTCCACGACGAGGTGCACCAGAGCCCCAATGGCTGGGCCGATGTGCCGGCGTCGCTGCACGTCTTCCGCAACCTCACCGACGGCGTGGTGGTCAATCTCTGGCAGACGATGCTGGTCTTGACGCTCTTCGTGGCGCCCTTCCTCTCGATGCGGCTGTTCGCGGAAGAGCGGAGGAACAAGACCTTCGAGCTGTTGATGACCACGCCCGTGCGACCGATCGAGATCGTGCTCGGCAAGTACCTCGGCGCGCTGGGCATCGTGATCTGCACCATCGGCGTGACGATTGTCTTCCCCATCATCTTGTCGATGATCGGCTCCTCGCAATCGGGTGACACGCTGGAGTGGCGCACGGTGATGATGGGCTACGGCGCGCTGTTGCTGTGGGGCGCGACCAACATGGCGATCGGCATGTTCATCTCGTCGATGACCGAGTCGCAGATGGTCGCCGCGCTGGTGAGCTTCGCGGTCGCCCTCGCGTGGATGCTTCTCAAGATGACGGCCTCGGGGCTCGACGAGCCGTTCCGCTCGATCCTCAACTACCTGTCGTTCGATCAGCAGCTCTCGAGCCTGCTCAAGGGCGTGCTCGACGTGAAGCCGCTGGTCTTCTTCGGGTCAGTGATCGCGCTCTTCCTGTTGCTGACACATCGTTCGATCGAAGCGCAGCGGTGGACGCAATGAAGAAGTCACTCGGTTCGGATCAGCGCCCGTGGGCCGCTGGGGTGGCCAGCGTGTGTGGGAGCGTCGGCCTGCTGCTCCTCTTGTTCACCGCGCCCATCAGCTACTTCACCGTCAACTCGCTGGTGCCGTTCATCGTGTCGATCGTGCTCGGCGTGTCGTGCGTCGGCGTGTGGTTCGTCAGCGCGCGCGGCACGGCTGGCACGTGGGTGCGTTCGGCGTTCTTCTATTCATCGTCGGTGGGCCTCACGATCGCGTTCCTCGGCGTGCTGGTGACCATCAACTTCATCGCCGCGCGGCGCGCTCCGTCGTGGGACCTGACCAGGAAGCAGGTGTACTCGCTGAGCCCGCAGACGCAGACGCTGCTCAAAGATCTCAAGCACCCCATCAAGGTGATGGTGTTCAGCAAAGACGCTCCGCCCGACTCGGTCGAGGAGCTCTTCCGTCGCTACCGCGCGCTCAACGATCAGCTCAGCTGGGAGTTCATCGATCCCCGACGGTCTCCCGATCTCACGCAGCAGTTCCGCATTCGCGATGGCCAGCCCGCGGTGGTGGTGCAGAACCCCAGCGGCGAGAAGCCGACGCACACGGTGATCAACCTCCAGCGGCTGATGAACCCGTTGCTCGCCGAGCAGGAACTGACCAACGGCATCTTGAAGCTCGATCTGGTCGGCACCCAGAAGCTCTATTTCCTGCTCGGCCACGGTGAACTCTCGCTCGAGCCCGCGGCGCAGACCGAAGAGGCGTTGATGAGCTCGATGGCGGGCTTGAAACGCGTGCTCGAAGACGAAGGCTACGCGCCGACCCCGCTCAACCTGCTGCAGAACGGCTCCGTGCCCGCTGACGCGTCGGCGGTGGTGATCTCTGCGCCGCGCAACACGTTCTCCGAGCTCGAGCGCGCGTTGATCGCGACCTACCTCTCGCAGGGCGGTCGGCTGCTCTACTTTTCGGAAGTAGGCCCCGACGTCGGCCTCGGGCCAGTGATCGCGCCGTATGGCGTGCAGCTCGAGAACGGCATCGTGGCCGACCCCAAGGTGAACCCCGACAACCCGTACCTCGTCTATTCGCCCTTCGTGCAGGAGCACGAGATCACCACGCCGCTGATGACCGCGCAGGCCAACGTCTTCTTCCCCACCACGCGCGCGATCACCCGGCTCGGCGTCGGCACGCTCGACGGGCTGATCATCAACCCGCTGGTGCTCACCACACCCTACGCGTGGGTCGAGAACACGCTGGCCGACAAGCCGACGCGCGACGATGGAGAACGCGCGGGCCAGCTGATCCTCGCCGCGGCCGCGACCGTGCCGACCACCAGCGTCACCCCGCGGCGAAGCAACGAGGCGCGCTTCGCGATCTTCGGCGACGCCGACCTCGTCGCCGGAGCGTTCGGCGTCGCGTCGAACCGAGATCTCGTCCTCAACTCGATCGCGTGGGCCACGCAGCAGGGCAAGAAGATCACCATTCGCCCGCCCGACCGCGATCTCTCGAGCGTGGATCTCGACAACACCACGCTCTCGCACATTCGCCTGGTGTCGATGGTGTTGCTCCCGACGCTCTTGCTGTCGATCGGGTTGACCATCTGGAACACCCGGCGCTCGCGGTGAGCTCATGAACCAGACGCGCAAGACGTTGCTCCAACTCGCGGCGCTGGTGGTGGTCGCTGGCGGTCTGGGCGGCTACGCCTGGTTCGGGATCTTCAAGAAGGACCAGCTGACCGAGAAGAAGACCGATCACGATCTGCGGCTCTTCGCGCCGCAGAAGCTCGACGAGCGCCTGCGCGATGGCGGCTCGGCGCCTGCCGACTTCACGTCGGTCAAGGTGACCGCGGGTGGTCAACTGACGACGCTCGTGAAGGAAGGCGGCGTGTGGTGGGTGACCAGCCCAGTGCGCGCGCGCGCCGACAAGCTGGTCATCGACGGGCTGCTCAGCCACCTGCAGACCTCGAAGTTCAAGGACACGCTCGACGAAGCGCCTGACGCCGCGGTGCTCGCGAAATACGGGCTCGCTCCGCCGCAGTGGGAAGTCGAGGCGACGGCGATGGTGAACGGCGAGCAGCGCACCGTGCGGCTCGTCGGCGGGCTGGAGAACCTCTTCGACGGCTCGATCTATGTGCGCCGCAACGACGAGACCGCGGTGTACCAGGCCGAAGGCGGCGTGCGGTTCATGTTGGCGAGGTCGACCTTCGAGCTGCAAGACAAGCTCACCTTCGCGCTCGACGAGCCGGCGATGACCAGCCTCGCGGTGAAGACCACGGCGAACGACTACGCGATCGAGCGCGAGCCCGGCTCGCGCCAGTGGAACCTCGTGCGGCCCGACAAGGGCCCGGCCGATGGCCCGAGCATCTCGTCGATGCTCACCAGCATCGCGCAGCTGCGGGCGCAGACATTCTTCGCTGACACCCCGGAGAAACGCCGAGAGCTGGGCTTCGACACTCCACTGCTCGAGGCCAACGTGACGTATGCCGACGGCGGCACGGTGCGCCTGCGCGGCGCGAAGCTGTGGGTCGATGCGGGGGTCGACGAGCATGGAGAGGCCACCGAAGCCAAAGACCTCTACTTCGGTCTGCGCGAAGACGCCGAGGGCACCACGCTCGCGCGCCTCACCGACGGCATCACGCAGCTCGATCGCAACCCGGGCGACCTGCGCGACCGTGCAGTGGTGCAGTTCCGCCGCGAGCTGGTCACGAAGATGGTCTTCCACGACCCCGCAGCCGGGCCGGACGTGGTGGTCCAGAAGGACGGCGTCGACGCCTCGGCCGAGAGCTGGAAGGTGACGGCCCCGCGCGCGGGCAAGGCGAAGCTGTTCAAGATCACCGGCGCCCTGTGGATGCTGGGGGCCTTCAAGGCGCTCGCTCCCGGCGAGGAACACCCGAAGGACTGGAACAAGTACGGCCTGGGGCCGAAGGCGCGGTGGGTGGCGGTGTACGGCGACGACGGCAAGGAACTCGGTCGTCTCACCATCGGCCTCGAGGTGCTCGGTACACCGAGCGCCTTCTACGTCCGCGGCACACGCGATCAGGTGATGCAGTCAGACGGGAGCCGCTTCGGCGAGCTGCCCTTCCACCTCGCGGACGTGCTCGACGAGCCCGTCGCGGACGCTGGCGCGCCCCCCTGAGTTCACCTCGCATATCTCGCCAAAACGCGTGTTCTCGAGTGAGTTTCGGCTACTTATGATTTTCTATAAGTAGCCAAAACTCGCATCGACGAGGCCGTTTTGGCTACCAATACGGTACGCTGCGAGCACACATGCCCTCTCGAAACGGCGAGACTTCACTGCTGGTGGCACGTCACGCCGAGCGCGCGGTACTCGACGAGGCGCTGCACAGCAGACAGGCCGAGCTCCTCGCGCTGTATGGCCGCCGCCGCGTCGGGAAGACCTTTCTGATTCGCCAGGTCCTGGCCGAGCACATCTGTTTCGAGTTGGTCGGCATGCACGAGGTCAGTCTGCGCACGCAGCTCCAGTCGTTCGCGACCTCACTCGCCCGCGCGCATGCGAGCCCCGCCGCGCTCGCTCCACCACACGACTGGTTCGCGGCCTTCGAGCAGCTGCGGGCTTTCCTCTCGCCGAGGTTGACGAGACTGAACAAGAAGCAGAACGCCGGAAAGCTGGTCGTCTTCTTCGACGAAGTGCCCTGGCTCGCGTCGCGCCGCTCGGGCTTCTTGAGCGCCTTCGAGCACTTCTGGAACGCGTGGGCCGTGCAGCAGCCGAAGCTGCTGGTGGTGCTGTGTGGTTCAGCCGCGTCGTGGATGCTGGAGAACCTCGTGCGGCAGCGTGGCGGGTTGCACAACCGCGTCACGCGGCGGCTGCGGGTCGAGCCGTTCTCACTGGCGGACACTGAAGAGCTGCTGCTCTCGCGCGGCGTGCGGCTGGGGCGCTACCAGACGCTGCTGTTGACGATGGCGCTGGGTGGCGTGCCGCACTACCTCACCCAGGTGCGGCGCGGTGAGTCGGCGGTGCAGGCCATCGATCGTCTGTGCTTCACGCGCGAAGGACCACTGCGTACCGAGTTCGAGCACCTCTACGCGTCGCTGTTCGAGCAGGCCGATCGCCACGAGGCGGTGGTGCGTGCGCTGGCGAAGAAGCGCCGAGGGTTGACCCGCACCGCGCTGCTCGAGGCGGCGAAGCTCGGCTCTGGCGGCGCTGCGACGCGCGTGCTCGACGAGCTCGAAGAGGCAGGCTTCATCTTGCAGATGCCGCGGCTGGGGCGCGGCAAGCGCGAGGCGGTGTACTGGCTGTCGGACGAGTACTCGCTCTTCTATCTCACGTGGATCGAGGGGCGGCGCGGCGACGTCGACTGGCTGCGCAGACAGGGCACGCCGGCGTGGCGCGCGTGGTCAGGCCTCGCGTTCGAGGCGCTGGCGCTCAAACACGTGCGCGCCATCAAGGCGGCGCTGGGCATCGCGGGCGTCGAGACCAGTTCCGGTTCGTGGGAACGCCGTGGCACCCGTGACTCCGATGGAGCGCAGATCGATCTCATCATCGAGCGCGCCGACGCGTGCCTCAACCTCTGCGAGCTGAAGTTCTCGGAAGGGCCCTTCACCGTGGACAAGGCCTACGCGCGCGAGCTGCGGCGCAAATGTGACGTCTTCCGTGCTGAGACGCGCTCGCGCAAGGCGCTCTTCCTCACGTTGATCACCACCTGGGGCGTGAACGAGAACGAACACTCGCGCGGCCTGGTCACCACCGCGCTGACGATGGACGCGCTCTTCACCCGCACTTCATAAGTGGCCAAAAGTCGATGCTGCGGGTGGGTTTTGGCCAGATATCAGCGCTTCACGAGGCGGGCCTTGATGGCCCCCACCAGCATGTCGATCGCCGTCTCGTTGTTGCCGCCGTGAGGCACCACGATGTCTGCCCAGCGCTTGCTCGGCTCGACGAAGGCCATGTGCATCGGCCGCACGTGCTTGAAGTACTGGTGAATGACGTGATCGAAGTCGCGGCCGCGCTCTTTGATGTCGCGCGTGAGGCGCCGAATGATGCGCACGTCGTCTTCGGTCTCGACGAAGATCTTCACGTCCATTTCCTGGCGGAGCGCTTCCATGTGCATCACCAGGATGCCTTCGATCAACACCAGCTCGGCGGGCACCACGGTGACGGTGCGCGGCTGCCGCGTCGAGCTGACGAAGTCGTAGACGGGCTTCTCGATGGCCTGGCCGGCCTTGAGCGCCTTGACGTGCGAGGCGAGCAGGTCCGAGTCGAAGGCGTCGGGGTGATCGAAGTTCACCTCGCGCCGTTCCTCGAGGCTCAGGTGATCGAGCGGTTTGTAATACGAGTCTTGATCGATGAACGCGACGCGCGAGGCGAACGCTTCGTGGATCTTCCGCGCCACGGTGGTCTTGCCCGAAGCAGTGCCACCGGCGATTCCGAGGACGAGTGAGGCCGTCACGCGAGAGCAGCGAGTATCAGAACTCGAATTCTTCGCCCAGTTCCGACACGTGCACCGGCAGGTGTTTCACTTCCTTCGCCAGCTGCGAAACGAAGGCCGGTTTCAGGTGGTACAGCAGCACCTCGGCGCCCCGGCGATCGAACTTCTCGAGCTCTTTTTCCAGCGTCTGGGGCGTGAAGTGCCCGCTGATGTCGGCCAGCGGCTGCAGCGAGTTGGGGAAGCTGCACTCGATGAGCACCAGCTTGAGGTTCTCGGTCTTGTTGAGCACCTGCCAGAACTTCTCGGTGGGTCCGGTATCTCCGGAGATGGCCATCGACACCTGGCCGTCGCTCACCACGTAGCCGCACGACTCGACGGGGTGGCTGACGAGCACCGACTTCACGTCGTAGGGGCCGACCTTCACCTTCGCTCCGGCCTTGAAGCTGCGCAGCTTGAAGACGGGGTTCTTCTTCGTGGGAATGGCCGTGAAGTCGGGCCACAGCACGTTGTTGAAGATGTTCTTCTTGAGCGTGGTGATGCACTCGGAGTTGCTGTGAATGGTGATGGGCGTGTCTCTGCGGCCCACCATCACGTCGGACAACATCGGCAGGTCCTTGACGTGATCGAAGTGCGAGTGCGTCAGCAGGATGTCGTCGACCTTCGCGAGCTGATCGAGTTCGAGCATCGAGGTCAGCGACCCGGCGTCGAGCGCGAGGCGGTCGTCGACGAGCAGACAGGTGCTCTTGCACCCCGGGAGTTCGCCGCCATGTGGGCCCAGCACTTTGAGCTTCATGGCGCCGCTTAGAGTTCCCCGAACTTCCACTTCATCTCGAGATACCGGAGGAAGTCGAAGAGCCGCGCCGTGTCGCGCACCGTCACCCGATCGCCCTGCACGTCGATGAGGCCGGCGCGCTCGAGGCGGTTGATCATGAAGCGAATGGCGGGTTCCCCCACCGCGAGCTCACGCGGGAGATCACGCACCGGAAAGTCGATGTCGATGCCCTCTTCACTCTGGCGGCCGCGCGTCTGACACAGGTGCAGCATGTGATGGAGGATGCGGCTGTTGGGATCGCTCAGCAGCAGGTTCTCGATCTGCGCGTCGGCGTCGCTCAAGCGCTCAGCGAGCTTCTTGATCATGCGCACCGCGATTTCCGAGTTGCCGCGGATCATCGCCTCGAACGTGCGCGGGTCGATCACCAGCACGCGCGCCTCTTCTTCGACCGTGGCCGAAGCGTTGCGCGGCTTGTTCGAGATGATGGCCATCTCTCCGAAGAACTCGCCGGGGCCGAGCACCGCGAGCACCTTCTCGACGTCGCGCACCTTCTTCGAGATCGCGATTCGCCCGGACTGGATGACGTACATCTCCTTGCCGGGATCGCCTTCGCGGAAGAGCACCGTCCCCTTGGGAATGTCTTTTCCGAACCGTTGGAACAGAGCTTCTTCAGCGCCCATGGAAGTGGCCCAATCTCACCCGCAAACGGCGGATCGTCAATGAAACCCCGCTCTTCCCCTCGGCTCGCCCCAGGTCGAGCCTCATTTGGTCTTCAGTGACACCACACCGTCCCAATCGGCAGGAGGCGGATTGGCGCGGAAGTCTTCGAGCTCGGCGAGGTAGTTGCGCGTCGGGCCGTCGGAAGGCCACAGCGCGAGCACCTCTTTGAAGCGCGCTTCGGCCTCGTCGAACTTTCTCGCCGTCCACGCGGCGAGCCCGGTCTCGAAGAGGGCGATGGCCTGGGCGTCGGTTTCCGAAGGGGTTCCCAGCGCGCGCAGCTCGTAGATGCCCACGGGCACCTTCTTGCCCTTCACGCGCACCGCGCCGAGCCGCCGCGTCACGATGCCGTCCTTCACGGCGGCGCGCGTCGACTCGCTGATGATGGTGCGCACCTCGTATTCCTTGGTGGTGCCTTCGAGGCGAGAGCCGAGGTTCACGCTGTCGCCGAGCACGGTGTAGTCGACGCGCACGTCAGACCCCATGTTGCCGACCACCATCTGGCCGGTGTTGATGCCGATGCCGATCTCGAGCTCGGGGTAGCCGGCCTTGCGCCACTCCAGCTTCAGTTCCTCGAGGCGGGCGAGCATGTGCACCGCGGCGCGGCAGGCGCGCAGGGCGTGATCGGGTTGATCGAGCGGCGCGTTCCAGAACGCCATCACCGCGTCGCCGATGTACTTGTCGAGCGTGCCCTTCTCGTCGAACACGATCTGCGTCATCGGCGAGAGGTACTGGTTGATGAAGTCAGCCAGCTTCTCGGGAGACATGTGCTCGGACAGCGAGGTGAAGCCGCGAATGTCCGAGAAGAGCACCGTCATCTCGCGCTTCTCGCCGCGGTTGAGGCGATCGGGGTTCTCGAGCGCCACGTCCATCACCTCTTCACCGAGGTAGCGGCTGAACGTGCTGCGCATCTTCAGCTTCTCGCGATCGACCGACAGGTAGCCAAGGAAGATCGTTCCGAACGCGGTGACCACCAGCTGCAGCGTGGGCACCACCCAGTCGACCTTGAGGCCCTTCGTGAAGAGCGCGTAGGTGACCAGCGAGTAGCCGAGCACCACGGCCACCAGCAGCAGGCTCTTGCGCGTGAAGGACTTGAGGCGCGGCGTCGCGAAGCCCATGCCCAGACCGAGCACCGCCATCAGCACCAGCTCGAGGTAGTTGAGCCAGTCAGGGCGCGCCATGAAGTCACCGCGCAGCACGTTCGAGACGACCGAGGCGTGCGTGTAGATGCCGCCCGTGAATTCCGAGAACGGCGTGACGCGCTGATCGCCGGTGCTGCCGACGATGGTGACGCCGACGAGGATCGCCTTGCCGGCCACGTCTTCCTTCTTCACCTTGCCGTCCAGCACGTCGACGATGCTCAAGCGGTGGAACGCGCTGTCGGCGCCCGGGTAGTTGATGAGCGTCATCGGCGATTCGCCTTCGACGGGCACCACCACGTCTCCCTTCGAAGTGCGGAGGACGATGTGGTTGAGCTTGTTGTCGAGCGCGTCGGGGAAGATCTGCGCGTCGAGCTGCTTCGCGGCGACGGCGAGCGCGAGTGACGGCAGCAGGCCTTCGGGTTGATCGAGCCGCAACAACAACGGCGAGCGGCGAATGGTGCTGTCGACGTCGGGAATGGTGGCGAAGTGCGCGATGGGGCTCCCCGTGGCGGCGAAGCGCGGGAGCGGCGCGAAGACCCCCACGAACGGGTACGCCTTCACCCTGGCGATGGGCACGAACGAGCCCTTCACCTTGCCGGGCACGCTGGTAATGACCGAGCTCTTCGCGCTCTCGGCCCACTGGGCGCGCTGCGCATCGGTGGTGGTGAGCAGATCCTTCTCGCCGTAGGGAATCGTGCCCTGCACCACGCGCTGGCCTCCACGTTTGAGCGCGGCTTCGAGGCGATCGTCGGGCGTGTTCGTGGTGCGCTGAGTCAGCTCGGTCTTCACCGCCTCGAGCTCAGGAGACAACGCGCCACCGGCCTGCAGCGCGGCGAGCCATTCCTTCTCACGCACGTTCACCGGCGCTTCGTTGTTGAACGAGATGTCGAGCCCCACCACGCGCGCGTCGAGATCGAGCAACTTCTCGATCGCGTCGGCGATCACCTCGCGCGGCCAGGGCCACAGGCCGTACCGATTCGATCCACGTTCGTCGATCTCGACCACCACCACGTCGTCGTGGGCCGGCTGTTCGCCGCGAATCTTGAACAACAAATTGGTGACGCGGCCGTCGAGGCTCTGCACCGCGGAGTGCACGCTGCCGCCCTTCTCGACCGCCTGGAGGCCGAGCAAGGGCACCGAGAAGAACAGATGCATCGCTCCAAAGACCGCGAAGACGAGGAGCGCGAAGGCTTCGTACCGCCACTTCGAGAGGAGCGCTTTCATGGAAGGTTTCGACGAGGGGCGGGAGCCCGGGAGAACGAGGCGCGTGAGCGTACTCGTGGAGAAGCTCAGAGCGACCAGATACAAGCCGCCGCGTGGCTACGACCTACAAGCAGGCCGGCGTCGACATCGAAGCAGGTGACGCCCTCGTCGAGCGAATCAAGCCCCACGCCGCGAAGACGCGGCGTTCGGAAGTGGTGTCCGGCGTCGGCGGTTTCGGAGGGCTCTTCGCGATCCCTCCCGGCAAGTACAAGGAACCGATTCTCGTCAGCGGCACCGACGGCGTGGGCACCAAGCTCAAGCTCGCCTTCGCGATGGATCTGCACGAGACGGTGGGCATCGATCTCGTCGCGATGAGCGTGAACGACGTGCTCACCAGCGGGGCCGAGCCGCTCTTCTTCCTCGACTACTTCGCGACCGCGCGGCTCGACGTCGAGCGTGCCGAGAAGGTGATCGCCGGCGTGGCGAAGGGCTGTGAGCTGAGCGGCTGCACGCTACTCGGTGGAGAGACGGCGGAGCTGCCCGGCTTCTATGTGCCCGGCGAATACGAGCTGGCGGGTTTCGCGGTCGGCATCGTCGAGCGCTCGAAGATCATCGACGGCAAATCGATCGCGCCTGGAGATCGCGTGCTTGGGCTCGCGTCGTCGGGTCTGCATTCGAACGGCTTCTCGCTGGCGCGCAGAATTCTCGAAGACGCGAAGCTGAAGCTCACCGATTCGGTCGAAGGAATTTCGCTGGGGAAAACGCTCCTCGAGCCAACGCGCATCTACGTGAAGGACATCCTCGCGTTGATGGGCGAAGTGAACGTGAAGGGGCTGGCGCACATCACGGGCTCGGGACTTCCGGGCAACGTGCCGCGCTGCATTCCCGACGGGTTGCGCGCGGTGCTCAAGGAATCGGCGTGGAAGCGGCCGGCGATCTTCGACGTGCTCCAGCGGCTCGGCGAGGTCGAGCGCATGGAGATGTTCAACACCTTCAACATGGGCATCGGGATGACGGTGGTGCTCGCTCCGGGTGACGTGAAGCAGGCGATCGAGGTGCTCGGCAAGCGCGGCATCACGGCGTGGGACATCGGGCAAATCGAAGCCGGCAAGCCGGGCGCAGAAGCCGAGGCCGTCGTCGAGCCATGATCAGGATGCGCTCCCTCACCCCGACCCTCTCCCTGAGGGAGAGGGGATCGTCGCGATGATCCGCTTCGGCGTGCTCGCCTCCGGCGGCGGCTCGAACTTCCAGGCACTCGCTGACGGGCTCCGCGGCGATTCGAACGCGAAGCTCTCCGTGGTGGTCTGCAACGTGCCGGGCGCGAAGGTGATCGATCGCGCGAGCGCCGCCGGTGTTCCGAGTGTCGTGCTCGACCACAAGACCTTCACGTCGCGCGAAGCGTTCGACGAGAAGCTCGTCGCGACGCTCAAAGAACACGGCGTCGAGTGGGTCTGTCTCGCGGGCTACATGCGGCTCGTCACGCCGATCTTCCTGCGCGCGTTTCCGGGCCGCGTGATCAACATCCACCCTGCTCTGCTCCCTGCGTTTCCGGGGATGCACGGCGTGCGTCAGGCCATCAACGCCGGCGTGAAGATCGCCGGCTGTACGATTCATTTCGTGGACGAGGGCATGGACACCGGTCCGATCATCGCGCAGGCGGCGGTACCGGTTCTTCCAGGCGACGATGAGTCGAAGTTGGGCGCGCGGATTCAGATCGAAGAACATCGGCTCTACGTGAAGGTCGTGAAAGACATCGCCGCGGGCCGGTTGTCACTCGAGGGCCGCAAGGTCAGTTTGAGGGACGCGTTGTGAGCGCCGCCAAGCGCACCGCCGCGGAGCAGACTCGCCACCCAACAGCGTCGCCCCAGGGGGCTTCGCTCACCCGCAAAGCGCCGGGGCGCCACGTCTACGACGCGATCGTGATCGGCGGCCAACTCTCGGGAGCGATCGCCGCTGCGATCCTCGCCCGCCGCGGAATGCAGACGCTGTACGTCCCGCACGATGGGCTCGGCGAGAAGTACACGTTCCAGGGCTTCACGTATCCGCACGCGCCCTTCCTCATTCCGCCGGTCAAGAGCGTGCCGGCGTTCGAGGAAGTGCTCACCGAGCTCGGGCTGGTGCAGCCGGTCTCGCGGCTGTTGCACTCGGTGCCCTTGCAGCTGCTCGAGCAGAGCCGCTGGTTCGAGCTGAACCACGACGAAAAACACCGCGGACCCGAGCTCGCCCGCGCCCTCGGCGAGAACGCCGAAGCCTTCGACGAGCTGGTGCGCAAGGCGCAAGCCGCGGGTGACGCGAGCGACTCGTTCTTCCAGAGCAAGCCTGACTTCCCGCCCGAGGGCTTCTTCGGAAAGTGGAAGTTCAAGCGCTCGCTCTCGAAGTTTCCCGCGCTGCCGACCGACACGCCGCTCGAGACCAGCGCGCTCTTGCGCAAGCTGGAGCGCTTCCTCGCGCCGAGCGATCGCAGCGCTGCGTTGACGCGCGCCCGAGTTCTTGGACGAACGCTCAGTGGACCTTTGGTGCACGACGGCGGCCGCGAGGGCCTGTGGGGTCAGTTCGCCGAGCGGGCGCGCGAACTCGGCGCCGATGTCTTGCAAGCCGATGAGCTCGTCGATCGGCTCGCCTTCGATGGCCCGATGCCCGGCGTGCGCCTCTCGCGCAGCGACAAGATCTTGCGCGCGGGCGTCGTGATCGCGGCGATGGATCTCGACGTGCTCACGCCGTTGGTTCCGGAAAAGCAGCAGAAGGCCGTTCTGAAGTTCAACCCGCTGACCGTGCAGAAGGCGATCGTCTCGTTCCACTTCCTGCTTCCGGAATCGGCACTGCCGCGCGGATTGGGGCGGTTGTCTTTGGTCGACGCGCCGAAGCTCGAGGGCGGCGTGGTGTTGCTCGAGGTGCACCCGGGGCCGACTCCGCAGCAGCGCGTGTTGACGGCGTCGGTGGAAGCTCCGGTCGGCTTGCGAGCGGGTGGAGAGCCGTCGGTGCGCGCGCTCGCGCAGCAGAT
>JAEUJS010000380.1 GCA_016792935.1 Archangium sp. | reverse complement strand
GATTTCGGTCAGCGCGCTGACTACGAGGGCGCGGTGCAGGCGGCGCTCGAAGACGCGCGCGTGCAGGTGCAACGGCTGCTCGGAGCGGCACGTGACAAGCCGCTCGACGTCATCCTCTATTCCCGTGAGGAGTTCCGACTGCACCACGGCCCGCAGGCCGCGCAGTCGATCGCCGGTTTCTATTCGGCCGACGCGATTCGCATGAACGATTCGGCCGAAATGAACGATCGCAACCGCGCGGTGCTCGTTCACGAATACGTGCACGCGGTGATGGATGAGCTCGTCTCGTTCAACGGGCGCGTGTTGCCCATCTGGATGCACGAGGGCACCGCGGAGTTCATCGAGTGGCGCTTTGAAGGACACGACGAGCCTCCGCCTGGAGACATGAAGGCCATCAAGAAGCTCGCCGCGCAGGGCCAGACGCCCTCGCTCAAGGAGATGAGCAGCGGCGCGCTGATCGGCAACGCGAACCCGGCCTTGAGCTACGCGGTCTCGGCGCTCGCCGTGCGGCTGCTGATCGAACGCAAGAGCATGTACGAGCTGGTCGAGCTGATGAAGGACTGCGGCAAGGGCACTCCGTTCGAGAAGGCGCTCGAGAACCGGTTCGGGACCACGCTGGAGCGGCTCAACGAAGAGCTCCAGGCCGACCTCAAGAGTCGCTGATTCCCAGGGCGAGTCTCCGCCTTGCGGCTACGTTCGCCCGACACTTCGGAGCGCGGCGGAAGCAGTGTTGGGGCGTGTCGCACACGTCCTGACCATTCGTCTTTCCCCTCGAAAGTGAGAATTTCCGCAAGCGCGTGGCCGGGTTAGTCTCCGACCCGCCCATGTCGGACACTCAGTCGGCCATGCGTGAGTTCCGCTTTCTCGATGAGAAGCGGAAGACGAACGGCCTCACGCCACAGGAAGAACAGCGCTGGCAGGAACTGGGCATGGCGCTGGGCGTGGATCTGTCTGCCTACGTGCAGCAGCCGCAGGGCTATTACGGACCCGACGGCAACTGGTACCAGTACCCCCCTGAGGGCTTTGACCCCAACGCGGGCTACGTCGATCCCAGCCAGAATCAGCAGTACCAGCAGCAGTGGGATCCGAACACGCAGCAGTACTACGCGCAGCAACCGCAAGATCCCAACCAGCCCTGGTACGACCCGAACACCGGGCAGTGGTACCAGCCGCAGCCGCAGCAACAGGCGGGCTACGGCTACGACCCCGCCGCCCAGCAGCAGCAGCAGGGTTGGTACGACCCGAACACCGGCGCGTACTACCCGCCGCAGCAACCGCAGCCACAGCAGCAGTGGGGCTACGACCCGGCCGCGCACGCCGCTCCTCAGCCCCATCAGCCGATGATGCCGGCTGCGCCGACGTGGAATCCGCCGGCTCCGGTCGCGGCTCCGCCTGCGCCTGCGTGGAACCCGAATCCGAATCCGCCGACGCCGAAGACGACGGTGCCTGCTCCGGTTCCGTCGGCGCCACGCGCGCCCGTCTTCGTTCCGCCTTCGTTCACCATCAAGCCCAGGCCGTCGGCGCCTTCCCCGCTGCTGACGCCGTCAGCGCCCGCGCCGAAGCCGCCGTCAGTGCAGGCCGAGGAGGCGCAGGAAGTCGGCACCGACGACGTGATGGAGATCGGCGACGAAGAGGTCCTCGAGATCCAGCCCGCCGGGGACATCGCCGACGCGCCGATGGTGAGCGTCGGAAAGAAGGGCGCGCTCACCTCGACCACCGCCATCACGCAGCTCGATGCCGCGACCGCCGAGGCGCTGCGTGAGACCGACGTGCCGCTGGCGACCGAGAGCAGCGTGATGTCGTTCGCGATGAAGCCCGCCGGGCCAGGACCCGCGACCGAAAACGTCGAGCTCAAGTCGTTCTTGAGCGAGGCCGACGTGCCCCTGGCGACCGAGAGCAGCGTGATGTCGTTCTCGGCGAAGCCCGCCGCCAGGCCGATTCTTTCTGAGTCCGACGTTCCGCTGGCGACCGAGAGCAGCGTGATGTCGTTCTCCGCGAAGCCCGTCTCTGCCGCAGGCGCCGCAGGGCTGAAGCCCTCGGCCAGGCCGGTGCTCTCCGAGTCGGACGTGCCGATGGCCACCGAGAGCAGCGTGATGTCGTTCTCGGCGAAGCCCGTCTCTGCCGCAGGCGCCGCAGGGCTGAAGCCCTCGGCCAGGCCAGTGCTCTCCGAGTCGGACGTGCCGATGGCCACCGAGAGCAGCGTGATGTCGTTCTCGGCGAAGCCGGTCTCGACGCCGGCCGCGAAGATCGAAGCGCTGGCGCCGCTCGAGCTGCCTCAGGTCGCCGCCGACGCGCCGAAGCCCGAGGTGACGTCGGACTTCATGCCGTCGCTGGATGATCTGTCGATCTCCATCGACGCCTCGGCGCCCCGCCCGGCGGCAACGGAGCTGGCCCCTGCCCCACCTCCCGCCGCTCCGCCGGCAGACGTCGCAAGCGACGACGACGACATCGACGTCGATCTCGGAGACGACGCCGCTCCGCCCGCGGCCGACGCCGCAGCGGCGCAGGTTGCGTCGGAGCCGTTGCCGAGCTTCTTGAGCGAGCCGGTTCCCGCGGCGTCTCCGAGCGTTCCGCTGCCGAGCTTCCTCGCCGACGCGCCCGCCGCTTCGCCGCCGAGCGAGCCGCTGCCCGCCTTCCTCTCGGAAGCGCCTGCGCCTGCCGGCCCCGTCAGTGAGACGCCGAGCTTCCTGGCCGACGTCGCGGACGCACCGACGAGCGCTCCTGCCGTCACCGAGACACCGAGCTTCCTTGCCGACGCCGACGCACCGACCGCGAGCGCGGCTGGCCCGACGCCGAGCTTCCTCGCCGAGGTCGCCGATGCACCGACGGCGAGCGCGCCTGCCCCGAGTTTCCTCGCCGACGTCGCCGATGCACCGACGACGCCGGGCGACGCGCTCAACGCGATCGCGTTGCCTCCGTCAGGGCCTGCGCTCGGTGAGGTGGGCAACTCGCCGACGTTGCCGAGCGCACCCGCGCTGAATCTTCCGACCGAAGAAGAGACGGCGCCCACCTACCGTTCGCTCCCGGCGGTCACGCTCGATCCGTTCGCGAGCGATGATCCGACTTCACCGGCGATGCCGCCGCCCGTGCCGTCTTCGACCTCGGGCCTGTTGAAGGCGACGGTGAACACCGTCGTCGCGCCGTCGCCGGAGATCAAGGACGAGCCGAGCATTTCCATCGCGCCCGAGCTGCTGAGCGAAGCGCCGTCGGCGAGCGTGTCGGCGAGCATCACCGTCGAGGTCGCGCCGTCGCCGGAGATCAAGGACGAGCCGAGCATCTCGATCGCGCCCGACCTGCTCGAGGACAAGCCCTCAGCGCCCGCGCCGCTCAGCGCGAGCGTCAACGTCACGCCCGCGCCGTCGCCGGAGATCAAGAACGAGCCGAGCATCTCGATCGCGGAGAAGCCGGTCTCTGCACCCACCGGGGCCGCGCCCGAAGTGATGTTCACGCCCGAGCGCGCACCGGTCGCGCTCGGTGACGACGAGATTCCGCCGACCCAGCCCAGGTTGCGTGCGCAGAGCAGCCTGCTCGGCAGTGGAGCGCCGGAGATCGCGCTCACGCCCATCAAGCTCGCGCCGCCGTCGTTGTCGCCGCCCGTCGCGCCGGTGCCTGCCTTGGCGCCTGCGCCGCGCCCGCTCCCGCTGCCGTCGATGAGCGACGTGCCGCCGCCGCTCTCGCTGCAGCCGTCGGCTGATCTCATCGAAGGTCCAGTTCCCGGTGCGACGATGCCGACCGCGCCGAGCTCGAACGTCGGCGTCAATGCGCCCACCTTTGATGCACCGGTGCCCGGCGCGACGATGCCGAGCGCGCCGATGTCGAATGTGGGCGTTGTGACCGTGCCCGGGGCGACGATGCCGACTGCGCCGAGCTCGAACGTGGCCACTGCGACGAGTGCGTTCGCTGCGACGAGCCCGAGCGCTGCACCTCATGCGTTCGCTGCGAGCCCGAGCGCTGCACCTGGCGCACCCGCTGCGACGAGCCCCAGCGCCGCGGTGCCCGGAGCGACGATGCCGACCGCTCCGAGCTCGAACGTCGGCGCTGCACCGTCGTTCGCTGGCACGAGCGCGACACCGGAGTGGAGCGATCCAGTCGCGACGATGCCGAGCGCGCCGATGGCCAGCTTCGACGCGCCCGTGCCGGTGATGAGCGACGCACCGCTCGACGTCGCCGTCGAACCGATGCTCGAAGCAACGGTGGAGCCGCTCCTCGATGCTGAAGTCGAGGTCGCCGCTCCCGCCTCGACCGCGTGGGATGCGCCCGCGCCGGCGCCCGTCGCAGCGCCGTCGCTGAGCAGCAGCGGCTCTTCGTTCGATCTCCTCGCGATGGCTCCGGAGTCGGCTCCGCGCATTCCGACGTTCGCCAAGCAGCCCGCTCCTCCTCCCGCACCGCCACCGCAGTCCGCGTTTGCGCCTCCCGCTGCGCGGCCCGCTCCTGTCGCAGGCGCGCCGATGCCGCTGCCGACTGCCGCACCCGCCGCGGGCAACGAGGTCTTCGCGAGCAGCTGGGAGAACACGGTCGACCCTGCCGACGAATTCGGCGGAGCGCCCAACGAGCCCATCGCGCTGGCCACCAATTCCGAGTTCCTCGGAGCGACCGGCACCGCCGAGCCTTCCGAAGACATCAGCATCGACGCCGACCCCGGTGAATTCGTCGTCGAGAACGCGTCGCTCTCGGAGCTCGCCACCAACGTTCGCGCCGGCACCGCCGCTCCTCCCCAGGAAAAGCTCGAGCTGGCGAGCAACTACGACTTCATCGACAACTCGCAGCTCACCGGCACCGGCCAGCAGTGGAACGACGATCGCGAGTCGATTCCCCTTTCCGCAGCAGACTCGTCTGCTGACGTGGTCGAGGGCGTGGTCGCCGAAGAAGAAGAGGTCATTCAGGGCACGGTGCTCGAAGAAGAACCGCAGCAGGACAGCTGGGCCGTCGCCGTCTCGCAGCCCTCACCGGCTCCCGTCGCGCCCGCACCCGCTCCGGTTCCCGCGGCGCCGATGCCGTCGCAGTTCCAGTACACGACGCCTCCTGCGCGCGCGGCCGTTCCACCGCTGGGTGGACCTGATCCGGTGCGTGTGGCGACTCCGGTTCAGGCTGCACCGAACATCAACGTGACGCAGTCGCAGATTCCGGGTGGCCCTGTCGCTCCGGTGGCGGCGGCGAACGCCGGTGGCGCAGAACAGCGTCAGCCCGTGCCCGTGCCGGGTGAGCACCGCGTCATCCTCCACACCGTCGAAGGCCAGGTGAAGCGCGGCGCGATCAAGGACGCCAAGCTCGGCGACGCGCAGCTGCACCTGCACCTCGCAAACGGCGGCACCGAGACGCTCGCGCGTGAACGCGTGAAGGCGCTCTTCTTCATGCTCGCTCCGGGAGCGCGCGCTCCGGCGACGAACGGCGCGAAGGTCCGCGTGACGTTCAAAGACGGGCGCCAGGTCGCGGGCTTCTCGGCTGATCACAAGGCGCCGACGTCGGGCTTCTTCGTGGTACCGGCGGACAACCGCACCAACACCGAACGCATCTTCATTTTCCGGCACGCGGTTCAGACCGTTGCCGTTGAAAAATGAGGGCGCGCGAAGAACGTGAACGGCCAGTCACCGAAAAGTGACGCTATTTCGCGACTTTGCCGCCCCGCGTTATTGACAACAAGTAGGCACTTCGCACACCTTCGCGCCCGTTGTCGCTGACTGTGGCCGGAGGTCGCATGCCTGGTGCTGAGAAGCGAAATTTCCCCCGAATCCCCGTGGCGCTGACGGCGCACTGCCGAATCGGGAATCGCTTCGTTCGTGACGCGGTGGCGGACCTGTCTGAGGGCGGGTTGTACCTGCGCACCAAAGAGCCCGCGCGCGAAGGCACTCCGGTTCGCGTCGCGCTCGCGCTGCCTTTCGTCGACGGGCCTCGCTACTGCACGCTGGTGGGCTCGGTGGTGCGCGTCGATCGCGATGGGCGCGGCATGTTGCGCGGCCTCGGCGTGTGCTTCGAAGAGGTCGAGTCGCATCTGACGGACCGTCAGGCGCTCAAGGGCTTCCTG